>CAXTRQ010000144.1:0-15232 GCA_964246705.1 uncultured Pyrinomonadaceae bacterium
CCTTAGTCTCTTTAGTATCCTTCTCCTTGGTCTCCTTAGAAGTCTTCTCCTTGGTTTCCTTGGGGTCGTTTTCCTTAGTTTCCTTAGTATCTTTCTCCTTAGTCTCTTTAGTGTCCTTCTCCTTGGTATCTTTCTCCTTAGACTCCTTGGTGTCCTTGGTTTCTTTAGCGTCCTTTTCCTTGGACTCTTTATTGTCTTTCCCGGTGGTGAGATACCGGCTGACTTCGACCATGAAACTCACACTGGCGAGCGACGCTTTATCCACGGGCTTACCGGCATTCATCACGTTGAGGGTAAATCCCGTGTCTGCCGCCTCGAAGCGCGAGAAGGTGACAGCGGGCGTGGTGAGCGGCGAATTTGCCGGGAGCACCAGCAGCGCCTTGACGATGTACTGGAACGGCGCGGTCATCGGGTCGGGTTGTTGGTATCCGTCGAAGAGCATCGAGATAAAGCCCGCGCCGGTTTTCGTCACGCGCAGGTTGTTGAATTCATTTCCCCCGCTGCCTTCCACGCCTTTGACAAGTCCAGCAGCCATCGTCTGGTAAGCGGGCGGAAGCGGCTTCGGGGCGCGTCCGGCGTTGAGCAGCAATTCCTGCAACATGCGCAGGTGCGCCACGTAAGGACGACGTTCTTCGCGCACCTCGATCTCGTTTGATTTACCGACGCGCCAGACGGCTGTGGATGTGGCACGCGAGAGGGGAACGCGCAACTCGGCTAACATCACGGACTCTTCGCCCGTGCTGGCGGGCTGGCTGTCGAGACCGCTCCCGATGTCCGGACGCCAAGACTGCCACTTCGGACGCAGTTCCGTTACCCAGAGACGCAAGGCCGCGTGGAGATACTTGGCGGCGTGGATGGCTTCAATCTTCAGATTGGAAGGCGGCGAGCCGTACATTAAATCCGACGACGAGGAGGGCGGCGAACTTTTCGCATGCGTCGCGCTGCGAATCGCTTCTTCAAATTCCTGAAGTCTGGGGAACTCGCTCGACTCGCTCGTAATTTCGATTTGTCCGAGCCACTCGGCGAAATCTCGCAGGGCGTCCTCTTCGCGCTGGTCGGGCGCGTTGAAACGCAGTTCGAGTTTGAAATCGTCTGTGATGCGCGAGGCGGCCATCGTCTCGTCCGCGCTGCGGCAAGGCTCGCCCGGAATCGGAATCATGTCGGTCGCGCACTCGCGGTAGCCGAGCGTGACGTAGAGTTGTACCGCTGAAGTGTTGCCCGCCACTTCGCCGAGTTGCTTTTGCAATTCTTCGCGGTGCGTTGTCACCCATGCGTCTAAGTCGGCGCACTGCGCCGGGGCGACGCTAATCAGTTGCCCACGCGGGCTGACGGCGACGCCTGGCGTGACGAGCACCTGCGGGGCGCTGCCTTCAATCTCGATGTTGACTTGTAACCCCGACACCGTTCCGTAGCCGAACAGGTCGCGCGCCAACCACTGGTCTCGTCCTGTGAGATAGGCGAACTCCTGCGTGAAGTCGTCTACGCCGAGCACCATGCCGAGCGTGTACTTAACGTGCTTGGTCGGGTCAGGCTCTGCAAGGGCTGAGGCTGTCGCTCGCGGGACAAAGGTACTCATCTCAGTTTCTCCTGTCGCAATGATTATTCAATCCTTCAGTTGTTCGCGTCCGAGCACCGCACGGTCGCCGGGTATCTGCCTTCTCGCGGGCAGATAAGTTTCAGCCAGATGCCCGTGCCCGAGAATCAACGACGACATCAACTGCGGCGCGCGGCTGCCGAGGTCAATGAGCGTGTCTTCGCCGAGCCGCGCTTCACCGATCCGAAACAGTTCCCAGTAATACTTCATGTCGAAAATAGTGTGGGCAGGTTTCTCAAGATTAATAATGCGCCGCGCGAAACTGTGCCGCAGTTGCTCTTCGTCGCTATCGAAAGCCGCAGAGTTGCGCATCGGTAAAAGAACTGTGAAACGATGCGCGCCTTCGTGCATGGGGAGCGCGATGCCTTCAAATTGATACCAGTCGTGAAGCGGCGAGCCGTCCGGCGGTAAACCTTCGGGCAGTGACGCAACTTCAAAGGCAGCCCAGAGCGTCCCGTAAGCTTCGTTAAACTTCGCCACGCTTTGATAACGGCGCGCGAGAAAATCCTGCCAACGCCTGCGCCCGTCCGACGCTGGCAGAGCGGCCGTCTCTTCGAGGAACTGCAACCAGTCGCGCAGGCGCGGGTTGGTCAGCGGCATGTCGCCGGGCAGTGGAACCTGTGCAAACGACGACCACTTCGCCTTGTAGCTTTGCTTCAACTGCTCGATGTTGCGATAGCGCCGTTTGAGGAATTCCTGCCAGATTTGAACCTCGGTCACGGTCGAAGAGGGCACGAAGCCGAGCGTCTCGCGCGAGAACTGCGTCCACTGCGACTGCCAGTCCGGCGGCGGAGTGATCGTATATTCGACCAACTTCCCCGGACTCTCTCCCTGCGCGCGCAGGAATTCCGTGAAGCGTTCGTACAAGACAGTGCGGCCTTGTTCGGGTCGCCAGCGCACCGTGCGTTCGACGAGGCGCGGCCTCGCAAGGTCTGCCGTATCGGTCGGGTCGCCCAACAAGACGGCTGGCAGTTGTCTGGTCGAATACTTTTCGACAATGCGGATACCGCCCGGACGCGCGTGCGTCGAAGGCTCGTCGTTGAAGATTTCTTCATTCGGACACTCGTCAAGCGCCAGCCTGAGAGCCATCTGAAGCCCTTGCGCCGTCCCACGATGAAGGAAGAACAAGGGCGCGTATTTGATGAAGAGCCGTCTTCTGCTTTCGTCCCACGTCGGGTCGAGCGCCACGCCGAGCCAACTCGCCAGCCATTCCAGACTATCCGTCGGTGCGCCGCGCACATCGAAGAGCATCTGCGCCGCCGCCACACGATCTTCGAGCGAGGTGAACAGTCCCTCGAAGTTTGAGAGGAAACGGTCGAGGAACGAGGCCGACTGCGCGTCTTCGCTATAGACCGCCGGAAGATAATGTTCGAGATACGAGAAACGCGGATAGTAAGCGCGCAGGGCGCGTATGCGCGGCGTCGTTCTGCCGTTCCCGAACAGTTCGAGACGGAGTTGCAGGTAACGCCCACGCGCACGCTGAAAAAGAAGTTCCCAAGTGCCATCGCCTACTGCTGCTGCTGTGGTCTGACGACGGAGGAACGGCAGTTCCGTGCCACCCCCGCGCATGTAGAGCACAGGTTCCGGCTGCCATTCGGTCAACGCCAACTCGCGCTCGTCGTTGGCGGCGCGAGAGGAAACTCTGACCTCCGTCTCCGGCGGGAGGCACGCGTCTATCATCAGCCGATGCCAGACGCAGTCCGGCTCGCGCCCGTCAAATGCGGTCACGCTCTCGCCACCCTGTAGGCTTGCAGCCATTGCATCCGCATCCACTGGACTCAGCGGCGTGTAGAGCGTGGCATCGGAGAGGTATCGCGGGCGGCGTTGTTCGACGAGCGGAATCCAGCCGTCCCCGAAGTCGTAGAACAACTCTGTCCCGACCGCGACGAGTCCTTTGCCGCCGAACATTCGCATCGGCAAGTAATCGGGCAGCGGCTCCAAATCAAACTGCTCTTTGTCCAGAGACACCGCGAAGGCGAAGACCTGATTGCCGTCATCGGCGACGACATAGAGCCGATGCGAGACGTTAGCACCATCATCGTTGTGCTGCGGAACGAACGCGAAGTCGAAGCCGCTCAGGCGAAAGCCCTTTTTAACGTCACGCTGAATGAGTTGTCCCATGCGGTCGGTCGAAATTGGCCGCCCCAGTTGGCATTGAAAACGGTAACGATAGATGAGCGAAAAATCTCGTGTCGGGTTGCTGTCGAGAATCAGCACTGATCCGTCGGGCAAAGCCTCGATGGCAATAGGGTCATCGGCGGAGATGGGCGAAGAGTTGAGAGAGACGCCAGAGGGAAATGTGCGACGTGCACGGCGTCGCTCGGCGCTCACGCCTCGCGGTTGAAAATCCTCACGCCCTCCAGCCTCGACGGTCGTCTCCGCCTGCTCCTGTCCGAGCACATTGAAGTGACGGTCGAGCGCCCAAAAACGCCTGTTCTTGCGGTCGAGAATCCAGACGCCGCCGCCCGGCGCGGCAGCCATGTCGAACGGCGAGAAAGCTGCTTCGGCAGGCCACACGATTTGCAACGGCGTGTTGTCGGAATAGAGATCGAAGATTAACAGTCCCGCAGGCTCAAGCACGCCAACAACTAAATACTGCTCCTCGGTGATGGTCAGGCCGAGGAAACGTAGGAGCGTGGGCGCTTGAACTTCGCGCGGCCTGAAGTCGCTCGGCGGCGCGGGCTGTTCGTTTGACAACTCGACGGGGGGCGGCCAAAAAGTCTCGACGGTTTGCGTATCTGCGCGGAAGACTTGAACCCGCCGAACAGTGGAATCTATCCAGTACCAATTACCATAACGGTCTCGCGCCGCGCCGCGCCGGACATGAAGAGACGGCGGCGTGTCTTTCAGCGGCGTGACGAACTGAAAAAGCAGAGGGCGCAGAGTCAACTCGGAACGCTCACGATTCCAAACTAAGTCGGGCAGGGGTGAGTCGTCGGGCGGCGAGGACACGGACGGTCGAAGAGTGCCACGCCCGTCGCTGCATGCGCCCCAGTCATCCTCGTTGAGCAAGAGGTGAAATCTCGTGCCGTTAACGTCCACTCGGCTAACACTCCTCTGGTATCACGGGTACGGGCAAAAGGGTTCCCGCGCCGTCTTCACCACCCGTCGTATCGCCGCCGGTTGTGCCGCCGGTCGTGCCACTCGGCGGGAGCGACAACTGACCACGCAGTTCGTCGAGGCTCATCGGTTCTCCGACAGAGACGGAGATGCCCATTACGCGCGGCAGTTCAAGGCCGCGCATAGCAATCTGCGCCGTCGCAGGCAAAGTTCCCTCGGCAATGAGTGCGTCGTTGACCGACAGCACTCCTTGCACGCGGCTCGCCACGGCCAGCAGTTCGCGGTCGGTGACAGACTTGCGGAGCGGCCAGCCCTTCTGCATGTCTGCGTACTGCGGCGTGTTGAGCGGAGCCGTCTGCGCGCCCGTCGCGGACGGCGCAGACTTGTCAGCCAGCGGTGCGAGAAATTGCAGAATCGCACTGCGTACTGCTTCCCTGACCTGCGCGATACCGACGCCCGCCACGATGTTGATGCCGATTGAAATCCAGATGGGTTTATAGACCGGGCCACGCAAAAAAATCTCTGTCGTCACCAGCCGTCGCGGGTTCAGATAAGCGCAGATGGCATCGAGAAAGAGTTTGTCCGGCACGGGCGCGCTCGGCTGGTTCGGGTCGGAACTTGGTATCACCATAATCGTCACCGCGCCCGGCGCGTCGCCCGGTTCGTTCGGGACGAGTTCTGGATTGAAAGCCGGGATAATCTCGACGCGACCGATGTCAACGCCGGGCGTGCGCTGCGTGATGGTTTCAAAATCCGAGGCGTTAACGAGGCGGTCGCGATGCTGGATGTAGCTGGCGATCTGTTTTTCGCCCTCGCTCACAGTCTCGGCGCGCGAGCCTTGCCACGTCCGTATCGGATTGGTGACCTTGATGCCTGCGGGCAGCGACGCGCCCGTATTGATCGAGCCTGCGCCGACGTTGCCAGCCGCGCCCACACCATAGTCATAATCGGCGCGGATAATCGCGCCGCGCGGCGGACGCTTGCCGCGCAGCCCGTCGCCGAATTTTATCTGGCCTGATTCGGGGTCGAGCGTGAAGACCTCGGACGGCTGGTTGAGCGGCGCGGGCGAGCCGGGCGCAACACGCGAGTCGGGGACAGGCACTTCCGGGCCTGCGCTCAGCAAATCGTCAATCTCTTTCCACTCGGTCGTCTTGCCCTGCGCCGTCACGCTCAGGCGCAACGAGTTGGCGGTGACGGGAGTGTTCGAGAGCGCGATGACTTGATCGGGTTCGCCCGTCCCGGCCGGGAGAGATTCGTTCGAGACATGTGCGCGCTGTGAGACAGGGGTCGTGTTGATGCCGACCCACAGTATTCCTGCGCGCATCGCGGCGGACGAACGGATGCGGAGCCACGTAATCACACGCTCGCTCAAGTTGGTGTCTTCGAGCGCGGGGGGCAAATCGCCGACGCCGGATTCTAGCGGATCGAGATTTTCCCAGAGCCGCAAATCCGAGGCGGCGGGCAGCACAATCTGCACGATGCCCGGTTCGTCGAGCATGTCGGTTGTCGAACTGGCATCGAGCAGACGGTAGCGCGGCGTCGGCGTCCCCGTCTTGTCTTTTTCGAGCGTGCCGTCCTGACCGACGTTCGGAAGCGAAAACTGTAGCAGTGTCCTTCCCTGCGAATTAGGACGACCGCCCGGCGCAAGCTTGCGGCTCGCGTTCGTGAGCGAAGGGACGATGCCGAGCGAGAGAGTCTTTCCGGCGATGGCCGCGCGCGCATTTTCGATCCATGACGCGTAGGGCTTATCGGCGGCCCGCATCATCAGCGCGACCCAGAGCGAGCCGTCCACGGTCTCCGCGCCGAGGTCAACTTCATCGTTCTCACGCGCCGTCAGCGGCATGGTCTGGTAATACTGAAATTTCGCCTTGTCTTGCTGCGCCCCGCCGTATGAGGCATAAAGTTGTCCGTAATAATCTCTGACCTTATCCGAAGGATTCGTCAGCTTGCGCTTGTAATAAACCTGCGCTTCGATGGGCAGCACGTCCAATCCCAACTCGGTGCGAAACGGAACCTGACTGGCGCGCACTTCCAACCCCGCGTTTAAAGTAAAAGTTTGCAGCGGGCCACGCTCGTTGGTGAACATGACGAGACCGCGCGCTGATGAGGCAGGTTGAAGCGGGATGCCGAGCAGCGAAAGAAACTTGAGCCGATTGCGCTCCGGTATCTGGTTACTGCGATAAAGAATGTTCTCCGTGAGGAAGGCGAAAACTTCGATCAGCGTGACGCCCGGATCGCTCTTGTTGAAATTCGTCCACTCCGGGTTGTGCACGGGTATGCGTGCCAGCGCCTCGTCGAGAAGGTCTTGATATTTGCGGTCGTCAATGGTCGGAATCGTCAAAGGCATCTGGTGGCTCCCATTTATCCGGCCAGCGTCACGTTCAAACTCACGCGCTCGCGCGCCTGTGTCGCGACCAACTTGTAGATGATGGTGGCGACGGCTCCCTGCGGGTCTTGCGTGTCCTCTTCGACTTCTACGGACTCGACCGCGATGCGCGGCTCCCACCGCGCCAGCGCCTTCACGATGCGGTCTTTAATCAAATGGCGTGTGGTCACGTTGTTCGGCTCGAAGAGGAAGAGACCGAGGCTACCGCCGAACTGCGGCGACATCACGCGCTCGTTCCATTCGGTCAGAAGAATTATCTGGATTGACTCGCGCACGTTAGCCTCGCCCGCAGACCATGCGATGCGCCCGTCCGAGCCGACGCGCGGCGGGAACGAGATGCCTTTTCCGTAGAGCAGTCCGTCGTCCATGAGCTTCTATGCCTTCGCCTTAAATTTCGGCAGCGGGAAACATATTCTGAAGAGCGGCAGCCATTTGAAAATGAAGTCGAACAACAGCACGATAATCATCAACAGAATCATCGCGCAGATGGTGATGATGGGAATCGAGAAGGTGCAGATCATCCCCAACTCGACGCCGCCGCTTTTGCAAGGCCCGACGCCCGGCACTTTCAACGAGAGGTCTTTGTGAAACGGCCACGGCAGAACGGAGAGCACGAGGTCGCCGAAGGTGATGCCGTTCATGCGCTGCATCTGCCCGCAGAGCGCGTCGGAAATCATAAAAGCCGTGTTCTTGTCGAACTTCCTCAACCCTGCGGGCGAAGTGTCAATCGGCAGCGCGATGCGGATTGGACGCGCAGGGGCGTCCGGGTCGAAGAATCCCGCGAGTTGGAAGGCGGGCGTCGGCTCGCTCAGCACAGGAGGGTCGAGCGGGCCGCACAGCGGTCGCTCATAAATGCAACGGATAATAAATTGTCCCTCGCGCGTGTCCAGAACGGGCTGCGTGGCGAGCGGCGGCGGCGGCACAGGTTCTTGTGATTTGTCCGGCAGCGCACGCACGACCAAAGCGACCAACTTATCAACACGGCTCTGCTGATCCTGCACGGCCTGCGATACGCCCGTTTGATCGAGCGCGACGGCTTCGCCCGATTCGTCCGCCGCGTTCGGCGACGGGTTAATCGAGGCGGGCGGGAGCGGCGGAGTTTCGAGCGGGTCGGCGAGCGGGAAGAGAAAATCAGGCCACGACGGGTCGGGCGTCTTGCGGTCGTAGCTGACGGCGACGCTCTCCAATTTCGCGCCCCAATTATCAGTCGTGTCGTTAATCTTTTGCAGCGCGTCGAGCAGCGAAGAAGCGACGCTCGACGCCTGATAGCTCGAACTCTTGAGCGTGTCCGCCGGATTGGTCAGCGCGTCCTTGAGAGACTGCGGGACGGTCATCGTCTTCAGTGCGTTGTAAAGATTCCGCTCGGCATCATTCGCCAGCGCAGACTCGGGCTTTTCCTTAAGGACGACCTTCCAGACGTTCGGCAAGTACTGCGCGAAATATTTCGAGAGGTCGAGCAGGATGTACCAAGACATCGTCTGCAACTGCTCGCGGCTGTTCTTGATGAGGACGGAAGTGTCGGGCGCTGGCTCGTCGTCTTTGGGCGGAGGCGACTCGGTCTTGATCCGGTTGGCGGCGTCGGCAGTGACAAACAAACTCTTCCAAGGCTCGGCAATCTGCATGCGGAAATGAATCTTGCGCGCCGTCTTTGCGGTCTGTCCCGCAGGCATTCCGCCGGTCTTGCTTGAAGACGTGGACTCGCCCGCGCCCATGTAAGCTTCGCGCTTGCCGACCGGAATCATTCCGGCATAGACACGCCGCCTGCGCCCATCGTCTTCGTCGAAGCTGACGGGAAAGAGCGGCAGCCGCTCTTCGCCCGGCATAATAGTCGCGGCGGCGTTTGCGATTTTCTGCCACGAGTTGCCCTGCGGCGTGGCGACGAACGCATACTCTTCGAGTCCCTGAGCGCCGCCGTTGGGTTTTTGATACAGACGGCGAATAACGTAAGCGGCACGCTCTTCTCGATTGGTGTCGAGCGCGTGGTCGGGCATCCCCGGACGGCGGCAGACGAGACAGGCGGTAACGAGATAGAAACGCTGGTGCGCCGGTTGATAAAGCTTGAGCGGCGGCGCATCGCTTGCGCCTGTGGCTGACTTAGCGATGAGGCTTTGCTGTTTCGTCAGCGGCAATGAAGATGTTTGTTCGAGCGTGCGGCTGGCATTTATTCGCAGGCGATTCAACCCGCGCAAGAATCGTGGGACTTCCTCTATCTGCTCAGGTGTCGTTGAGGGCGCGCGCCACGTCTCAGGCTGTGCGAGATAGCCGCCGAGACGCGACGGGTCGGTTTCGAGCATCGTCAGAAAGTCTTCCATGAACGAGTCGGTCGCAAAACGCAGGACGGCTGGCTGTTGCATCGCCGCGCGCACCGCCGGATTATTGGCGTTGGCGGCCTCTGTCCAGAGCGGCGATGGCGCAGTCCATTGATATTGGTCTTTCATCTCGTTACCAGATGTTGCCCGCGCCCGGCGTGTATGAAGCGCTGATGATGCTGTTGCAAATCACCGTGTCGGCCTGCACCACGCCGCTGAACTTCGACATTCCGGCATTGACCGTCACCATCCCGGCAGAGACTTCGACAGTGCTCGCATTGACGGTTACTTTGGCTGATGCCGTGACGGTGATGCCGCTCGTCTCAAGCTTCACAGAGTTGCCGTTGCTATCAACTATCTCGACCGCGCCCGGCCCATCCTTCATCGTGATGCGCTGGCCGCCGGGTGTTTCGAGAATCAATTTCTCCTGCCCGTCCGTATCGTCGAGCGTAATCTTCACGCCGTTGCGCGAGCGCACGACTTTGCGAAAGTTGTTGCCTGCGCCGTCCATTGTTTCGGGCGGAGAGTCGCTGCCGTTCCAGAGGCCGCCGATAACGTAGGGGCGGCGCGGGTCGCCTCCCTCAAAGACGACGAGCACTTCGTCGTTGACATCGGGGATGAACCAACTGCCGCGATTACTGCCGCCCATCAGTGTTGCCACGCGCGCCCACACTTCGTAGCGGTCGCCGCCCGTGTCAGGCGACCACGGCAGCGTCAGCTTGACGCGCCCCAACCCGTCCGGATCGCGGATGTCGCTGACGAGCGCCGGATAGACTCCGTACCAGCGGCCACCGAGGCCACGCGGCATGCGCGCATCAAGAATCATTTCTAACGGGTCTTGTTCCAACACCTTTTCACCTGCCCTCGATGCTTCCGTCCGCCCCGACGCGCGCTCGGCGGCGCGAGCTTATTACACGTTACCGATCCCGGGACGCTCGGCCTTGAATGCTGTCCGTATACCGTGTGCGAAGTCGAACATGTGTTTGACTTCCGTGAGGTAATACTTGCCGTTAAAAAGCTTGCCGATGGCGTCCAACTCGACATAGCTGCCGACTCTGAGCAGCGAACTCGTGTCGCAGACACCGCGACCGACGACGAAACGCCGCGCCGTCATCTTGAAGTATGATTCGGCCTCCGTCTGCGCCTCCTGCGCGCTCAAGGGGACTGTGTGCGCCAGAGCCTCTTTGCGCTGTCCGAAGGCCGACGCGAGAATGCTTGCGCCGCTCAACCCGCCGTTCAACTCGCCGCTGACGACCGCATCGGTCGCTTCGTATTGCAGACCCGACTTGCTCGCCACGTCCCACCCGTTGACGAAGACGCTGGTGCGCTGGTGCGCCAAATCGGCCATGACAGAGAACTCGTACAACTCGCGCCCGTAAGCCAGCTTGCGCGTCCCGCCGTTGCGACCGCTATGAGACTTCACGTAGAGCTTGTTTCCATCCATCCAGATTTCCGCGTCGAGAGAGCGTGCGCGCTCACGCATGAAAGCGAGGTCGCTCTGATTTATCTGAGATAGAACTTTGTGAGTCGGCCCCGTTACGTCAACGTTCGGCGTCAGGCCATGATCGTTGGCGATGCGTGAGAAAACATCGCTATCGTTCGTGTCGGCGAAGGTGCGCGTGCGCCGGGTCATACGCAAATCCTGAAAGCGGTCTTCGGCGAGCACGTTCAGATTGCGCGAGCCACGGTCATGAAACTGCGCTTCGAGCGCCATAATTTTACCGTCGAAGAGCGTGTCGTCCTTGAGCTTAATCTTGAGGCTCTTGCCGAAGTCGAGCTTGCGCCGGTCGAAGTAGAGATAGTCAGGCGAGCTATCTACCCCGCCCCAATTACCGAAAGTGGCCTCGCAGCGGTACAGCCCGCTGGTGTCTTCGGTGATGGCAAGGGTAATCAGCCCGTCCGACAGAGACGAATCGTCAGTGTCGTCAATGGCGATAATCGGCCTTGCGACAACGATGCCTGATGCTTCCGCCATACTCTTTCGTGGCTCTCCTCAACTCGCCGATGCGCGGTCTCAATGTGCGCGCAGGCGTGCGGCGCGTTCCGCCTGTCTCTCCAATAACAACTCGATCTCTTGTGGTGTCAGGACGACGTTCGGCGCGGCAGTGTCGTTGTCGGTCGCGGGCGACCGATTGCCCGGCGGCGGGTCAACCACAACCTCAAAATCGCTGATGACGACGGCCATAAAAGTTTCCTTCCTAAGATTTCCCAAACGGAACGTTCATGTTAATCAGTTGGCCGGGGCGCAGCATGCGCGGGTTCTCGATGCCGTTGGCGGAGGCAATCTTCTGCCAGTCCTGCGCCTTCCCCAACCCGGAGGCGAGACCTTGCAGCGTGTCGCCGATGGAGGCTTCGGCGAGAGGCTTCGTGCCCGGAGCTTTGCCGCCTTGCGGGTCGTTGACCGGATTTTGGAGAAACTCGATTTTCTGTTGCGAGAGGCTCATGCTGACGCTGGCGCGGAGCGGCCTGCCCTCCGGCGAGAAGAATTCAAGCGACTCTTCGAGCGACTCCATAATGCCGTCGAACTTAAACGAGCCCCAGAGAAAGCGGACGCCCGGTGGGACGACTTTCGTCTGATCATCATCGGCTGGTTTCGGCGTGATGAAATAGACAATCAGCTTCGTCAGGTCGCGCACGTCCTTAACCTGTTGCTGCCCCTGACGCTCAGGCCCGGTGACATCGAACCAGAGTTGCACGCTCAACTTGGTCGTTCCCTTGCCGACGTACTGAGTGGTGCTTGTGCCGCCCTGTTCACCTTTAGGCTCAAGCTGGTTGGCGAAACTCACCTTGAGAGTTTCGGGGTTGAACTGGACGGGGACACGGTAGGCCGTCTCCTTCCCGTCCGACTTCAACTCGCGCAACTCGGCGCGAATCACGTTGTCAGTTTCAGCCATTTTCAAACCCTCTCTTGTATCTTCACAAACGCGTCTGCGGCAGCCCTGAGAATTTTCCGCGTCACAGCCCGAAGACTCCGAGTTCGCCGCCGTCAGCTTTCTTCAACGCCAGAGACTCGTAAGCAATTTGCAATTCCTCGATGGCGATGATGCCGTCTTTGGCGTTGAGCGCCGGAGCCTTGAGCTTAATCGGCACGCAGCGCGTCAGGACGAAGCTGACGCGTTTTGTAACACCATCGGCGGCGAAGAGAACGACCTCCGCGTCGACGCGCAGCTTCGGGTCTTTCGTCACGGCATTGAACCAGTCCCAGAAGTCGAAGCTTTTAGTCATCCCGCGTTTCAAAACTAGTTGCCCGTAACTGACGGGACCAGCCAGTCGTGTTTGCTGATTGTTGTTGCCGCCCTCACGAATCGTCTTGACCTCCATTGACATCTCAAGCCCGTCGCACTCGGCGAAGGCAGCGCCGCACACCTGCTTCGAGACGCCGGGAACGTGAATCTCCACGGCGAAGTTAAAGGCCGCGAACGGCTGCGAGTCGCCACCGAGGAAATCGGATAGTTCGGAAAGTAGAGCCATCAGTTAACGCTCCTCGGTCGCCAGTCCACGGTCGCCGCTCTGCACGAGACGGATTGTCAGAAAATTCAGAGGCAGCGATGGCGCAACTTTCAGTTCGACGATGAAGTGTCCCTGATCCATCGTCCGTGGGGTGTTGATGGTGCTATCGGTCACGACCCTAAAGGCTGTCGCAGGTGACGACCCTGCGAACGCGCCGCGCGTGAACATCTGGCCGAGCATCGCCTCGAAGCCACGGCGCACGAGACGGTGAAAGGCATCGTTGTTCGGCTCGAAGACGTATGTCGCACCCTGACGCAGCGCCATTCGGCGGATGAGACTAATCAAGCGACGCACGCCGATAGGTCGCCACTCCGTCTCGTCGCTCAGCGTGTCGGCGCTCATGGCGAGGAAGCCGCGCGGCTCGTGACGAATGACGTTCACCTGCGCGTCCTGCAAAGCCTGCCACGACGCGCGACCGAGTGGCGGGTTGAGCGCCACGACGCCGCGCAGCCACTCGTTAGCCGGAGCGATCCACGCCCCGCGACTAAAGGCTCGCTCTGCCAACACTCCCGCCGCCGCTCCGTCCGGCGGACATCGCCGTAGACTCTTGCGCGCCTCCTGCTCGGTGCTGAGCAGCCACGGGTGATAGAGTGCGCCGAAACTGAGCGCCCGCGTCTCGCCGTAGCCGAGCGGGGCGATCAAACTCTCTCCCGCGACAGCCGCGCGCGCGGACGGTTTTAGTAATCCCACATGCCGCACGCTATCCTCTTCACGATAATGTTCAGGAAGCGACAGCACCGTAAACAAATCGCCCCGCGCCGCGCACATCCGCAACAGCGCACACTGCACTTCGAGCAGCGTGGTCGGCTCGTAAGCCTTCAAAGACTTCGACTGCCATCCGCTCGCCGTCCGCACGCCGACGCCTACGCCGTTTGACCAGTTGCTCGAAGAGCCGCCCGCCTGCGCGCTCACGCGATAAAAGTAGTTGCCGCTGCTCCGCCCGTAAATCACAACGTTCGTGTCCGCGCCGGTATAGACGACCTGCGCTCCGCCCCAGTCAGGGCTGGTCGCCTCTTCGAGTGTGTAGCTCGCGCCCGGCACGCCCGTCCATGAGAGCGTCAGCGTGCCCGCCGCGTCAGGTTCATCCACCTCAAGGTGAGGTGCTTCGACCACGCGCAGGCCGCACAGATGAAACTGCCCCAATGGCGGTTCTTCTGTTAGCGGAATCTCTTTTGACTCGTCGCAAACGAGAAAACGCCACCACTCAGGATGCGGCAGCGGCGGCGACGGCTGCGGCGTGAGACTCTCAGCGGTCGCCATCTCCCAACCTCTATGCACGGCGTCGGGGGCGACGATGATGGTCGCTTCTTCGAGTTCGAGCGCGGCATGAATGCCCCTCAGAGGCCGCGTGCTCGCGCTCTGGTAGCGGATAAAATCAGCACGCGAGATGAGGTCGCCCGTTCCGACTTCTTTGAGATCAGGGTCAAGAAAAAGGTCTGTCCCGAACTCCGCGAGGCCGTCGCGTTCGAGGGCTTGCCCGTTAATCTTGAGCGGGGCGAGGGCGTGGCGCGGGAAGGTTGGCATCAGCACCGGAAAATAGATACGCCCCGCCTCATCTTCTTCGCTGAATCCGGCCAGAGGAAAGCGCGGGTTGCCCGCCTCGCGCCAGACATCTACGTGCAGCCCGTCTGCGCGCGGCGCATCGGACGCGTAGAGACGCTCGTCCGTCGGCAGCGCGCCCCAGAAGCGCGGGTGGCTGTCGGCGAAACCGAGTTCCGAGATGCTCATCGGGTCTGCCTCGCCGCGACGCGCGCGCAGTTGGAAAAGCAGCTTTTCACAGACGGGCAGGGATGCCGATGTATCCGGCATCTTCGTCGGCCTGCTTTTGAGCACCCACAGCCCTTCGCCCGCGACCTGCACCGTCTCGGTCGTCGCAGAACCTTGAGTTCCCAACACACGCACGTCATCCACACGTAACCACAGCCACCTATTGCCCAACTCGATACGCGCCAGCGAGCCGGGCGCAGGCGCTTGCGAGGGTGGCAACTCAAGGTTGAGCGTGACCGGCTCGCCTCTGTCAATTACCTGTCCTTTGCCCCACGCCGAATCGGACGGAACAGAAGCATCAGCCTCTCGCTCTCTACCGTCGAAGGTCAGCACGTGCGCCCGCCCGGTCTTGACGATGGGCGGTCTGCTGGGCAGACGGAACCACTGTTCGGCATCCCCAGTGATGCGCGCCCGGACGCGCCGTCCGAGCGGCGATACCGTCGTCGTCTCAGGCGATGCGGGCGTGAGCAGCGTGACCGCATTGACGACGACCATCAGCGCATGACCGTTTTCAAAAGTGAGGCGCAACAGGTCGCCCGCGACGACTTCTCCGGGCGCGGGGGGGGGGGGGGGGGGCGGAGCCGGCCCCCCCCCCCCGACGACGAA
>CAXTRQ010000145.1:0-15070 GCA_964246705.1 uncultured Pyrinomonadaceae bacterium
AGCGTTAGCAGTAGCCCTATTAACATGATCTTTCTCATTTTTTCCTCACTTCCTAGGGGCCGCCGCCGCCGGGCGTAGCATCACAGCTTACGCCGCAATACCACGTGTAGTCAGAGCCTCCGCCATCACAACAGATTCCGTATTCCGACCAGCAATAAAAGCCACCCAGATTGGAGCAGTTACCGAATTATTAGACAACCACTCACTGCATGGGTGCAACGGGGAGTGTGATGACAAGAAGACCTTTGCGTCGCCATTACACGACCGGCGCTAAAGGCAATTATCATCATAGCCAGCAAAATCGCATGTTTGAGTTTGAAGAACTTTGGCATCGCTCTTTGCCCTTAGTCTTAGCTAAACCGGAGAACATGCCGGCGGCGGCTTATATCGCAGTGTTCGACGAGTGTCAATGCTCCGGGCTGAACTTGTTCCGGCTAATAGGTCTCACGATTTGTTTGATGGTAAGCCAGCTATAATTATTGCTCAAAATTGAATAAACATTGATACCGGCGGGCAGGGAGTGAGTATCTGTCATTAGAATTATGTGGCGGCGCGTGAGATTGCGTGCGAGGCTTTGCCCGACGGTCAACGGTGAGAGTGTTTCGGCTTGACTGGCAGTTTGGCGGGTAAATCGAGTTCATCATTAACCAAAACGTCAAGACAGACACCCGCCACTTGCGCGTATTTCAAAAGGATAGGTAAAGGCGGCTCGCGCTCGCCAGATTCATAGCCGGATACGTTGCTCTGATAAATCACTCCCTCAATTCCTAGCCGCCTGATTAGTTCATTCTGTGAAAGTCCTAATGCGTTGCGGACGTACCGCAACTTCTCAGCGAGACGGACAGACCTCAAGCGCGCAGCCCTTCCCATTAGAAGCCATCTCCTAATGAAAGGATTGGATTTATCTTGCTGCTAATCCTATTTTGGATTAGAATGCTTCTGCGCTTAACTGTTGCCGTGAGTGGGAACCTTCCATCTCGAACGGCGATGCTCACCACTCGCTTGAGGTTGAGGCTGAGCTACGCATAAGCCGTTGCTGATTTTCAAAGACTAGACCGAGCGCAAGAATATCATAGATGAGCCTCACCATTCTTCATGTTGAAGATCACAAGGTCGTCGCTGATGCCGTCAGGGAAACTTTAGAAGGCCATGGCTGGAAAGTTGTCACCTGTATTGACGGTGCTGTAGCCCTGACCAAATTAGCCAGCACTGCTTCTTATGATTTATTGATTACGGATAACCACCTGCCCAACGTCAATGGAATTGAAATCGTGTGCTATGCGCGCCGCTTAGCCCATCGCAAGCATTTACCTATCGTCATGCTCTCAGCGACCGAGTGCCATAAAGCCGCGATACGGGCTGGCGCGAACGTGTACTTGAGCAAGCCTGAAGGCGTCAACGTGTTGGTGGAAACTATCGCGGGAATCTTTAATGGGACGCACAGTTGAGGGATGCGTTCCATGTCGGCACGTCTATCAGGCGGGGGGTAGGCTGTGCTGCGCGGCCGTCATGCCGGGTGGGGCGTGGCGGCCTCTAGTTTATGTGGCGGCGCGTTGGAGATTGAGCGCAAGCATATTGGCGAGAATCTGTTCGTCGGAGATGGAGGTGTCCCAACCGTAGGCGGCGCAAACGGCGGCGTCGAGTTTGCGATGCGCGAGGTCGAGCCACGTCGGGCGTTGGTTGCAGAGATTGGTTAACGTGGGTTTTAACTCACCACGGGCGCTGGTTTGGGAAAACGTGCGCCGGTCTTGTTTGTGCCGGTGAGGCTGAAGATATGGCCTCGCCGGGTTTGATTGTTAAAACTTTAGCCTCTACTCGTCGTCGTCCATATCGTCTATGTCCATGTCAACGTCCGCATCGTCGTCGCCGACGACGGCGACGGGCGTGCGCGCGGGGACGGTCGGGGCGATGATGTCTGTCTCGGCGATGAGTTCGGGAAGAGTATCAATGGTGACCTCTTCTCTGGACTGGTCAACCGTCTGGTCGCGGTCGACCTTGACGTTGCGGTAGAACTCCATGCCCGTTCCGGCAGGAATCAGACGCCCCATGATGACGTTCTCTTTGAGGCCGCGCAGGTAGTCAATGCGCCCGGAAATCGCCGCCTCGGTCAGCACGCGCGTCGTCTCCTGGAACGAAGCAGCGGAGATGAACGAGTCGGTCGAGAGCGAAGCCTTGGTGATGCCGAGCAGCAGCGGTTCGGCCTGCGCCTGTTCGCCGTCCGTCCCGCGCACGCGTTCGTTCTCGTCTTGGAAGCGGAAGCGGTCAACTTGTTCGTCAAGCAGGAAGTCCGTGTCGCCGACTTCGCGAATCTTCACCCAGCGAAGCATCTGCCGGACGATGACTTCGATGTGCTTGTCGTTGATGTTGACGCCCTGCAAGCGATAAACCTCTTGAATTTCGTTCGTGAGGTACTCCTGCAAGCGATTCATGCCGAGCACGCGTAAGATGTCGTGCGGGTTGAGCGGGCCGTCCATCAGGGCTTCGCCTGCGCGAACGCGGTCGCCTTCCTGCACGTTGATGTGCGTGCCGCGCGGGATGTCGTACTCGCGCTGCTCGCCGTCGTCTCCGGTGACAATCAGTTTGCGTTTGCCCTTCGAGATCGCGCCGAGCGCGATGATGCCGTCAATTTCGGACATGATGGCGGTCTCGCGGGGTTTACGAGCCTCGAAGAGTTCGACGACGCGCGGCAGACCGCCCGTGATGTCTTTCGTCTTCGTCGTCTCGCGCGGAATCTTGGCGATAACGTCGCCCGGTTCCACCTCGTCGCCGTCCGTGACCATGAGATTAGCGCGCACAGGCATCTGGTAAGTTTTCAATATCTTCGTGCCGGTGCGGATTTCCAGACGCGGTTGTTTTTTCTCGTCCGGTGAATCCTTGACGACCATGCGGGACTGGCCTGTGACCTCGTCCACCTCTTCGTCAACCGTCACGCCTTCTTTCAAGTCTTTGAAGTTCACCTTGCCCGCGACTTCCGTCAGGATGGCGAAAGTGAACGGGTCCCATGTCGCCAGCAGTTGATCCTGCTTGACGCGTGCGCCGTCTTCGACATGAATGTGCGCGCCGTAAACTATCTGGAAGCGCGCCACTTCACGATTGCGCTCATCGTGGATGGTCAGCGCGCCGTTACGGTTCATGGCGATGATTTCGCCGCGACGGTTTTTCACGACGTTCAGTTCAACGTAGTGAATCGTCCCGTCTGTGCGCGCTTCGTGCTTCGAGGACTCTTCGAGGCGCGCCGTGCCGCCGATGTGGAAAGTACGCATCGTCAACTGCGTGCCCGGCTCGCCGATACTCTGTGCGGCGATGACGCCGACTGCTTCGCCGATGTCAACCGGACGACCTGTCGCCAGATTACGTCCGTAACATTTGATGCAGACGCCGCGACGCGATTCGCAGGTCAGCACCGAACGAATCTTAACGCGCTGCACGCCGGAACGCTGAATCTCTGCGGCGAGGTCTTCATTAATCTCCTCGTTGGTCTCGACGATGGCGCGACCCTCGACCGGATCAATGACATCTTCAAGCGCCGTGCGTCCCACGATGCGGTCGCGCAACGATTCGATCTCTTCGCCGCCTTCGATGATGGCGGTCGAGGAGATGCCTTTCAGCGTGCCGCAATCCGGCTCGCTGATAATCACGTCCTGCGCCACGTCAACCAGACGGCGCGTGAGATAACCCGAGTCGGCGGTTTTCAGAGCCGTATCCGCCAGACCTTTGCGCGCGCCGTGCGTCGAGATGAAGTATTGAAGGACGTTCAAGCCTTCGCGGAAGTTTGAACGAATCGGCGTCTCGATGATTTCGCCCGAAGGCTTCGCCATCAGTCCGCGCATACCCGCAAGTTGTCGAATCTGCTGAGCGGTTCCGCGCGCTCCCGAATCCGACATAATGAGAATCGGGTTCGCTTCGTTCGTCGCTTTCTCGCGCGCGTCCATCGCAATGAACATCTCTTTGGCGACCTTATCGGTCACTTCCGACCAGATGGCGATGACCTTGTTGTAACGCTCGCCGTTTGTGATGACGCCGTCGCGGTACTGCTTATCAACTTCGATTACGTCGGCGTCGGCCTTACCCACGAGCGTCTTCTTCGCATCGGGCGTCACAAGGTCGTCAATGCCGATGGAGATGCCCGCCTTGGTGGCGTAGAGGAAGCCGAGGTTTTTGAGATCATCGAGCATCTTCACGGTCATCTCGTGACCGAGGCGGATGTGTCCGTAGTTGACGAGCGACTGTAAGCCCTTCTTCTTGAGCGTGCCGTTGAAGAACGGTAGGCCGGGCGGAATGCTGTCGTTGAAAATCACGCGCCCGACGGTCGTGTTAATCACGCGGCGGATATTTTCCTGCACAGCGGCGCGCATCACGTCCTGCGTGTCGTGCTCCTGCGTCAGGTCAATCAAATCTCCCTGAATGCGAAGCTTGATGGGCGTCTGGGTCGTCACTTCTTTCGCGTCGAGCGCGAGTAAGACCTCGTCGGTCGAAGCGAAGACGCGCCCCTCGCCCTTCGCTCCCGGCTTGTCGCGCGTGAGGTAATAACAACCCAGCACGATGTCCTGCGAGGGGACGGCGATGGGCTGCCCGTTCGCGGGACTCAGGATATTGTTGGAAGCCAGCATCAACACCGAAGCTTCAATCTGCGCTTCGGGGCTGAGCGGGATGTGGACGGCCATCTGGTCGCCGTCGAAGTCGGCGTTGAAGGCCGTGCAGACGAGCGGGTGAATCTTAATCGCCTTGCCTTCGACCAGCACCGGCTCGAAAGCCTGTATGCCGAGACGGTGCAGGGTCGGGGCGCGGTTCAGGAGTACCGGATGCTCTCGAATCACTTCTTCGAGGATGTCCCAGACGACCGGCTCCTGCCGGTCAACCATCTCGCGCGCCTGCTTGATGGTCGCGGCGTACTGCTGCTTCTCAAGCTGGTTGTAGATAAACGGCTTGAACAGTTCCAGAGCCATCTTCTTCGGCAGGCCGCACTGGTGGAGTTTCAAATCCGGCCCGACGACGATAACGGAGCGGCCTGAATAGTCCACGCGCTTGCCCAGAAGGTTCTGGCGGAAACGTCCCTGCTTGCCTTTGAGCGTGTCTGAGAGAGATTTGAGCGGACGATTGTTGACGCCGCGCAGCACGCGACCGCGCCGACCGTTGTCGAACAGCGCGTCGACGGCTTCCTGAAGCATGCGCTTCTCGTTGCGGACGATGACTTCGGGCGCGTGAAGCTCCATCAGCTTTTTGAGGCGGTTGTTGCGATTGATGACGCGACGATAGAGATCGTTCAAGTCCGACGTGGCGAAGCGTCCGCCATCCAGCGGCACGAGCGGGCGAAGCTCAGGCGGGATGACCGGAATGACATCCAGAATCATCCAGTTCGGCTGGTTGCCGGACTTCAAAAACGAGGTCACGACCTTCAGACGTTTGGAGTATTTCAGCTTCTTCTGCTGCGAAGTCTCCTCACGCATTTTCGCGCGCATCTCGACGGAGAGTTCTTCGACGTTGACGCTCGCCAGCAATTCTTTAATCGCTTCCGCGCCCATCTTGGCGACGAACTGGCCGGGATGATCGCGCATCAGTTCGCGGTAACGCTCGTCCGTTAAAAGCTCTTTCTCTTTAACCGGCGCGTCGCCCGGATCGAGCACAATGTAAGACTCGAAATAGAGCACTTTCTCAAGCTCGCGCAAAGGAATGTCGAGCAGGTGACCGATGCGCGAGGGAAGACCTTTGAAGAACCAGACGTGCGAGCACGGGCTGGCAAGCTCGATATGACCGAGCCGTTCGCGGCGCACTTTGGCCTGCGTCACTTCGACGCCGCACTTGTCGCAGATGACTCCGCGATGCTTCATGCGCTTGTATTTTCCGCACAGGCACTCCCAGTCCGTGACAGGCCCGAAGATGCGCGCGCAGAACAGACCGTCGCGCTCAGGCTTGAACGTGCGGTAGTTGATCGTCTCCGGCTTCGTCACCTCGCCGTGCGACCACTGACGAATCTTTTCGGGCGACGCGAGTGAGATGCGAATGGCCTCGAAGTCAGGCGCGAGTTGGGTTTTATCTTGCTGGAATCGAAACACTTTATTTATCTCCGATGAAGTAAGCCGTGAAACAGATATTTTGTAAGGCAGGATTTCGATCCCTGCCAGTTGCGCTTACTTGATGCGGGAGCGATGCCGTATGACGGGCACGCGCTCCCGCATTTATTAAATATCCAAGCTGCCCGTCGGCACGACGGGACGGCCTGCGCCGTCGCCGTTCTCTTCCACGGCAGCCGCCGCGTTCCTGTCAATCAACTCGACATCGAGGCAGAGCGATTGCAGTTCGCGCACGAGGACGTTGAAGGATTCGGGGACGCCGGGATTGAAGTCGGCTTCGCCTTTGACGATGGCCTCGTAAATCTTCGAGCGCCCGGCCACGTCGTCGGATTTGGCCGTCAGGAGTTCCTGAAGGATGTGCGCCGCGCCGTAGGCTTCGAGCGCCCACACTTCCATTTCTCCGAAACGCTGTCCGCCAAACTGCGCCTTGCCGCCGAGGGGCTGTTGCGTAATCAGGCTGTACGGCCCGATTGAGCGCGCGTGAATCTTATCGTCTACAAGGTGCGAGAGTTTCAACATGTAGATGTAGCCAATCGTCACCTTCTGCTCGAACGGGTCGCCCGACAGCCCATCGTAGAGCACGGTCTTGCCCGACTCGTTGACGATCTCCGGCAAGCCCTGCTCGCGCAGGCGTGCGCTCGCTTCTTGCAACTTCTGCTTAATCTCCGGCTCGGTTGCGCCGTCAAAGACGGGCGTCGCAAAGTGGACGCCGAGCACGCGCGCCGCCCAGCCCAAGTGAGTTTCGAGAATCTGCCCGACGTTCATGCGCGAAGGCACGCCGAGCGGATTGAGGACGATGTCCACAGGAGTTCCGTCGGGCAGATACGGCATATCTTCTTCGGGCAGGATGCGTGCGATGACGCCCTTGTTGCCGTGTCGGCCCGCCATCTTGTCGCCGACCGAAAGCTTGCGCTTCATGGCGATGAAGACTTTGACCATCTTGATGACGCCCGGCGCGAGTTCGTCGCCCTGACGCAGCTTGGCGATCTTCTCTTCGTAGATGTCGGTCAGAATTTTAATCTGACGTTCGGTGCGATCCTCGAAGTCTTTAACCTCCGCCGCCACGTCAACGCGGGTCGAGGCCAACTGCGCTTTTCTGAGCGCCTTCGGCTCGATTCCTGAGAGCATCTCGCGCGTAATCGCTTCGCCCTTCGGGATGCGAATTTCCCTGTCAACCAGAAGGTCTGCGGAGAGCTTGCGTCCCTCGAAGATTTCGTAGATACGCGCGTCGCGCTGCTCGCGAAGAATGCGAATCTCGTCTTCAAGGTCGCGGCGCAGGCGTCCCTCTTCCTCTTCTTCAATGGTCAGCGAACGCTGGTCGCGCTCCTGCCCTTTACGCGTGAAGACCTGCACGTCAACGACCGTACCATCAATGCCCGGAGGGCACTGTAGGCTGGCGTCCTTCACGTCTCCGGCCTTTTCGCCGAAGATGGCGCGCAGCAGCTTCTCTTCAGCGGTAAGTTGCGTTTCGCCTTTCGGCGTCACTTTGCCGACGAGAATCGAACCGGGCTTGACCTGTGCGCCGATGCGGATGATGCCCGACTCGTCGAGGTCACGCAGCATGTTTTCGCCGACGTTCGGAATGTCGCGCGTGATTTCTTCCGGCCCCAGCTTCGTGTCGCGCGCTTCAATCTCCAACTCTTCGATGTGAATCGAAGTGTAGTAGTCATCCTTGACCAGACGCTCGGAGACTAAAATCGCGTCCTCGAAGTTGTAACCACGCCAAGGCATGAAGGCGACGAGCACATTGCGACCGAGGGCGAGTTCGCCCCTGTCCGTGCAGGGCCCGTCGGCGATGACCTGCGTCTTATCAACGCGTTCGCCGACCGCGACGATGGGACGCTGGTTGATGCAGGTGTTCTGGTTCGACCGACGAAACTTCGTCAGCGTGTAGATGTCCGCTGTCACTTCGCGCGAAATCGTACCGTCAACATTATGGTCTGCGCGGACGATGATGCGCTCGGAGTCGACGTAGTCCACAACGCCGTCGCGGCGCGCGACGACGACCGCGCCCGAATCCTGCGCCGTCACTTTCTCCATTCCGGTTCCGATGTAGGGCGACTCGGCGCGCAAGAGCGGAACCGACTGGCGCTGCATGTTTGAACCCATCAGCGCGCGGTTCGCGTCGTCGTTCTCAAGGAACGGGATGAGCGAGGCCGCGACCGAAACGAGTTGCTTCGGCGAAACGTCCACGTACTCGATGTCGTCGCGCAGCGCGAGAATAAACTCGCCCGCTTTGCGCGCGGCATTGCGTTCGTTGATGATGTTGCCCGCCTCGTCCAACTCGATGTTGGCCTGACCGACAACGTGCTTGTCCTCTTCCCAAGCCGTCAGGTAAAACGGGTACGGCTCGTACTCAGCCCGCCGCCCGTCCGCCGCGATGCGCTTATTGGCCTTCTCGACCTCTTCCAAGTGGACGTGGTTGCCCGGCTTGAATTTCGTCTCGCCACCATTGACGATGCGCGCGTACTCAACGACCCGACCCGCCTCGACCTTGCGGTACGGCGACTCGATGAAGCCGAACTCATTGATGCGCGCAAAGCACGAGAGGCTTGAGATGAGACCGATGTTCGGCCCCTCCGGCGTCTCAATCGGGCAGATCCGTCCGTAGTGCGTCGGGTGCACGTCGCGCACCTCGAAGCCTGCGCGCTCGCGTGAGAGTCCGCCCGGCCCCAGCGCCGAGAGACGACGCTTGTGCGTAATCTCCGACAGAGGATTGGTCTGATCCATGAACTGCGAGAGTTGACTTGAGCCGAAGAACTCACGCACGGCAGCCGTCACCGGCTTGGCGTTGATGAGATCGCGCGGCATCGTCGTCTGCATTTCTTGCTGGATGGACATCTTCTCCTTGATGGCGCGCTCCATGCGGACGAGGCCGATGCGGAACTGGTTCTCTAACAGTTCGCCGACCGCGCGGACGCGACGATTGCCAAGGTGGTCAATGTCGTCCGCCAAGAATTCCGAAGGATTGCGGCGCATCTTCAGCAGGTACGAAATGACCTCGACGAAGTCGCCCGCCGAAAGCAGCGGGTCGTCAATGCGCTCGCGCTCCGGTCGCCCCATCTTGATGTTGGATTTCAGACGCCCGACGCGCGACAGGTCGAACTTGCGTGCGTCGAAGAACATGCCCTCGAACAGACGGTAAGCCGTCTGCACGGTCGGCGGATCGCCGGGGCGCATCTTGCGGTAAATTTCCAGCAGCGCATCCACCGGCTTCGTGATGACATCCTTCTTCAAGGTCTGCGCCAGCACCGAGCCGAGGTCGTCGCGCTCCGGGAAGAACACTGTGAAACTCTCGACGCCAGCTTCCGTTATCTCTTGCAACTTGACAGGCGTAATCTCCGTGTTCGCTTCGACCAGCACTTCCCCCGTCTCTAAATTGACGACATCGCCGAGCGCGTATGCACCCTCGAACTGCTGCGCGTCAACTTCGACCTCCGTGACATGCGCCTTGCGCAAATCCTTGAGCGCCGAGCCTGTAATCTTCTTTCCGGCGCGCACAATCGGCTCGCTCGCGCCGCGCCCTTTGAGGTCGTGCTCGATCTTCATCCCGGCCAGATTGGTCGCGCCCTCTTCGCGCACTTTGATATAGAGGCGTCCGCCGGAGGCGCGCACCTCGTCCGCGATGTAGAAAGACCGCAGAATGTCTTCGTCCGTAAACGAAGCGTTCTTGACAGCCTCTTCCATCTGCGCGTCGGTGTGGAACGATTTCGAGTCAAATTCCGGGTTGAGCCAAATCCCTAGCGCGCGCAGGAAAATCGAGGCCAAGAATTTGCGCTTGCGATCAATACGCACGTACAAGAGGTTCTTCTGGTCGTACTCGAACTCAACCCACGAACCGCGATAGGGAATAACTTTCGCGAGATAGACGGGCGAACGCTCGAAGAAAACGCCGGGCGAACGGTGAAGCTGCGAGACGATGACGCGCTCCGTGCCGTTGATGATGAACGTGCCGTTGTCGGTCATCAGAGGGATTTCGCCGAAGAAAACCTCTTCTTCCTTGATGTCGCGGATGGACTTCACATCCGTGTCAGGGTCTTTGTCATAGACGGTCAGGCGAATCTTGACCTTCAGCGGCACGCTATAGGTCATGCCGCGCTCCTGACACTCCTGCTGGTCGTGCTTGTGCTTGAGGCCGACGGGTTCGCCGCAATTGTCGCAGAGTTGCGGGCGCACGGCGTTGAACGTGCCGCAGTTGTGGCAGAGCGTCTCGCCGGGAACGAGCGGGTCAACCTTGACGAGCGCGCCGCACTCCTTACAATTCGCGCGCAAATACCTCAGACCTTCGAGGCGTCCGCACTTGCACTGCCAGTTGCCGATGTGGAATTCGACGAAATCGAGGTCGGCTGTCCCGCGAAAATCCGAAATCGGGAAGACTGAGCGAAACACAGCCTGAAGACCCGTCGCCTCGCGCTCTTCCGGCAACAAGTCCATCTGGAGAAAGCGATTGTATGAATCACGCTGAATCTCAATGAGATTCGGAATGCGCGCAGCCGTTTTGATTTTCGAGAAGTCGTGACGCACGGGCGGGCGGCTCTGGCGGCGGCCACTGCCACTCACTATCGTTTGAAGCGGATTTGCAGACATCGGAGGTTCCTTTAATCGGTTATCAGTTGTCAGTCTCCAGTTATACTAATAATCTGGAGACTGACTAAACTTTATCGTTAGAGACGCCAAAGCGCGGCCAGAGCGCACGAAGCTCTAGCCGCTTGGACGAGCCAATAGCGGTTAATAATATTCAAAGTTTTTGGGAGTAACGACAGCGCCTCAATACTCCCTTACCTTAGCCGCCCGACGGCTATACTGTCAAGCCGACAAAAACACTGACAAGCGACGGGTGACAAGTAACGAGTTTTAGAGCCTCTTCCGGCTCGTCAATCGCTACTTGTCACTCGTCACCGTCTTATTTAACTTCGACTGTGGCTCCTGCATCCGCCAATTTCTGGCGAATGGTCTCGGCCTCTTCTTTCGAGACGCCCTCTTTGACCGCCTTCGGAGCGGCCTCGACGAGGTCTTTCGCTTCCTTCAAGCCGAGCGCGGTAATTTCGCGGACGACCTTAATGACGTTAATCTTGTTGCCGCCAGCGGCTTGCAAGACCACGTCAAATTCGGTCTTCTCTTCCGCCGGGGCTGCCGCTTCGCCGCCAGCGGCTGCCGGAGCGGCCACTGCCGCCGCCGCCGCTGCGGAGACGCCAAAAGTCGTCTCCAACTCTTTCACGAGTTCAGAGGCTTCGAGAAGGGTCATGCCCTTCAAATATTCGATTACATCTTCACGTGTAGCTGCCATGATTGCTTTCTATCCTCCTCAAAGGGTTCTAGTGTGCTGTGTTCGTTGATTGTTTCGCAGCAGGAGAACCCGGGACGCCGACTCGAAGTCTGTTGCATCAAAACCCCAGAAGGCGTCCGAGCCGTTGACGGACGACCTGACAAATCGTCCCGCTCGTTTTTCCGCGTCCGGCTGACTCTTCAAAAGAGATTTCAAATTTGAAATCTCAAATCTCAAATTCGGAGGGCGACCTCGCTCGGCATCCCTCCCCTCGAAAAACTTATTGCGCGGGTTCGGCTTCGGCTTCCCCACCGCCGCCGCCCTTCTGTTCGCCGATCTGTTTGACGACGATTGCGAGATTGCGCGGCACGGCTGAAAGCACCGTGACGAGGCGCTGCGCCTGACAGTTGATGAGGAACATAATCTTGCTGATGAGTTCCTCTTTAGGCGGCAGGCTCGCAATCGCTTCAACGTCGCGAAGCGCCACGACTTTGCCATAGACGACGCCCGCCTTGAAGGTGAACACGTCCGGGTTCTCTTTGGCGAACTTCGAGACGGCCTTCGATAAAATGACCGCGTCGCCCGTGCTCAAGGCAATCGCCGTCACGCCTTTGAAGTGCTCGGTGGCCTGCTCAAAAGGCGTGCCCTCTGCGGCCTTGCGCGCCAAAGTGTTTTTGACGACGGCGTATTGCGCGCCCGCTTCGCGCAGGCGATTCCGCAATTCCTGATCTTTACCGACCGTCATCTTGGTGAAACCGACGAGCATCGCGGCGGTGGCGGCCTGAAACTGCTCTGTGAGGGCTTCGAGATTTTGCTGTTTCTGTTCTCTAGTCTTCATAACTTTTCCTTACGCTCCTCACTCTCCTACTTGGCGTAGACCGTCTCGTCCAACAACACGCCCGGACTCATCGTCGCCGCGAGATTGACCTTTTTCACATATTTGCCCTTCGCTGTCGAGGGCTTCGCTTTCACGACCGCGTCGAGCAGAGTGCGTGCGTTCTCTTGAAGCCTCTGCTCATCGAAAGAAACCTTGCCGATGGCGACGTGGATGACGCCGGTTTTATCAACGCGATATTCGACCTTACCGGCCTTCGTCTCGTTGACCGCCGTGCGCACGTCAAACGTCACAGTGCCCGTCTTCGGGTTCGGCATCAGCCCGCGCGGCCCGAGTATTTTGCCGAGTTGCCCGACGGCGCGCATCATGTCGGGTGTGGCGATGACGGCATCAAAATCGAGCCACCCGCCCTTAATCCTGTCCACCATGTCGTCGCCGCCGACGAAATCCGCGCCCGCCTCTTCGGCCTCACGAATTTTATCGCCCTGCGCGATGACGAGAACGCGCTTCGACCTGCCCAACCCATGCGGCAAGACGACCGTGCCGCGCACCAGTTGGTCAGCCTTACGCGGGTCAACGCCGAGCCACATCGTCAACTCAACCGACTCGTCAAACTTTGCGAAAGCGATCTCTTTAACTTTTGTGAGGCCCTCTTCGAGAGTGTATTTCCGCCCCTCCTCTATCTTTTCCAGAGCGGCGCGGTACTTCTTACCGTGCTGTGCCATTTTTCTTCCTCCGAGGTTCAAGCGAGACGCGTAAGTTTTTGATTGGCGATTCTTGATTTGCTATCAGCAAAACAAACAGCGCGAATCTCTAACGTCTCTCCCTCTCAACAACTCTCAGATTTGCGAAGCATGCTGTTTGAAATTCACAGCACTTCAAATCAAAAATCGCAAATCAAAAAATTACTCGACCGTGAGTCCCATGTTGCGCGCAGTACCTTCGATGGTCTTAATCGCGCTCTCGACGTTCGTCGTGTTCAAATCGGCCATCTTCAAACGCGCGATCTCTTCAATCTTGTCGCGCGAAATCGTTCCGACCTTCTCTTTTTTCGGATTGCCCGACCCCTTCGGGATGCCAGCCGCCTTCTTCAGCAGGTCGGCTGCCGGAGGCGTCTTCGTCTCGAAAGTGAACGAGCGGTCGGCGTAGACCGTGATGACGACGGGAATCTTCATGTCCGGGTCCATCTGCGCGGTCTTCGCATTGAAAGCCTTGCAGAACTCCATAATGTTGACACCGTGCTGGCCGAGCGCCGGGCCGATGGGCGGGGCCGGATTGGCCTTGCCCGCCGGAACTTGCAACTTGATATAACCTGTGACTTTCTTTGCCATAACTTTATTAGGTGACGAGTGACGAGTGACGAGTGACGAGTTGCAGACAGGTTTTTAACTTGTCACTCGTCACTCGTCACTTGTCACTCGAATCATTCGTCCTCAGTAAACGTTACTTTTTCAACATCCAAAAAATTAAGTTCGACCGGCGTCGAGCGTCCGAAGATGGTGACGACCACTTTCAGGGTTGATTTCTCTGCGTTAACCTCTTCAACCTTGCCTGTAAAACTCTGGAACGGCCCCGACTTGATGCGTACCGTCTCGCCCGACGTGTAAGTAAATTTCGGCTTCGGCTTCTCCGCCGCCTCCGTCACGTTATGAACAATCTGGTTGACCTCTTCGGGCGTCAGAGGCGTCGGGTTTTGCCCGCCGACGAAGCCGGTCACTTTCGGCGTCGACTTAATTAGATGAAAGACGTTGTCAGGAATATGCCCGCGCTCGTCGCATTCAATCTGCACCAGCACGTAACCGGGGTAGAACATGCGCGACGATTCGACGCGCTTGTTGCCGCGCATCTCAACGACCGTCTCGGTCGGGACGAGCACCTCTGTTATCTCGGCTTGCAAATCGGTGTCGCGGATGCGCGCCTTGAGACTATCGCGCACCTTTTTTTCGTGCCCCGAATACGTATGAAGTATGTACCACTGCTGCATCGCGTCAAACGTCCTTACCAGCCGAATTTTCAGGCGGCTCCTAACAACCTGTTCACCACCCACTGAATCCCGTCAATCAGCCATGCCAGCGCGTGATCAACAGCGTAGAGATAAATTGCGAAAAAGATGACCGCCACCACCGTGATGATGGTCGTGTTCCTGACCTCCGTGCCCGTCGGCCAAGAGACGCGCTTCAACTCGGTGCGCGTGTCGTGCAGGAACTTTGCGGAGCGCTCAAAAGCGTTGTCGCGCCCTCCGCTGACGCCGCGCTCACGCCGCGCCCCACGTCCCTCAACCCCTTCACCGAACCGCGCCGCGCGTGGCGATGGAGCAGTCGTGGTCGCGGGCGCATCCGACTTATCTACGCGGTCGGGATGCGCTTCGGGAAACTCCTCCGGGTCATCTTTACTTCCCGTCATCTGTTCGTCCTCTTTTTTTGACACCGGACTTCTTCCTTCTCGACTGAATCAACGGCGAACAGGGGTACCAGGATTCGAACCCGGACTTTCGGTTTTGGAGACCGACGTGCTAACCGTTGACACTATACCCCTACAGGAAACGATGAACGCAGAACTAAAAGCAGCAAGGCTTTTGTCTTTCAGTTCCGCGCTGCGGCGTTCACAGTTCATCTTTTACTTCGTCTCTTTATGCGCCCTGTGCAGACGACAGCGGCGGCAGAACTTCCTGAATTCCAGACGCTCCGGCGTCGTCTTCTTATTTTTGGTCGTCACGTAATTACGACTTTTGCATTCCGTGCATTGAAGCACAATATTATCGCGCGGCATATTTCACCTTCTATCAACTTAACAGAATTTCCGACCGCCCTCATCCGAGAGCATACAATTTCGACGGCGCAAATGCGCTACTCGACGATTTCGGAGATTGTGCCCGCTCCGACCGTCCGCCCGCCTTCT
>CAXTRQ010000146.1:0-1488 GCA_964246705.1 uncultured Pyrinomonadaceae bacterium
GTTTCTCTTGTTCTTCCGGGATGGTGGTATCAACCATCTGCACCAACTCTAATTCCGCGTTCTCATCGCTGGCTGCCAGACCGCTGCGCGCTATACGCAGGCGCTCAAGCGCAAAGACGCCGCCGAGCACGACGAACATCAACACGAAGGCCGACATGGTTGCCAGCGCCACGTTACGCTGAGAAAAGAACTCCCAAGTCATACGTCCATAAGCTGTGACCGAGCGGCTGGTAAATCCGAACGGATCGCGTTTGAACTCAGGCCACGTCAGTTGAGATTCTTCGGTGACTCGACCGAGTTCCTGCATCAGACGGCGCGTCAGACTCGTGTCTTCCAACATCGTCAGGTGATACTCAGCACGACTGAGTCCTAAGTTCGCGGCGTTCTCTTGCCACGCGTTTGGTGGAATTGCTTGTGCCATACGTGTGCGTAACCTTTCTTCGTAGCCTGTCCAGAAATTTTTATCGGGCAGCGCAGCTTCAGCCGCTTCGTCAAAGACGTGCAGTGTTTCCGTCATCGAGTCGTATTGCTCTCGACAATGTTCGCAGCCTTCGACCTCCGCCAGTAGGCGCTGCTTTGAAATTGCATCCAACTCGTCGAAGAGCAGATCAACCAGCCTCTCTTTTATCAATTCACAATCATGCATTGCTCTTCCTCCGCCTCAACTGTTCTCGCCCGCCGCAAACGGCGCGTAGTCTGCCGCCCTCTCGACGCCCACGCCGAGCGCGGCGCGTAACTTCAACACCGTGCGAAACAGAGATTTCTTAACTGCTCCGGTCGAGCATTCGAGGGCTTCGGAGATTTCCTGATATGTCATGCCCTCGCGGTGTTTCAAAAGAAATATCAGACGTTGCGGCGGCGTCAGTTCGCCGAGAGCTTGCATCACTCGCTCGACGAGGATGCGCTGATGCAGGCGGTTCTCGGATTCGACGAAGCGCGGATGCGTGATAATTTCTGCGCCCTCGCCGTCCGCCGCCTTCAATTCTTCCATCCTGACAGTCGTCCTCTCATTGCCGAACATGTAGCTCATTTCACGCTGGTGGTTGAGAAACGAATTTATGACAATCTGGCGCAGCCAAGTGTAAAAGCTGGCGTCGCCCCGAAACTTTCCTATCGCCTTGAAAGCTTTGAGCCAAACTTCTTGTGACAGGTCTTCGGCGTCGTGCGGGTCGCGGCAGTAATGCAAAGCGAGCGAATAGATGCGCCGCTGGTAGTTTTTCGCAAGTTCGCAGAAAGCTTCCGTGTCACCTGTCTTGGCTCGTTCAATCAATTCGTATTCGCTGGTGATCACCTCTTTTGTCCTTCGCGAAAGGTTGTCTCTATAGACTCTCTCAACGAAAGTTTAGTTGGCAGGAGCGTGAGTATTTTTTTTCGCAGCGGGTTTTGAGAAAAGCGGAGAGGTCAAAAAAAACTTCGCGTGCTTCCTTGGCGGGGGGGGGGGGGTATAAAAATAGAACGCGAGACGCCCACCCCCACACCCGGCACCGC
>CAXTRQ010000146.1:1498-15028 GCA_964246705.1 uncultured Pyrinomonadaceae bacterium
TTCAGATACCACTCACCCCCCCCCCCCCCCCCCCCCACTGCACCCCCGCGAAGCGTTAGAGTTACTGCTCGATGATTATTCGGAAGCGGCGGCGTCCTTATGACTCGCCATCTTCGCCGTGACCATCGTCAGCAGGCGCGGGAACGTGCCGAGCGGTGAGCGGCTTTCGATGAGAAAGCCGTCGCCCCGCGAGATGCCGAAAGCGAAACTCGGTCGCACGCCCGCCGTCGGTTGACCCGCCGCCTGACTGCCCTGACCGCCGCCCGCAAGCATCCCGCCGAGATGTTTGAGGTAATCAGTATTCGAGTTGTAATAAACGAATAAGGGGCTGCCCGTCGCATTTGCGCTCGCCGTGCGGTAAGCGGCGCTCGACGCCAGCGAGGCTGCGCCCTGCGACGTGTCAATGATTCTCTCGATGGCTGCGCCGCTTTCGCTGGCGACGAAGTTGCCGCCGAGGAAGGCATAGAAATGGTCGTGGTCGTTCTTCGCCGCGTGCGTAATCTGCACGCCTTTATATTCGCGCGCCGATATTGTCTGCTCCTTAAACTTCGCCACCTTTTCGAGCGCCCGCGCGAAGCGTTCCTGATCTTTCAGATTCAGGATGATTGCGCCGACGCGTTTGCCGTCTTCGGGGAGTTGCATCAGGCAAGCTTCCGCGCCGAACGCGCCGATGATTTCGCCGCGCAAGTCAACGCTCGTCTTCTCGGTCAATTCTTGCAATGCATCGGCGACTGTCTTCTTACCCTTCTGCTCCGCGATTTGATTAACGACCGCCGACAGTTCGTCGAACGACTGCGGAGCATTGGCAATCGAAGCGTCGAAAACCTGCGATGCATTCTCAGGGACGAGCGCCAGAAGCGCTTGGGGGGTCGGCGGATTTGACGCCAGAGCGTGCAACAAGCCAGCGCCCTTGTCCGGCGCAGAGACGACGATGCGTTCCGTCACACGCCCATCAACAAAACTGCTGGTCAGCGTAATTGACTGGACGGAGTCTGCTCCGACGCCATGAAAGAGTTGCCGGAAAGCCGCGACGCCTTCCTTTTCCTGCGCCGGTACGCTGTCAATCACGCGCGTCAAGGACGCCACGTCGAGAAAGCCGAACAGGCCGCCGCTATAAGGAGCCTGCGCGCGCGCCTCAATGAATCGGGCGTTACCTTCCAGCGTCTTCGCCTTGCCCGCCTTCACGTCCAGAATCTTCTTGATGCCTTCGTTCGAGTTGGACACCAACAACATATTTCCTACTTGCGCGTAAGCAGCCGCATGCCCGTGCGTCGAGGCGAGGGTGTGAATTTCCACGTCGTTGTAATTTTCCGTCTGCGGCGTGAGGTTCTTCTCTTTCGCTTCGTGCAATAAATGAAGCGCGCGATTCTCGAACGTGTGCCGCGCTTCCGTGCTGGTGAACTCTGCAATCAAGACGAACTGCGGCTGCCGTGCCGACGCCGCGCCTTCGCCGCTCACGCCGACGAGAGCCAGCGCATAGCTCGCATCAAGCACGCCCGTGTGATTCGCTCCCATCATGACGAGCGCGCTCGCCGCCTGATTATCTTTCGTGAATGCGCGCCACGCCTCCGAGTCCAACACCTGTAGAGCCTGCGCGCGTAAATTGTTGACTTCGACGAAACCGATTGTTTCGGCGGGCAGATAGCGTTCGAGTCGCGGCGATTCGGCAGCCGTCGGCATGGCGAATTTCCACGCCGTCAGCCCCAACACCATTGCGCCAACGATGATTCCGAACAAGAAAGGATTGCGTTTTAAACTTCTCATCCTGATACCTCCATCAATGAAGCCCTGTACTTCAATCAAAAGTTTTACACACTGCCGCAGCCGGAACTCGCGTCAGTTATTTCATCTCTTTGCGGGCGAAGATGTACTGCGCCGCGAGGTAGAGTCCGGCGGTCACGAGCAGCATCCAGATAATCGGCAACGGCTCAAGATTGCCGTAGAACTCAAGGTTCGCCTTCTGCCCGTGCGAATTTCTCACCATGCGGCTGACAACCACCTCCAACAATTTCTCTCCCCAAAAATAGAACATGGCGATCAGCGAAATTGCTCCGGCGATAACCGCCACCCACCATTTTTCAAAGAGCACGGAAAACAGAAACGTCGCCGAAAAGACCATCAACGCGATCACGCCCGTCCACAGAGTTCCGCGCAGTGCGTTGGTCGCCACGCGAACAAACTCGCTCCACGAACCCTCAAATGTGACGCCGCTCGCGGCGGCGACCATCAGGAAATAGACCAGCGCCAGCGTTGTCAGAATCGAAAGCCCGACGCACGTCACCGTCTGCACCGCGCCGATTGTGAACTTGAAGGCGAGCACGTGCCAACGCCGCACAGGCCGTTCAAGGAGAAAAAAGACACTCCGATTTTCAATCTCCGCGCCGACCGCGCCGACCGCATAGAAGGCGAGCAGAAACAGTCCCGCCGTGACCAGAAAAATAGTCTGTGCAATCAGCGTTACCTGTAACACCTGCGTGGCTGCTCCGTCGTTGAGCGTCATCAGGTCAAACCGCGCGTTCTCTTTAAACGCGACGACGAGGCCACCGATGATGGCCGGAATATGAAAGGCCCCCGCGAAGGCCAGCCATTTCCAGCGCGTCTCGCGCCATTCTTTCCACAGCATCGCCCTCAACATTTCAGCGTTCATCTTCAGGCTGACCTCCGCGCGCGCGCGCCGCGCACCGAATCAACAAAAATCTCTTCCAGAGACATCGAGAGAACTTCCGGCTCTGCGATGCCGCGCTCGCCCAGCACGCCCAACATCTCTTCGTTCCACTGGCTGAGCGTCAAAATTTGTTCGTGCCGCCCGTTCTCAATCGCCAGCAGTCCGGGCAAGCCCGCCACGTCCGGCCTCGTCCCGTTCGTCGCATAACGCACGCGCTTGTGCGAACTCTTCAACTCGTCCACGGAAGAAGTCACGATCAACTCGCCGCCGTTGATAATCCCGACATAATCAGCCACGCGCTCGACCTCTTCGACGATGTGCGAAGAGAAGAGCACGGTCTTTCCCTCTTCACCGATTTCTGCGACGATGTTTTCGATAAAATCGCGGCGCACTATCGGGTCGAGTCCAGATGTCGGCTCGTCGAGAATAATCAGTTCGGGATTGTATGAGAGCGCCAGCAGCAGGCAGACGCGCGCGCGATTGCCACGCGACAACTGCTTGATGCGCCTGTCGGGCGGCAGGTCGAAACGCTTGAGCAGGCTCGCCGCCTTCTCGTCGTCCCAAGTATCATGAAACGCGCGCGTGAACTTGATGCTTTCGGCTACCGTCATCCAATCGTAGAGATAACGATTCTCCGAAACGTAGGCCACACGCTTGCGAATCTCCAAGAGGTCTTCGGCGAGCGTGCGACCGAGTACCCGCACCTGCCCGGTCGTCGGCTTGAGATGCCCGACAATCATCTTGATGATCGTGGATTTGCCCGCGCCGTTAACGCCTAACAACCCGAACACGGTTCCCTTCAGCACGCGTAGGTCAACATCGCGCACGGCTTCGAGTTTGCCGAAGTTGCGTCCCAGACCGGCAGTCTCAATGGCGTAATCATTCAATTCGTAATCGTTCGTCGCGCTCATAAATTAGTCCCACTCAATCATCGAATATCGCAAAGCTTTACTTCCCCGCCACCTTCTCCGCAGCCCGCGCCGAAAGGATTTTTTCCAGCACGCGGTTGAACGAATCGCGCAACTCCGTCTCGCTCAAGCCGAGATTGACGCCCTCAACCAGAGCCTTTTCCAAAAGTTCGCTCAAAACTTTGCGCCGGTCGTTCTTCGACATCTCGACGCCCTGACCGGAAACGAACGTGCCCTGTCCCTGCCGCTTGTAGATAATGCCTTCGTATTCGAGGTCGAGATATGCACGCGCGACGGTGTTCGGGTTGACAGCCAGTTCGACCGCCAGTTGCCGCACGGACGGCAGAGGGTCTTCGGGCTGAAGTCGCCCCATCGCAATGCCTGTCTTAATCTGGCTGACAATCTGCATGTAGATGGGCAGCCCGCTCGACGCATCAATTGAAATAAACAATCTTGCACCACCGTCACACTGTATTAACTGACTAATACAGTAATGGCCTATACGGAGACTGTCAAGAGGAAGTTTCAGCGAGTTCCAAAAAAAGTTTCGGCCACCCTCTGTCGAGAGTGGCCGAAACTTTTGAGTTGCATGCTGCCGCTGCGCCGGGGTTACTTGGCTATCGTTTTCGCGCCGTTGCCCGTCGTCCCGTTTCCGGTTGGCTGGTCAATGCCGCCGATGCGGTCGCGGAACAGGTTGAGCAGGAGCAACGTACCGAGTCCTCCGCCCGCGCTGTCGCCGCTTCCGCCCGTCGCCATCACGTCGGGCGTGATACGGACGCCTTTTTCGCCGATGACCCTGAGAGTTTCAACGAGCGCGACGCCCTGCGCGCCGAGCGCGTTGACCTGCTCATGATAGGCGACGCCCTGCGCTTCGCCCATCAGTCGCACCTTTTCAGCTTCGGCTTTACCTGTGGCGAGAATGTAGTGCGCCTCGCCATCGGCTTCGGCCTTGCGTTGCTCGGAACGCTTGCCCGCGATGTCTACGCCGACGGTGGCGGCCATCAAGTCTTTCTGGTTATCGGCCTGCGCGCTGATGCGCGCCAACTGGATGCGCTTCTCTTCGGCCTCGCGCTGCGCGTCGTACATGTTCTGTCGCTGCTCGGCGAGAATCTTCTCGGTCTGCGTCTTCATCAACTCTGCGGGCAGATGAATATGGCAGATGAGCACGTTGACGACATCCACGTGATATTTCAGCAGGTGTGAACGCACACGGGCTTCGGCCCGCTCCTGCTCTTCGTGACGGTTTTGCAAGTAGGCCATCGCCGAAGATTCCGACGCCTGATTGCGGAATATCGAGTCAATCAGCGGGTGCATCACGTTCTGAATCAGGCGGTCAATCGAGCCGATCTTGGCGACCATAAACGGTGCGTCCTCCGGCTTGACGCGAAAGACGACGCGTACTTCCAACTGCATCGTGAAGCCGTCCTTCGAGATGACCTCGAAGGGGTTGAAGGTATTCGCCACTTCGCCCGCTGTCCATTCGACCGTCTGGTTTGTCGTCGGGATAACGATGGGCGAAATGGCGAGCGTGTTGACGTAATAGCGACCGGGGCCGACGACCGTCTCCTGTATGCCTCGATAACCTTCGGGGACGACGTAAGCCTCGTGCGCGCCTTCGTCGAGCCGACGGTCTGCGGGGTCGCTGGACATGAGGTCTTCCTTAATCTCAGCGACGGCGCGATCTTCGTTGTCGAGTTTGTCGAGCCGCGCGACGGCCTGCGCGACATGCTCATTTTCCTCGCGCTCCATGCGCTCGCGCACCTTGTTTGCCATCACGCGGCGGATCTCTTCCGAAGGGTCTTTGCCGACGTTCGAGACGATGACGGCGACCTCGCCCGGCCTGATCTCTTTCGCCGATTCCGGGATAACTTTAAAGACGAGCGGATTGATGTAGTAAGTACCGGGCAGCAGGATATCTTTCTGCGGGCCGCGCTGTCCGCCGCGACTGATGAATTCGTTGCAGTCCTGAAAGTTGTCGTGACCGACAACCGGCGTGGCAACGTAGTCGCGCGGGTCGAGCGGCGCACCGTCCAGAGCTTCGACCAGTCCGATCTGGTTTTCATTAATCACGGTCGCATCGTAGAGACGAATAGTGAAGAGGCCGGGTTTTATTTCCGTGCCGCCCGCGATTGGGGCGGACTGCGTCAGGATGCGATATGTTCCCGGCGTTAGAATTTCGACCTGCGGCCCTCTCTGCCCGCCGCTTGCGATGAACTGTTCGGCGTCCTGATAGTTGCGGTGGCCTTCGATGGCCTTGCCGTGCAGACGCCCGGCATCAAGCGGGTCGCCGTCGGCTGCCGTGATGACGCCGACCTTGCCCGGCGGAATCATCGTCACCTTGGCGATGGAGACGCGAAACAGGTACGGGTGAATCGGCCACAGTCCGGGCGGGAGCGTCCGCAGTTGGATGCCCTTGACGCCGCCCTGCTTGATGAAGGCAATCGGGTCTTGGAAATTATTGTGTGCGTTCTGCGCGCGGTCGGGGGCGAAGATGCGTCCGGGGGGCATCGGCGCGCCGTCAATCGCTTCGACGATGCCGAGTTCGTCCGCGCCAACCTCGATGAGCGGCATTTTGCTCACCACCTTCTCCGTGATGGGGTTGATAAAGTGCAGCCCCGGCTTGAGCACGTCCGCCTGAATGCCGACCTCGCCTTCCGTCGCGACGACTCTTCCGGGCGGCATCTTCGCGCCGAAGTAGCGCCGCTCTTTGATGGCAATCTCGCGCGCGCCGACGTTGACCAGAAAGCGGCCAAGCACGACGAGCAGCACGATGAGCGCAATAAAACCGACGACGAGATAGGGAATATAAGCGTTGATATTCATGTTTTTCCTCTGTGTGAAGCCGACAACTTTTCATCCGGCTTCATGGGGATTGGAAGCCCTCCGCGCGGTCGTCGTCGTAGAGAGTTGACGGCGCGCGTCGGCGAGCGTTTCTTTCAAGACAAAGCCTGCGCCCGAACGCTTTGCATCTGCGCCGAGCACCCAGTATTCGCTCTCAAAAAGCTGGTTCAAGCCCTCGGCTGTAAATTCCGGCAGGCTTCCCGTCTTCCAGCTTTCAAGGACGGCTTCGACCACTTTCTCGTAGACCGCCGCATCGTCCGAGAGCGCGGCGATGTGCAGCAGGGTGGTGATTGAGACTTGATCTGACGCGAGTCGCCACGCCATCAGGAGAACTTTTGCGAAAACGTCATCGGCCCGCAATTCCTTGTGCTCGATGATGTATGCAGCCAGCGCGCAGAGTCTCTCCACATCCTTGGAGCCGCCCCAAATTACTGCGTCCAGCACTTCTCCGTAAAATTTGGCATCTCCCGTTTGATGAGCCTCGATGAGCACGGCGAAGTCGCCGGATTTGGCGCGTTCGCGGATGGCTTTGAAGAGTTGCGCGCGCGCATCGGGCGGCTGCATTCCGTCTCTGAGATTTTTATAATTAGAAGTGGGGTCGTCGAAGAGGCCGCGCGCTGGCGGCCATTGATGGCTCTCCAGCATTTCGCAACTGGACGACGAGCGTTTCGTGCGGAAGATTGCGAAAGAGGTAATAACGAGCAGGATAATTGAGATAATTAGGACGGCGCTCACTCTACTTACGCCTTCTACGCCCTCCGGCACGCTGGCGGCCTATTTGAAAGGCTCTCGTTCGACGCCGCGCGGCGGGCATTGTTCGTTGATATTATACGCGTGCGGCAAGGGAAAGTTCTAACATCCGAGTCTATCCTCGAAATCGCAAAGGTGTTGCTCAAGCCGCCGAAGGATACGCCTTTATTTCGCGGAAAAGGCGCGACTCTTTTATCTCACTCCGCGTACAAATGCAACGGGACGAGTGACGAGAGCTTTAAAGCTTCTCGCCGCCCGTCCGTTGCGCGCCGGGGTGGGAACCTTGTCGCTAGAAACTGCGACGAATCAGGTACGAGGCTTTGACGAAGAAGACGCGGCCATTGCGACGGAAGCCGGGTTCGAGTTGCCCTGTGAACGGGTTGAAGCCGCTGCGGTTGAGGTCGTCGTTGTAACCGGCGTAGAAGGCCGTCCCCGGATTCGGCGTCCAGCCGAGTAGAAACTGCCCGCGCACGCGCGAGGCGAGCGTCGAATAGTCAACACGCGCGCGTGCAAAGAGGAAGCGCGTGAACTGGTAGGTCGAACGCAACGCGAAAATGTTTTCGTCGAAGGCTACACGGTCGTTATCGTTCCGCACTAGACGCTGCTTTACATAGTCGAGCGAGGCGCGCAGAGCGTCGCTCGGTTGGTAGCTGACATAGGTCTCGATGTTTCAGAGATTAGCCGGGCCGGGGTCGAGCGCCGCATTCGGGTTCTGCAAGGCTGCCGGGCTGACCCGTGGGAATCTCTCGCTGGCTCCGAAATCAAAATCAAAAACGTGAAGGTCGCGGATGACCTGCACGAAGAATGAATATTTTTTGCTCGGCGTAGATTCGATGATGGCAATGAGGCTGTTCTTATAAGTCGAGCGTTCGGAATCTTCGCCGAAGAAAGCGCCGCGCTGTGTCGCCGTGCGCTTGGGGCCGAACTCTTCTTCGATAAGCCTTTCATAGGCGCGGCGATAGCCGAAGGTCAGGAAGGTCTGACGCTGCAAGTTGAGGCCGAACATCGGCTGCACGTCAACACGCTGCGAGCGTCCCTGCCAGTCGAAACTGGAGACGATTGACGCATTAGCGCGATACGAGACGATGGCGGCTTTCGGCTTCGGCTCTGAATTCCAGCGCGGGTTGAAGCGAATGGCGTTGGTGTTGGTGCGCGTCGTGAAGCCGACATCGGCGCGATAATCGCGCGTAAATCCATCGCCGTTGATGTTGATGCCGGAATTGCGCCAGGAGCGGTCGAAACTGAAACGCCACGCGAAGGCGTTTCCGGTGCGGAAGAAGTTGCGCGTCCCGAACGGGACGGGCTGGTTATTAACAAACGTCTGCCCTACGAAGCAAGGCTCCGTCTCCGCGTGGCCGACAGGATTCGACTTCGCGTCAAAAAAGCACGCGCGCGTATTTGTGCCGAGCACCTGAAAGCTGAGCGTAGTTTTGGGGTCGAGTTTAAAACGCCCGTCGAGGCCGAGCAGGTGGTTGTGCCGTTCGATGAAATTGTAAGTGGTGGCAATGATGCCGAGCGTGTTCTCACGCCCGAAGTCGCGCTTCAGGCGCAGCACGCCGATATAACTATTCTTGTCGAGGAATCTCCCGATGACTGGTAGCCGCGCAGGGTTCGCGCGCTCCTCTTCGGTGTAATTTCCCGGCGCGTTGTCGGATGCCGCGAGCAGACCGAAGGTGTTGCGTCCGAGTTTGCCCGTCAGTTTCGCGGCGTAATCCGGATCAACAATCGCGCGCGTGTGGACGGCGGTGATGGGCGTTTGAAAGATGTCTTTCCCTTCGAGGAAGAAGGGGCGTTTTTCCTCGAAGAAGATGGGGAAACGCTGGTTGGCCGTGACAACGGTAGCGTCCGCCTCGACCTGCGCGAAATCTGGGTTATAAGCGAAGTCGAGCGTGACGGTCGGCGTCAGACTGTACTTGGCCGTGACGCCCATATCGGCTTCGATGGGTTGGTTGAGGATGCGCCCGGCGTCCGGCGTCGCCGTGCGGGCGTTGGCCGGAAGAAATGAGCGCGCGCGTTTGCCTGTCTCGGAGAGCGTGATGCTCGGTATGATTTCGAGCGTGCGCTCGGTCGAGAGTCCTTCGAGACCTGTGACGTAGCCTTCCTGTATGAGCGTGCCGGAGATTTCGCGCGAGAGGGGCATCCATGAATCGAGTTCGTTGTTGAAGCGTTTAATCGAACGAAAGATGTGCAAGCCCCACAGTTTGTCTTTGCCCGATTCGTAGCGCAGCGATTTGAAAGGCACGGCGACCTCGACCGTATAGCCTTTCTCATCTACGACGCCCTTTGATTCGTGAACAAAATCAATACTGAAATCCTCGCCGGAGCCTTCGGTGCGAATCGCGTCGGCTTGCACGCCAAAGGGATTGAAGAAAAGCTCTGTGGCTTTCCGCTTATCGTTGAAGGTGTCGAGATAGACCCCGATAAAATCATCTTCAAAAATCTCATCCCGTTTGGAGATAGTGGCGCGCACCTTGCCGGGTTCGTCGTAGGCGCGGAAGGCGAGATAGAGATACTTCGAGTCGTAAGCGATATAGGCTTCGCTGGGCTGTGAAGGCGGAAGGTTGTCGCCGGGTCGCACTTGATAAAAATCGCGAAAGACAGCGGCCTGCTTCCAAACATCGTCGTCCAACTTGCCGTCAATGACGGGCGGCTTTTCCAGACGCGGCAACCGCACGGGATGCGTTTTTTCCGGCGGCAGAGTGCTGGCTAATCTCGCCGCGTTCATCTTCGCGGCAGAGGGTGAAGCGGCGGGCGCGGGCTGCCCTTGAACACACTTGGCAACAAACAGAACGGAGACGAATAACAACAATAACTTCTTCTTCATCACTTTAAATTTTGAGAGTCTTCAGGATTTGAATGGTTAAAGGAAATTTCAGAATGCTCCCGCTCTTGAATCCCAAAAGCGAGACGAAAAGGAGAAATTATTCTCGAAAGTGCGAAAGCCTGTGGCGTGTCGGGAGGCGAGCCGTTGAGCAGTTAAGTCGCAAAAAGACCGTAGGAACTTAAGAAACGCGCTGTTTCAGGCCAACCGTCTGCGCCCGACAGCAGGTGTTGAGCGCAAGGCCCGTGCCCGTCGCCTTCTGTACGGAAGGGCGAAATATTACTTTGTTGCGAATCCTGATTCGCGGCGCATTGGGATTCGCGCCGCCGTCGCCTTGCGGGGCGACGAAGTTGATTTTGAGAACGTCTTCAAGTTGGCGTCTCGTTTCCCTCGCCCGTTCTTTCGTCCACAGCGCGCGCCCGGCGAATTGCGCCGCATACCGCATCGCTTCTCTTTCAGTAGCGGCAATGTTCAACTCCCGCCGCGCGGCTCCTCTGTCCGCTACGGCGGGCACGGATTCTCTCAATTCACGCGGAGCAGGAAGAGCAAGCGCGACGGGAAGATTCGCAACGACGGGCGCTGAAACATTTATCATTCGCGGTTCGCTCTCCAGCGCGACAAAGTTTGAGGCGATGAAATCCAGCGGCAAGTCAGCATTTTCAACTTTCGAGTGCTTGCGCGGATTTTGATTCTGCGTCGCACGGCTACGCTGTGGTGGGGCATCATCGTTCTTTCTGATATTTGGAACGACCTGAACGGGGACTTTCGCGGTTTCTAAGCAGGATTGGGAAGTGACCAGCGCGTTCGACTGCGGCGGCTCGTCGCCGGAAATTTTTTGCGCGTGATAGCTCAGAAAGAGGTTCCAGATTCCCGCCTGTAGGTTATTTCCGGCGGCGTCCCTGAGCGTCGTCAACTGTCGCGCGGCCTGCGGCATTACGGCGAGTCCCATCAAGAGCACTGTAAAGATGACCACTGAACGATGTTTCATCTCTCTCACCCGAAATCTTTCTAACATTTAACAACTACTGCCTTCATCTACCCTGAAAACACCACACGCGTTGATTTCGTGGCAAAAAAATTTCGTCGTTCATCACGCTGCATTTCGCTCCGTCCGCTGCGCCACTTAAACGCACGCCCGCGCCGTCAGGTTTGATTTTTTTCCGCGCCGACGATTGTCGCATGCTCTCTCGCTAGTTATTATGTTCGGCGAACCGCTCGAAAAGTTCCACTGTTTTATTATCCGCCGTGTCAAAATCTGCCGTGACGAACATCGAACGCGTATCGAAGAACGCTTTTGCGAGTTTCTTTCAAATCTCCGGGAGACCTGCTTTGAACCGCATCAATCCTTTTTTTGCAGCCCTCTTCGCGCTCGCCCTGCCGCCCTTTTTTCTTCAAGCGACGCCGACGCACACACCCGCGCCGACCGAACAAGCGCAGCAGCCTGCGGCGCAATCTCCGAACGAGCCGCCTCAAGAGGTCGGAACTTTCCGCCAACCCGATCTCATCGAACTCGTTAGGCTTGATCGCACGCTCCGGCTCGACATCCGTTATGCGACGGCGAACAACTTCGTCGGTCGCCCCCTCTACACGCAGGCGCGCGCCTTTCTCCAACGTCCCGCCGCCGAGGCGCTCGTCCGCGTCCAGCGCGCATTGAGGCGGCAGGGCTACGGCCTCTCCGTCTTCGACGGCTATCGCCCGTGGCAGGTGACAAAGTTGTTCTGGGATTTAACGCCCGCCGACAAAAAACAGTTTGTCGCTGACCCTGCTCGCGGCTCACGCCACAATCGCGGCTGCGCCGTAGATTTGACACTCTCCGATCTCCGCACCGGACGGCAGGTCTCGATGCCCGGAGAATATGACGAAATGAGCGAGCGCTCGCACATTAACTACACGGGCGGCACAGCCGAGCAGCGACGACTGCGCGACCTGCTCCGCGCCGCGATGGAGGCCGAAGGCTTCACCGTCTATGAGCCTGAATGGTGGCACTATGATTATCAGGACTGGAAACAATATCCGATTCTGAACCTGAGCTTCGCGGAGCTTGGTCGGACAGTGAAAAGCTCAAAAGCTTTGCCTAAGCATTAACGCCCGACCTAGAGCTTTTGAGCGAGATGATTTTCGGTTTCATCCCATATAGTGCTCGGCCTGCACCATCTGGCATAAGCAGCTTTTCTCCCGCTCGATTTTTAAAAGAAAAAGCCGAACAGTCTTTCATCCGTGTATCTTCAACTGATGACGGGCACACGCATTGCACACGCGTCTGGTCAACGGATAAAAGCCCTCGCAAGCGCTTTGACTCTCCGAAAGCATAGCTTCTTTATCTCCGTACTCGGTCTGCCGCAACCGCGACGGCGCAGCCCTGTTTGGCCTTAAGTTTCAAAATCGAAGGAGCCTCCTGCCCTATGCGTTCACGTCACATCTCTTCGCTCGCCTTTCTCACGCTGCTGTTGGCCACTTTCCTGACCGTCGCTGCGCCCTCTGCACGCGCCGCCGACGACGACAACACAGACGACTCTGCTGACGAATACGATGAACATGCGCGCGTGATGCGTATCAGCTTACTGCGCGGCGAGGTGAGCTTACAGCGCGCGGGAAATGTTGAATGGGAGAGCGCGAAATTGAATCTCCCGCTCATCGAAGGCGACACGCTAGCGACGGGCAAGGATTCGCGTCTCGAAATACAGTTGGACGCGCGCAACTTCGTGCGCGTCGGCGCGGACTCAGTGCTGCGTGTCGTCACCCTGCGCGAAGAAGGCATCGCCCTGAGTCTCTCCGAAGGCACGGCGGACATCCGTCTCGCACGATTTGATCATGAGCATGAATATTTTGAAGTTGATGCGCCGAAGACGACGGTGGCCGCCGAGCAGCGCGGGCTTTATCGTCTCGATGTCGGGCATGATGGGGCGGTACGCGTCACCGTCCGCGACGAAGGGCGCGCGCGCATCTACTCGGAAACCTCCGGCTTCAACTTGCGTGAGGGCAAGAGCGCGCGTCTCGTCTCCGACGGTTCCGAAGAAGGCGATTGGGAGATCGGCTCCGCCGCGTCGTTCGATGATTGGGACAAATGGAATGACGAACGCGAACGCTTCCTCGCCTCACGCCTGCGCTTTGAAGACCGCGAGCGTTACTACGACCGCGACATCTGGGGCGCGGAAGAGTTAGACGCTTACGGCGATTGGGCGTACACCAAAGATTACGGCTACGTCTGGCGTCCGCATGTGACGGTCATCAACAACTATTATAACTGGGCACCGTATCGCTACGGCCACTGGAGTTGGTGTCAGCCTTACGGCTGGACATGGGTGGCGGACGAAGACTGGGGCTGGGCTCCGTATCACTACGGGCGCTGGGTCTATTACAACAACAACTGGTGCTGGGCACCGCGCGGCTACGGCTACAACTATCACCGCGCATGGTGGCGTCCCGCGCTTGTCGCCTTTGTCTATATCCCGACCTCCTTCGGCGAAAACGTCTGCTGGTATCCGTTGCAACACGGCCAGCGCGACCCGCGCGGGCGCTTCGCATATCACAGAGAACGTCTCACG
>CAXTRQ010000147.1:0-14998 GCA_964246705.1 uncultured Pyrinomonadaceae bacterium
TGGCAGCAGCGAAAAGCCACGCTCCCGTATCCGTTCGGTGATTTCGATAATAGCGGCCTTCGGCTCTTTGACGCGCTGGCCGCGCCTGATAGCGATGGCGAGCGCGACCCAGAAAAACTCTTCAAAGATGAGACGCAGGTGAGCCGGGCTGCGCGCACGCTCGTATTCGGCGAGCGGCACGTCGTCGGAAGGAAAATGAATGCGCCTCAGTGCGTCCGCGCGATTGATGAGATTCTGGCGCGCGAGCAGTTCGGCGCGCAGCGTCTCGTCGAATGCGCCGTCGTCAAGCAGACCGAACACGGCATGCATGGTTTCGCTCAGACGTTTGGCGCGAAACTCGCCGAGCTTGCGATAGACGGGCACGCGCCGCCCGACATGAATCGCCGCGAGCGCCGGGTCGCTCGTCTCTTCGTCGGGAGATTCGTCATCCGAATTTAAATCGGTAGCGTCCGTGTCACCATTCTCTTCATCATGCACTGTCGCTTCGCCGTCGGCATCTTCCTCAACGTCAGCGAGAGGTTTATTCGCCTGCTGAGTTACACCGTCACCGCTCCGATTTAAGCCGTTGCTGTTGGCCTCTTCCTCTTCGGCCAGACGCAGCAGCGCGTGTTCCGGCGGCGTCCAGATGCCGGGCAGCATCTCCAATTCGTCCGGCTTGTTGAGTCTGAGCGCGAAGGTGTTGCGCCGCCCGTCCCACTCCCACTTGCCGAAGGCGATGAAGCGTGCGCCGCGCGTGAATCGCTGGCGGTTATAGGAAACGATGCGCTGCGCCTGCCGCCCTGAGACAAACCACCAGACGACCACCGGCTTGCTCGTCCGTTCCGGATCGCTCGCCGTAATTTCAAAGATGTAAAGCGGCGGCGCTTTCGCTCCACGATTCTTGCCAACCTGAAAGCCGCCCGCGACGCGCACGTAAAGTTCGAGCGACGCTTCCGTGCCGTCACGAAGTTCGCTGATGCGCGTCATGTTCGAGCGATCTTCGTAGCGCATCGGCAGGTAATGCAGGAGGTCTTCGATCGTCGCCTCGGAAGCATCACGCTTGCCGCTGACATTTGCCAGCGCAAGCCCAAGCCGCCGCGCCGTCGGCTGCCCCAGGCGCGCGAGACCGTACTTGTGCAGCGAGAGGATTGGCGTCGAAAGCGAAAGTTGAGGCATTGAAAAGCAAGAATGAAAGATGAGGGCGCAAGGATGAGGAAGGATGCTCTTATTGTTTCATCCTTCCTCCCGTCCGCCCTCATTATCGCTCTTTACGCGGTCGCCGTGCTGACAGGAATGCAGAAGCGTTGGAATGCTTGCGTGAGTTCCTGCGCGATCTCTTCGGCGTAGCGAGTTTCGATGTCGTGACGCTGCATCATGTAGACGAGCTTGCCGTCTTTGAAGAGCGCGACCTGCGGCGAGGATGGCGGGTAGGGCGCGAAGTGCTCGCGCGCTTTATTCGTCGCTTCCATGTCCGCTCCGGCAAAGACCGTAATCGAACGGTCTGGACGCACGTCCGATTGCAACGCCTTGACGATGCCGGGGCGAGCCTTTCCAGCCGCGCAACCGCAGACCGAATTGACGACAACCAACAGCGTGCCCTTGCTGTTGCCGATAGCTTCGTCAACCTGCTCAGGTGTCCGCGTCTCTTCCACGCCGAAGCGCGTCAGGTCGGCGCGCATCGGCGCAATCATAATTTCTGGGTAAGGCATAATCTGTTTCTCCTTAAAACTAATAATTCAAGTTGATGTCCGTGGCAGCGGCAGCGTCGGTCGCGCGGAGCAGCCAACAATTTGCAAACGCGTCTGTCGCTGCGACCTCTCCAAACAAGTTTGATTCCGTAATCAAACAAGACTTTGCTCCGCGCTTCTTATCTTAACATGCCGCGCCCGTCGCTCTCTCCTTCGACGGAGATTTATCCGCGCAACACTGTAATGCGGCGCGAATCTTCGCCGTCGCCCTCGATGCGGACGCCCCAGATTGGAGAGGGCAGGGGATAGCGTCCGATTCGTTCCGCCCACTCGATGATGACGACGGCGCGTTCGTCCGATAGTATCTCCTCCAGACCGACGGCGTGCGCGGCCTCTGCGCCGTCGTCGAGACGGTAGAGGTCGAGGTGATAGAGCGTCAGACGACCGGCGTCGTAGCGATTAACGAGCGTAAAAGTCGGGCTGGTCACTTCATCCGCATCAAGGCCGAGGGCGGTCGCCAAGCCTTTCACAAAAACCGTCTTGCCCGCGCCGAGCGTGCCTTCAAGCAGGAATATCTCGCCGCCCGTCAAACTCTCGCCGATCTTCAGTCCGACATCGAAGGTATCCTCTGCGCGCTCGGAAATCCACACGCCGGTTGTCACTGATTCAGACGCCGACATCTTCAAGGCTGCTCTCCTTCGGCGTCGAGCGCGCGGATGGCGGCGCTTAAATGTTCGCGGATGTCAGAGGCGACAAGCGTTCTCATGCCGCGCTCGCGCGCCGCAATGTCTCCGGCCAGCCCGCCGACGAAAACGGCGGCGATGGTCGCTTCGAGAGCATCTGCTTCATCTTTCAAACTGGCAAAAGCCTGCGCGATAAAGCCTGTGATGATGCCCGTCAGCGTGTCGCCTGAACCGCCCGTGCCGAGTCCGGGGTTGCCGTTCGGGTTGATAAAGGTGCGCCCGTCCGGCGCGGCGACGAGTGTGCGCGTGCCTTTCAGGACGAGAATCAATTCGTGCGCGACGGCAAATTCGCTCGCGGCGCGCACGCGATCACCGAGCGCCTCGTGCTCTTCGGAGCCGAGCAATCGGCGCATCTCGCCTTCGTGCGGCGTGAGAATTAAAGGAGCGTCGCGCGTGCCGCGCAAATCTGTCGGCCAAGGGGCGAGAGCGTTCAATCCGTCGGCATCAATCACGACCGGAACGCCGCGCCGCTCGATTACTTCACGGACAAAACGGCGCGTCTCGTCCACGTCGGAAGTCAATCCCGGCCCGATGGCAATCACGTCTGCGCGCTCGGCGAGTCTTGAAATTTGCGCCAGCGCTTCAAGGCTAATGCTGCCGCCGTCTGTCTCAGGCAGCATCGCCGTCATCACTTCGGGCGTCACGCGCGCCGCGACGCCGGGAAGAGCAGAGGCCGGTGTCGCTACCGTCACCAGTCCTGCGCCGGAGCGCATCGCCGCGCTGCCACAGAGCACCGCCGCGCCCGTATAGTTGCGCGAGCCTGCGACGATGAGCGCATGGCCGTGCGTGTTCTTATAAGAGCCGTGCGAATAGCGCGTCTTCTCAAGCCAAGCGCATGCATCCGCGCTTTGCGTCAGGAATAGACGCGAAGGCGAAGCGTCGAGCAACGCTTGTGGAGAGCCGATGTGGGCGACGACGAGTTGACCGTTGAAATGCGCCGCAGGCGGCAGCACGTTCGCCGGTTTCGGCGCGGTGAAAGTGACGGTCAGGTCTGCACGGACAGCTTCGCCAATCAGCGCGGCGGCGTCCGCGTCGAGGCCGGAAGGGATGTCGAGCGAGACGATCAGCGGCGTCTCTCCGTGAGCATGTTCGCGCGCTTCGCGGAGAAGTGCGAGGTGCTCGACGGCCTGCCGGGAGATGCCTTCGAGGGGGCGCGATAGCCCCGTGCCGAAAAGCGCATCAACGATAACGGCGTAAGCGCGGCGTGCTCCTGCAATCTCTTCCCAACTCGCGGGCGTCTCACACTCGACGAATGAAAGCCCGGAAGGCCGCGCGTTTGTTCCCGAAGCGAAACCCGCCAGATGGCGAACAATCTCGAAATTCGTCTGCGCGTCTCCCCGCGCATTTTCGAGACGGCCAAACAGGACGACATCCACATGTGCGCCCAACATCCAGAGTGTGCGCGCCAGAGCCGCACCGTCGCCGCCGTTATTGCCGCGCCCGCAGAGGATTTGCACCGACTTGCGCGCGAGTCCTTCGGGGAAACGGGCGGCAATCACGCGCGCTGAAGCGTTGGCGGCGGCCTCCATGAGCAGCAGCGAAGGCGTGGCGTACCGCTCGGTAGTCAGGCGGTCAACCTCGCGCATCTCGGCGGCTGGGAATATTTTCTGCATGACAGGATGATAAAGAGTCAGGCGCGTAAGGGTCAAACTAAATTATCAGGGCTACGCTTTGAAATGAAGAAATGATTAGGGGTAGGAAGTTGACAAGCGAAAATTCCGGGACGCCTGTGGAGTCGCACAGCCGCAGGAAAATGTCAGCAGGAGTTTAAGGCGAGCAGCACAATCAACGACGGGCGGACGCGTGGGCAGCATAAAGTTACAGAAACAAAAAAAGGCGCTTCACTTTTGCGCCTCGCTTCCTGCCGCCTGCCTGCCGCCTCGCCGAGCTATCCTGTTTTCCGGTAATTAAACTGAAATAACTAATGCCCCAGCGTTTCCAAAAAATGCTTCGGCCCAGCAAAAAAAAGATAGAACTCAGAGCAAACGAGCGGCACGCAGCGGGCAAAACAAAGAGCCGGATCAAGTAGAGACCTAATCCGGCTCACATGAAAAACCACACTTTTTGAGACCGCGCGCTGTCTAAGTCGAAACTTTCCGGCTAGTTCTTAGCCGTTTTGCGACGTTTGCGGAAGCGCGCCGCGATGCCCGTTAATCCCGTACCCAGCAGGAGCAACGTGGCCGGTTCGGGAACTGCCGACTGTTGAGCGCCCGTGATTCTGCCCGTGATGGCTTCTGTCTGCCCCGGGTCAATGTCCAAATCATTAACTGTTAAGGAGAAACTCCCCGAACCGCAGGTCGTTTGCTGGCCGGGCAGGGTCGTTGCGCCACAATTAGTATCATTGAAAGTGAACAATATCGGCGTGTTGTTGAAATCGAGGGTAACGCCGCCGGTATCGTTGTTGATGACAGTCCCGGTCAGGATGGCGGTAAACAACGCCGTATTTGAACCGGCGATTCCTTGAGGGGCGGTAAAACTCACGCGTAACACAAACGTGTTACCGTCGTAGGTGTTCGGGGCCGTACTCAGGGAGAAGGAGCCTAGGTTGTTAGTGTTTTGTCCGGGTGGCAAGACCGGGTTTCCGCCGAGTGATCGGGAGCCGTTCGCCGTGGTTCCACTAAAAACCGAATTGCTGTAGGTCAGTCCTAGTAATGAAGCGCCCTGCGGCGCGCCGTTGGTATCGGCGGGCGTCCCGCAGTTGAAGCAGCCATTAGTATAACCGGCCATGAAAACCTCGTCGGCGCGGGCGGCGCTTTGACCGAGCATGAACACAGCGAGGGCGAAAATACTTAACGCGAGCGGTTTGACAAGCGCCTGAATGCGGTTTTTCATAATATCCTTTACCTCCAAAGTGTCCCTCTTATGATGAACTTTTGGCAGAAACCTTGAGTGCCACTGGCCGCGCGACGTGCGATTACCGCATGATGACGGCGGGCGATTACTCAAGGTGCAATTTTCAAGGAAGCGAGGTGAACGGGTACTATTTACCAGCGCTTCTACGATAGAAAAGTAGGCCGAAACGGCCTCTTTTCTCTTCCGGCGATGCCTCAGGTTGGGCCTGCCGAGCACTCTTCAAAAGATTTCAATACTGCCTGTAAAGACTTAATGCGCTGGCGATTTCAGAAAAAGTGGAAGTGATTGTAGCCGCTTCCAGAAAAAAAGCAACTGTTTTCTAAAACTTAACAACCCGGAAACAGAGGCTTTAGCTCCGCTTCAGGCTCAACTTAAAGCGGCCTGCGCGATTGGACGTGCATCTTCTTTGCGTTTCTTGTCGTCTTTTGCGCCTTGGCGCGATATTTCTTCGTCCTCACGGTAATGTTACCGGCGGCGCAGGATTCGCGTGAAGCGCCCGACAACTGCTTGCGCTTCAGGGAGTTTGAAGAGCGAGGTGAGCGCGAAATAGAGAAGGCCGTAGGGGACGAGCACGAGCGCGGCGATAATAATCGGATGATGTGGGCCGAGAGCCAGCTTGATGCCCCAAGCGACGGCGGCGCTGATGGCCGCCGCCCCCCAAAGTTTTGAAGTATAGGAAAGCGGCAGTCCCGTTCGCCCGATACGCGCGTTCAAGGTACGGCGCAGCAGCACGAACTCGACCCACCCGGCCACGCCCGCCGACGCGGTTAAGCCTGCCACGCCGAGGCGTTGATCCCATCCGAGCGCGTGCGGCAGCGGAATCGCGCAGAGGTATCCGAGCACCGTCGTCAGGATGACGCGGATGACTGCGTAGCGGAGCGGCGTGCGCGTGTCATGGAGCGCATAATAAGTTGAGGCGTAGAGACGACCAAGCGTGGAGGCGAGCAACCCGACCGCCGAGCCTGCGAGAATCATCCAGACGTAAATTGAATCCGCGCGCCCGAACTTGCCGTTCTGGTAGAGCGCGCCCGCCATCACGTCGCCGAGCGCGAGAAAGCCCATCGAAGAGGGCACGATGAAGAGCGCAATCTGGCGGAGTCCCGCGTCGAGGCGGCGACGCAACTGTTCGGCAATATCCTTCTGCTCGCCGACGGCGCTCGACATCGCAGGCAGTTCCGCAGCCGACACAGACATCCCGAAGAGGCTGACTGGTAGAGTGTAGAGGCTCTGCGTGTAACCGAGCGCCGCGACTGCGCCCTCGCCGAGCCAACTGGCGAGCAGCGAATCAACGAACGCACTGATCTGCACCACTCCGCGACTAACAAAGACCGGCACGAAGTTCTTGAGCACCGCCCGCACGTTCGCGTTCGACGTTCCGAGCGATAGCCGCAGGCGTTTGGTGAGCAGCAAGACGGTCGGCAGTTGCACGCCGAACTGCAAGGCGCTGCCGACCACCGATCCCCACGCGGCAAATTCCGCGACGCGACCCCACACTTCGAGATTGCTAATCTCAATCTGCTTGACCGGATTTCCTGACCAGACGAGCGCGGCGATAATCGAGACGTTCCAGATGACGGGAGCGGTGTAGGAGAGAAAGAAACGGCGATGGCTGTTGAGCACGCCGAGACACCATGCGGAGAGAACGAGCAGTCCCGCGCCGGGGAAAAAGATTTTGACGAGCCGGATGGTCAGTTCGCGTTTCTCGCCTTGAAAGCCCGGCGCAATCGCGTTAATCAGATAGGGCGTCGTAAAAACGCCGACGAGGACAAGCAGGGCGATGACGAGCGCGAGCAGCGTAAAAACCGCCCCGGCAACGCGGTCTGCTTCCTGTTCATCATCTTTCGCCAGCAGCTTCGCGTAGACGGGAATGAAGGATGCCGAGAGCGCGCCCTCGCCGAAAACGTTCTGGAGGAAATTCGGAATGCGGAACGCCGCGTTGAAGGCGTCCATCACATTGGAGTTGCCGAAATAGTAGGCGAAGATGCGCTGACGGATGACGCCGACGATGCGGCTCAAGAGAATGCCTGCGCCGACGAGGAACGCGCCCTTGCCGGTGCTGAAACTTTTGCGTTCGCTCCGCTCGATTTTTCGTTCGGCGGGGAAGTCGCCCTCGACTGCGCCGACCTGAATATTCGTCGCGCCCGCAATCGTGCTCGCGTCGTCGTGAGTAGCGGTCGCGTCCTGAAGTTTCTCTGCCGAGGAAATCGAGGCCTCGGCGCGCACGCTACGGCGCGCAGGTTGGTCATCTATCCCGGGTTCGTCGTCTGCGTCTCTGGTCATCTATTGGTTAGGGATTGTAATCCTTAAAAGGCGGAAGGATGAAGTTAAGATGGTATCCTTACTTCATCCTTCCGCCGTCCGCTTTCATCCTTGCTCTTATTTCGGTGCGGGTTCGTACTCGTCCTTGCCTTCCGTCTTGCCCGTATCGAACTCTGTGTCGGCGAGGCGCATGGCGAGCGTGTGCGGCGTGTAGGTGAACTGCTTGGGGCCGCCGCGTGCGCTCTGTAGTTCATAGACGAGCGTATCCTGCGCGCTGCGGAAACGTGTGACGCTGCCGCGCTGGTTGAAGATGACGAAGAGCAGCACTTCGCCGTTCTGCGCGCGCATCTGGCCGACGAGCGCGCTGGCTCCGCCGTCTGTGCGTGTCAGCGTGCCGGTTTTGGCGATAACGCTACCGCGCGACGGGTGGAGCGCAAATCGTCTTTGCAGTGTGCCGGGGTCAATGCCCGCGACCGGCAGGATGTCCGCCGCCGAAAGATCGCGTTTGTGGAGTTCGTCCAGAAGCGCGCGGTAAATCTTCATCATGTTGCGCGGCGAGACACGATTGACGCCCAGCCCGCTCGTCGTCGAAAGCCTAACCTCGCCAGCGGGAATGCCAAGCTCGCTCGTCAGAAAATGCTCGACGCCCGACGCGCCGCCCAGCGTATCGCCCAGACGCTCGGCCATAAAATTGTTTGAATAGCAGAGCAAAACTTTGAGGATGTCAACGAGCATGCTCGACTTATGCGTAAAGAGCAGACGCGCGCCCGCCGGGACGGCATCAACATAGACTGCGCCCATCACGGCTACGCTCGGCGTCGTCGTTTGCAGAGCGGCGTTATCGCCGAGCAGCACGCGCTCTTCGTACCAAGCGCGCGTTGCTGCCGCCGGACGGCGCGTCGCATCGAGCGTGTCGTAGAGCCTCTCTCCCGAATGTTGGGGGGACGAACTGAAATTCATCGTGAAGCGCGGTGCAACAACGAGGTCGCCTGTGATGATGCGAATGCCCATCTGGTTCAACTGCCGCGCCATCAATACCGCGTGTTCGTAATGGAGCGAAGGATCACGACCTGAAATGATAAGATCGCCATTGATTGTGCCGGTCGCGGCATCAAACGTGCCAGTCGTCCAGACGGCAGTTGCAAAGCGGTAGTCGGAGCCGAGCGTACGCAACGCGACGAGCGCCGTCGCCAGCTTGACCGCAGACGCCGGATTGAAACCTTGCTCCCCCGCCTGCTCGAAGACTGTCTCGCCGTTTAGCTTCTGCACCAGCACGCCTTGGTTGTAGGAGATTGGTCGCGGAGTCGGAGTCGGTAGGGCAGACTGCGCAAGGGGTGTAACCGTCGTGGTCTGTGTCGTGGGAAGAGTCGGGACAGCGACCGGCAACCTTGTTGGCGTCTGCGCCGGGACAGGTGACACGCCTTGCGCGGGCGTGTTCACAAGCAGCGCAAAGATAAATGTGACGGTGAAAATTAAGCGGCTTGTTTGTGACCTTCCCATATTTTCAATTCCGGCCCCATACGAGTTTCCGAAAGCGCGTGATAATAACACACAGTTGCGTGCGCCTGAGTTCGCGCTAAAGAATGAGGGTAATTAGTTTAACTCTGGGGGCGACCTCTTTGATGCGAACGCGCATCGTATGAGATGCATGCGATACGATAAGCATCATAAAGAGCCAACGCAAATTCCATTCCGGCAAGAGCGCGGAGTAGGTGAATGAGATAAGTTCGTTGACAAGGCTGCGAACGCGCCCATAGAATTCGAGTCGGCTTCAAGAATCCTCGTGTTGATAGAGCGTCGTGCAGCGAGACAAACAACCCGTTACCATCGAAAGTATCCGCGCCGCACACAGCGCGCGCGCACGCGCCATTCGTGAGCGCCTCGCAGAATTTCAAGCGGTCTGGCAAGAGGGTTCAAACACGCGGCTCTGGGAAGAATTGGTCTTCTGCATTTTCACCGCCGGAGCATCGGCGCGCATGGGCTTGAATTCGGTCGAAGCCGTCCGGCCTCTGCTCAAAAAAGGCACGCATGAAGAGTTGGCGGAGGTCTTGACGGGTAAGCACCGTTACCCGCGTGCGCGCTCAGACTACATCGTCGTGACGCGCGAGCATCTCACGCGCGATTGCCGGATGCGCCTGCGAGAGCGGCTTGAGAGTTTCAGCGACCCGCTTGAGCGCCGCGATTGGCTGGCGCGCGAGCGGGGCATCAAAGGGTTGGGCTACAAGGAAGCGAGCCACTTCCTACGTAACATCGGTTTTCGCGGTTACGCGATTTTAGATAAACACATCCTGCGCAGCCTCGCCGAATTAGGGCGCATTGATTCGCCCCATCCGCCCGCGACACGCGCACGCTATCTAGCCGCCGAAGAACGCCTGCGCGAATTCGCGCGCGACGTACAGATAGACTTCGATGAACTCGACCTTGTACTCTGGTCAATGAAGACCGGAGAGATTTTGAAATAAGGATGAAGGCGGAAGGATGAAGGATGAAGAAAGAGGATAAAGAACAAGCTGTCTTTAATTCATCCTTCCGCCCTCATTCTTTTCCCCCTTTCCCCCTTGGAGTTGTTGCAATGAGAAAACTGTACCGTCGGGCGGTCGGCAGTTTGGCCGCCTTCGCCATTTGCGCTTCGTTATGTGTGCCGAGTTATATGACGGTTGCCGCCGTCTCCGGCGGCGGCGATAAGATGCGCGAGCGTGCCGAACGCGCTCTGCGCGAGGGCGAGTATGAGACGGCTGAGAAGCTCTATCGCGAGTTGTTAGTCAAGGACGTTCACAATACGACGATGCGCCTCGGTCTGAGCTTCGCGCTTTTCAAGCAACGCAAGAATCAGGACGCGTTCGATCATGCGGCGCGCGTCATCGCCGTTGACCCGACCTCTGCGCGCGCGCACTCGCTGCTCGGTTCGGCGCTCCTCGGCGCGGGCGACTTTCGTCTCTCGGTCGAAGAGTTTCGCACGGCGCTCAGTTTCAAAGATGACGACCCGCTGGCGATTGCCGGACTGGCGATGGTGGACTTCTACGAGAACCGCGTGCCGCAGAGCCTCACGGGTCTTAGGCGCGCAGCCTTCCTCGATCCGAGCGACCCGGACTACCAATACAATCTCGGACAGGTCGCCGCGCGCTCCGAGCGGTACGCCGAAGCCGCCGATGCCTACGAACGATTCCTGCGTATCGCACCGCGCGCAGACGCCGACCGCCGCGCGCGCATTCGCGGTCTCATTGATTTCCTGCGCTATCTCGGCACGCAGAACAACCTGTTGCACACGGGCGGCGCGGAGCGCAGCGAAGTTCCTTTCGAGCTGGTTAACAATCGCCCGATTATCAAGCTGCGCGTCAACAATTCAAAAGAGATGCTGCGCTTCGTGATTGATACGGGCGCGGGGATGTGTGTGTTGGCGGCGGATGCGGCGAACCGCATCGGCATCAAGCCGGTGGCGCGCGGCGGTCTGGCGCGTGCGGTCGGCGGCGGCGGTCGCTTTGAAATCATCTACGGCTTTTTGCAGGCGCTCAACATCGGCGACGTGCGTATCGAAAATGTGCCCGTCTATATTCGCCAGTTCTATAACGATCAAGAGCCGGTGGACGGCTACATCGGACTTTCTATACTGTCGAAGTTCCTGACCTCGATTGACTACGGCAAGCGCACGATGCAAATGTTGCGCGACGACGCGCGACCCGCCCTCGATCCGGCGGCTCCGCCCACCGGCATCGAGGTTCCGATTCGCACGACTTCGAGCGGCTTCTGGAGCGGCGAGGTGAAAATTGACGGCATCGAAAAGCCGATCAGTTTTATTATGGACACGGGCGCGAGCGTCACGGTCATCTCCGAAGCTCTCGCTGAGCGCGAAGATTTGCATCGCTTCACGCAACCGTCCCGCATCAAGGTCTATGGCGCGGCGGGAGTGACCGAGAACGTGAAGATGCTTCTGCTGCCGCGCATCGGTCTCGGCTCGCACATGCGCCGCAACATCGCGGCGGCAGTCCTCGACATGGAGCCGATTAACGAAACCGCAGGGTTCGAGCAGGCAGGTATTATCGGCGGCAATATCTTGCGCTACTTCCGCGTGACCTTCGATTTCGAGCGCGCCGTCTTGAGACTTGAACCTCTGGAAGCTGTGCCTGCCGACGACTCGAAGGATAGAGCGCCCGTCATCACGAGCCAGTCGTAACGGAACGGGACAATGATATGAAGCAGAGCATTTATCTCGAAACCTCCGTCATCGGAGCCTATCTGGATAACGGCGAGCCGTTCCGCCGCGATCTCACGATTCGTTGGTGGGAGCACGAGATGTCGGAATATCGCGCCGTCGTCTCGCAGTTGGTCGTGCGCGAACTCGAACGCGTGCCCGAACCGCACCGGACGGGTTATTTGAAACTGGCTTCATCGCTCGAACAGGTCGAGTTGACGGACGAAGCGACCATCCTCGCCGAAGGTTATATCGCGCGCGGCATCTTTCATCGCAAGTACATCGCCGACGCCGTCCACGTTGCTGTTGCCTCATTTCACAAAATAGATTATCTAGTGACGTGGAACTTCGGTCATCTCGCGAACGTGAGGCGGCAGGCGCGCATTCGCCTCTTCAACACGGCGGCAGGGTTTTTTGTTCCGCAGATTGTGACGCCCGAATTTCTGGTGTCGGAAGCCACTGAAAAAGTGATGGATGATAAGTGATGAGTGATAAGATAAGCCGTTGAAAATTTCTCATCGCTTATCATCTTTCACTCATCATTGTTATTGATATGTATCGCAAACCGAAATTTCTTGAAGTGCTGCATGCCATCCGCGAGGAGATGTCGCGGGAGGCCGACTATGATGTCGAACTGTTCGCCGAAATGACGCGCGCCGGAGTGCGCCCGACACACGGCCCCGTGCGTAACATTCGTGGATTCCGCAGCCGCGCGCCACACGCCGACGCCGAGACGAAGGCTGAGTCAAAAACCCCACGTCGTAAGAGATCAATGAGAGGCTAGAGGCGAGAGCTTGCGAGGCCGGTTAAAAGAGACGCTTTTTTTAACCGCCCTCTGAGGTCTCATCTCCGGTGTAACATTATGGACGAGACGTTTGAAGCCATCGGGTTGGAAGTGCCGAGCGAGAAGGATTTCAATTATCTCGCCGAGCGAGCCGGAGATCAGGGTGAAGCCACACAGCTTTCGCGGCGCGGCGCAGTCCTCCATGGTCGTTGCTGGAAACTCGGCGAAGGTTTAGAAGTCTGGACGGTGCTCTATGAATCGGGCACGGGAGATATTTTCTATGCTGATTGCCGACCCGGCTTCCGCGCCCGCTACACGCAGCGCATCAGCCCTTGGGCTTTGACGGAATACGACGAAGACGGAGAAGCCATCATTCATGGCTACTGCGACGGCACGGACACCGAAGTTCTGTTCGAGTTGCAAAATCTGACGGAGGTCGGCCCGGAAGGATTTCGCGCGCAGGAACTTCATGTCGGTTTGTGCGGCCTCGCCTATCGTGCGCGCGTCTGCAAGAGAGACGAGCGCCTGCGCTGGCAGCCGCTCGAAGGCATTGCTCCGGCTCGCGCCGCGCACGAAAATGATTGGAGCCTAACCGGGCGCGTCATCTCGTTCAAGCCTCTACGCAACCCGCTTTCAGGCAGCGAGCTTTACTGGGTCTATCTCGACCTCGAACGACTCAAACTCGAAATGCTCGTCAACCGTCGCGCGCTGCGCGGCGGAAGGCTCGCGGTCGGCGCGACCGTCTCGGCTGAAGTCTGGCTGCAAGGCCACGTCCTCGACCGCCGCACGCTCCTGTCACGCTACGAAGGCGCAGACACTTCATGGACAAAAGCCGACCTATGGTCACATCTGAGGCGCAGAAATTGACCGGCGACGGCAGGCAAAATCGAGCAGGAAGAAATTTATTGAAACGCTGACAACCTGATGCCCGTTTTGAAACGACTCGCCCTCTCCGGCCTCATCCTGCTCGTCCTCTGCGCCGTCGGGCTTTACTACTTCAATCGCTACTGGGTGCATCGCTTCGATTCTTTGATTGCGCGGGAGGCGGCCATCTATCGCGTTGACCCTGACCTCGTCTGGTGCATCATCTACGAAGAGACCTATTTCAGCCCTTGGAAGAGAGGTGAGGCGGGCGAGATCGGATTGATGCAGGTGACGCCGACGGTCGCGCGCGAGTGGGCGGCTGAGACCGGAATGCGCGAGTTTGAGCAGCAAATGAAGAGCGACCCGGCCAGCGCCCTCGTCGTGCCGGAACGCAACATCCAGATTGGTTGCTGGTATCTCGAAAAAATCTCCAAAGAATACCGCGACACGCCCGGTGCAGAGGCGCGCATGATCGCCGCTTACAACGCAGGCCCAAGCCGCGCCGTCGAATGGAACAAGACGGAGCGCGACGCGCTCCCGCTCTCGGCAGAACAATTCATCGCGCGCATTGACATCGCTTCGACGCGCTCCTACGTCATTAACATCCTGACACGCTACCGTAATCTGAAAGCCGAAAAACAGAAGGTCGCCGGCAGTAGCCAGAAAGCCGAAGGCACAGCCGTTTCAAATTTCAAATCTCAGATTTCAAATCTTAAATTTCAAAGTTCAACTTTTGAAATCTCAAATCTCCGATTTGAAAGTTCAACTTCCAGCGTCAATTGCTTGCCTGCGGCTTTTCGCCATCCGCTTTCTTCTCAAGAGGTGCGGCGTTGACGTACCGGCAGTTGCTTGAGGGCAACGCTGATTTCCGTCGTCTCTGGCTGGGGCAGGTGATTTCGGAGATCGGCGATTGGTTGAATAACATCGCCATCCTCGCGCTCGCCATCCAGTTGGCGGGCGAGCGGCGCGTCGGGTTGGCGATTGCCGTCTATGCCATCGCGCGCCATCTGCCGCTTTTTGTCTTCGGCCCGCTGGCGGGCGTCGTCGTTGATCGTCTCGATAGGCGACATGTGATGATGGCGGCGGACGCGGCGCGCGCTGTGCTGGCGCTGGGCTTCATCGTTGCCGACCGTTTTCAATCGCTCGCCATCATCTACGTCGTCGGTGCGTCGCTCTTCGCCGTCTCGGCTTTCTTCAATGCAGCCAAGCGGGCGAGCGTGCCCAACATCGTCAGCGGCGCGGACGAGTTGCTGACCGCCAATTCGCTTTCAGTTTCGACGAGCGCCGCGACTATCGCCGTCGGCTCGGCGCTCGGCGGCCTCTTCGCAACTTTCGTCGGGCGCGATCTCGTCTTCGGGTTGAACGCGCTGACCTTTCTTGCCTCCGCCGAAATGATCCGGCGCATCCGCGCGCGGACGAGCCGCGAGCGCCCCGCCTCGTTTCACCTGTCAAGCGCGCCCCTCGACGGCACTGCCGTAACGCTTAATCTGCAACGCATCAACGCCATCCTGCGGCGCGCGTTCTTCGAGTTTCGTGACGGCCTCAGCTACGTCCGGCGCGAAGAGACGCTCTTCGCCATCTTCTTCGTCGCTGCCGGATGGGGGTTGGGTAATGGCGCAGCGCGTGCTCTCTACAGCAT
>CAXTRQ010000148.1:0-14949 GCA_964246705.1 uncultured Pyrinomonadaceae bacterium
TTGAATAATCTCCTCTCAAGAGAGGCGAATTTCAACCGAGGTCGTGACTCCTATACCTTTTTAAAGCAATCTTTTGCACTAACGGAAGATTTACGTTACCAACCCGGAAATTTTATTGTTCCACAAGCCCAATTTGAGTGACATAATGCCACTTGCACCCACCCCAAACGGAAATCTTATGGTTCCAATGCCAGACAGTTAATGGGAATAAGAACATGATGCGGGATTGACGGAGCATCCCACCCCACCTGAGAAATCGCCAATCAAAAATCAAGAATCAAAAATATGAAAGATTGGATTGCGCTCAACATGACGCCGGGCGTCGGGCCGCGTGCGGCGGCGAAGTTGCTTGAACGCTTCGGCTCGGCGGAAGGTGTCTTCGGCGCGTTGAGGGGCGAGCTTGAGCGGCTGCGCCTGCGGCCTGAGACAATTGAGAGTATCGCTTTGCGAGACCGCCACGCCGAGGCGGCGCATGAATTGGAGCGCCTGCGCAAGTTGGAGGGAGCGGACGTGCTGGTGCTCGACGACGGAACGTATCCGTCGCTTTTACGCGAAATTGCAGACCCGCCCGTGACGCTGTACGTGCGCGGTCGTTGGGAGGCGTGCCTCGATGCGCCGTGCGTGGCGATGGTCGGCTCCAGACGTTGTTCGACCTACGGGCAGAACGTGGCTTCGATGTTGGCGCGCGATCTGTCGAGCCGTGGCGTGACGGTTGTTTCAGGGCTGGCGCGCGGCATTGACGCGGCGGCGCACAGGGGCGCGCTCGAAGCGGGCGGGCGCACGGTCGCCGTCTTAGGGACGGGAATTGACGAAATCTACCCGCGCGATAACAGGAAGTTGGCGGCAGAGATTTTGGAGAAGGGCGGCGCGCTCGTATCGCAGTTTCCTTTGGGGACGCCGCCTGTGCCGGAAAACTTTCCGTATCGCAATCGCATCATTAGCGGGCTGAGTCTCGGCACAATCATCATTGAAGCGGCGGAAAATTCCGGCTCTCTGATTACGGCGCGCCTAGCGATGGAGCAGAACAGGGAAGTCTTCGCCGTTCCCGGCAACGTCACTTCGCGCAATTCTTTCGGGACGAACTATCTGATTAAGGGAGCAGGCGCAAAATTGGTGCAACAGTGGCAGGACGTGGCGGCGGAACTGCCGACGGAAATCGCCGCCAGCCTCTTGCCGCCTGAGCCGAAAAAGAAGAGGGCGCAGACGGCCTCCGCACCGCTGCCGCCAGACCTCTCGGCGAGCGCCCGCGCGGTTATGCGTTTGCTTTCGACGGATGAACTCATGCATATTGACGCGCTGGCTGAAAGCTCTAAGCTCTCGATTCCCGAACTGACCGGCGCGCTCCTCGAACTTGAAATGCACGAACTCGTTCGACAGCTACCCGGCAGGTGTTTTGTGCGAAAGTTGTAATTCGCAGATGCTTTCGGAGCACCACCCGAAAAATTAGAGGACGGGGCATAAGTGGTGTATTTGCTTGAGAAAAAGGCTTGAGTCGAGCAAGCGGTGCGGCGCGCATTTGCATCTAAAGGTAGAAATAGAGAATAGTAAAGAGACGCTTTGAGATAGTTGATAGTTAAAACAGAAGCGCATTGAGTGAAGGGCGGATGGGCAGCGGACGAGCAGTGGAAGCGGTTTGGTCGTCCACGCCGGGACATTTAATAAAGGAAGACTAATGGCAAAGAATTTAGTCATCGTCGAATCGCCCGCGAAGGCCAAGACGATCAATAAGTATCTGGGTTCGGATTACAAAGTGATGGCCTCTTACGGTCATATCAAGGACTTGCCGTCGAAGGGCTTGGGCGTTGATGTCGAACACGATTTTGAGCCGACCTATGAAGTGACGGATAAAGCGAAGCGGCACGTCACCGAACTAAAGAAAGCGGCGAAGGATGCCGAAGCCATCTTTCTCGCCGCCGACCCTGACCGCGAAGGCGAAGCCATCTGCATGCATCTGGCTGAAGAAGTCGTGCCCAAAAGGCCGAAGAAGCCTTCATTCCGCGTGATGTTCAACGAGATTACGAAGCGCGCCGTGCAGGAGGCTTTCGAGCACCCGAAGGAGATTGACCGGAATCTGGTTGACGCGCAACAGGCGCGTCGCGTGCTCGACCGTTTGGTTGGCTACAAAGTTTCGCCTCTGCTGTGCAAGACCATCGGCGGAAAGTTGAGCGCGGGACGCGTGCAATCGGTCGCGCTCCGCATGGTCGTCGAGCGCGAACGCGAAATCGAAAAGTTCGTCAAGACCGAATACTGGACAATCGCTGCGAATCTTGCGTCGAAACTGCCGCCCGCCTTTGAGGCGCGGCTCTGGAAAGTCGGCGAGCAGACGGTCAAGACTGGCGGCTTCGATCAGGACATCAAGAAGAATGAAATTTTAATCGGCAACGAGACGCAGGCCGGAGAACTTGTCGCCGAAGCCGAAGGCCAGCAGTTTGTCGTCCGCGAAGTGACGACCAAGGAGCGCAAGCGCAATCCCGTGCCGCCCTTCATCACATCGAAGTTGCAGCAGGAGGCTTCGCGCAAGCTGGGCTTCGCCGTCAAGAAGACGATGATGCTGGCGCAGAAACTCTACGAGGGCGTCGAACTCGGCACGGAAGGCGCGGTCGGTCTTATCACTTATATGAGAACCGATTCGACGCGCGTCTCGGAGACGGCGCTACAGGAAGTGCGCGATTTCGTGGGTGCGCAGTACGGCACACAGTATCTACCGGAAAAGGCCATCCATTATCGCTCGAAGAAAGACGCGCAGGACGCGCACGAAGCGATTCGCCCCTCCGATGTGACGCGCACGCCGGAAGCGGTCGCGGGATTTCTCAACAAGGAAGAGTTGAAGCTTTACCGTCTCATCTGGCAGCGCTTCGTCGCTTCGCAGATGATGCCCGCCGTCTTCGATCAGACGACGATTGACATCGCCGCCGGGCGTTTCACGTTCCGCGCGTCGGGGTCTGTGTTGAAGTTCGACGGCTTCCTGAGAGTCTACGAAGAAGGGCGCGACGAAAAGACGGACGAGGACGAAGAGGCTGCGCGCAAACTTCCGCTCGTCGAGCAGGGCGAAGAATTGAAGCTCAACAGCGTCACTCCCGAACAGCATTTCACAGAGCCTCCGCCGCGCTATACCGAAGCGACTCTCGTCAAGGCTCTGGAAGAGAAGGGCATCGGTCGCCCTTCGACTTACGCGGCGATTATGACGACCATTCTCGACCGCGAGTATGTCGAGAAACTCGAAAGCCGTTTTCATCCGACCGCGCTCGGCACAACCGTCAACGATTTGCTCGTCGAGGGCGGTTTCGCAGACCTCTTCAATGAATCTTACACGGCGCGCATGGAAGAGCAGTTGGACGAGATTGAAGAGGGCAAGCTGAAGTGGACATCCGCGCTGCATGAGTTTTATGGAAAGTTCGCGCTCGACCTGACGGAGTTTGAGGAGTACGCGAAGACGCAGAAGGGCAAATCTATCCCGACCGACGAGATTTGCGACAACTGCGGCGCGGGGATGGTCATCAAGTTCGGTCGCTTCGGACAGTTCCTCGCCTGCTCGAACTATCCCGAATGACGCACGACGCGCGAACTCACCAAGCCGCAGAGCGCGGCGGGCGACGACGCGGCGCAGGCGAAAGCGGTGGGCGCGGACGCAGCAGCGGAAGCCGAGGAAGAGTGCGAGTTGTGCAGTAAGCCGATGGCCTTAAAACGCGGTCGCTTCGGACAGTTCTTAGGCTGCACGGGTTATCCCGAGTGTCGCAATATTCGCAAAATCAGCAAGAGCGGTGCGGTCGCACCCGCGCCCGTGCCCATCGAAGGCGAGACGTGTCCGGTTGACGGCGCAGGGCTTGTTCGCCGACACGGACGCTTCGGCGAATTCGTCTCGTGCGCCAACTACCCGACCTGTAAATACATCAAGCGGGAGACGACCGGCATCGCATGCCCACGCCCCGGTTGCAAGGGCGAGTTGATCGTCAAAAAATCGAAGCGCGGCAAAATCTTCTACGGCTGCTCGGAGTATCCGAAGTGCGACGCAGTCTACTGGGACAAGCCCATCGCCGAACCCTGCCCGCAATGCAACGCGCCCTTTCTTTTAGAGAAGACGACGAAGAAGGGCACGAGTCGCGTGTGCGCGCGTGAAGAGTGCGGCTATCGTGAAGAGGCGATACCGACGGCGGCTCCGGTCACCCCCGCACCGGGCGCATCGAGCGGGCGACGTGTCGCCAGTTAAAACTGATTTTAGATAACGGTCACGGAGGATGAAGCCGCGCGCTCGTCCTCCGTTTTCTTGCACCGCGAACTTTTTGTGAGACGGGTTTGATAACCCGCTACCGCAGAGACCGCAAGACACGGAGATTGCACGGAGAAGATTTGAAATTTCAGATTTGAAATTTTGAATCCTGAAAACTCTGTGCCGCTGTGTCCTCCGGGCGTCTACGGCAGTTGGTGAAGCTTACTTTCCATACTCTCAATTGAAGGCTTCAGGAGACACGCAATGATTCGACAACGCGCGCTCGCCGCGCTGCTGCTTTTGACAATGCTCATGCCCTGCGCGTCGCTCGTCGCGCAGCAACCCACGCCGACGCCCGCCGTCCAGCCTCCGCCGCCTTCGCCGGAGAGGCCAGCCCCGCAAGTTTCTCCGACACCCGTCGCGCCGACCGACCCGGTTGAGCGCATCAAGGATGAAGGTTTGAATCGTTCGCAGGTGATGCAGACCATCGAGTATCTGACGGACATCATCGGGCCACGCCTGACGGGTTCGCCCGAACTGAAGCGCGCTAATAATTGGACGCGCGATAAACTCGCCGGGTGGGGATTGCAAAACGCGCATCTTGAGGGTTGGCAGTTCGGTCGCGGTTGGACTCTGGAACGCTTCTCGGCGGAGGTCGTCGCGCCGCAGGGCTTTCCGCTACTCGCTTATCCGAAAGCATGGTCGCCGGGCACGAACGGCCCCCTCACGGGCGATGTCGTCTACGTTGATGCGAAAACGGAAGAGGAGTTGCAGAAGTATAAGGGCAAGTTGAAAGGCGCGTTTGTGCTCGTCGGTTCGGTGCGCGAATTGAAGGCCGATTTCGAGCGCCCGCGCGCGCGGCGTCTGAACGAGAAAGAGTTGCTCGAACTCGCCGACGCGCCTGACCCCTCGACCGTCCAGCCTCGTCCTCCACGTCAAACCACGCCCGAACAGCGCGCGGCGCAGGCTTTCAACGCGCGCAAAGTTCAGTTCTATTACGAAGAGGGCGCGGCGCTCCTCGTTGATGCGAGCCGCGCTGGCGACGGCGGCATGTTGCAGTTCGTCCAGTCGGCCAGCGTGCCGCAGGCTTCCAACATCCCTTTCACGCAGCGCGTGTCGCCTTGGGATAAGAGCGCGCCGAAACTGCTTCCGCAAATCGCCCTCTCGAACGATCACTACAACCGCCTGACGCGAATGCTTCAGGCCGGAGAACGCCTGCGCATGACCGTTAACCTCGCGGTCAAATTCAGCGACGAAGACCCTCTGAGCTATAACACCGTCGCGGAAATACCGGGCAGCGACCTCAAAGACGAAGTGGTGATGGTCGGCGCGCACCTCGATTCGTGGCACACGGCGACGGGCGCAACCGACAACGCCGCGGGGGTCGGGGTGATGATGGAGGCCGTGCGTATCCTTGAAACTCTAAAGTTGCAGCCGCGCCGCACGGTTCGCATCGCGCTCTGGAGCGGCGAAGAGCAGGGCTTGCTCGGCTCGCGCGCCTACGTCCGCGAACATTTCGGCCCGGTTGACGCGAGCGCGATGCCCGCCAGCGGTGCAAGCGCGACACGGACTCCGGTGTTCAAATCTGAGTACGATAAGTTGAGCGTCTATTTCAACTCGGACAGCGGGACGGGGCGTTTCCGTGGAATCTACTTGCAGGGCAACGAGGCTCTGCGCCCGATCTTCCGCCCGTGGCTCGAACCTTTCCGTTCGCTGGACGCTTCGACCATCACCGTTGCGGATTCGGAAGGCTCGGACTTTCTCTCCTTCGACGCGGTCGGCTTAAACGGCCTCGACTTCATGCAGGACGAAATCGAGTACGAAACGCGCACATGGCACACGAATCAGGACACCTTCGACCGCATCCAAGCGAACGACTTGAAACAGGCCGCGACCATCGCCGCCGCCTTCATCTATCAGGCCGCGATGAGGGACGAGAAACTGCCGCGCAAAACTTTCACAGCAGTCAAGCCGCTCTTTTAAGAGCACTCTTCCGAGGCGCTAAGAAAACAAAAAGTTGAGTGGTTGAAGATTTCAATTCTTCATAAGCGATAAACACAGAGATGGCGCGGCGAGTGTGAATCTCACCGCGCCATCTGCCTTCGGGCGCTACTTAAAATTGCCTTACTACAAGCCGAAGCGACGGCGATATTCGCTCGACGTGATGAAAGCCTTGACCATGTCTGCGCGGCGGAAGTCGCCGCCGAATTCGTCGAGTTTCGCGAGCCAGAAGTTGTAGCCGCTGAAATCGTTGTCAGGCGGGTCGTTCGGGTTGCGACGGAGGTAGCCGAAGTATTGCATGAGGACGAAGGCGCGCGTCAATTCGCGGCGTCTGAAGGCGACGTTCTCTGCGACTTTGCGGAGCACTGTCGCGCGCGTCTCCGTCCCGTTGTTGATGCCGTTGGCGAGCGCGTCGCGTTCCGCCGGGAGAAGCGAATTGCCCGTGTTGGCGTCGAGCGCGAGGACGTATTGTGCGGGCGTGAGCGTCAACGGATAGCTCGCTTCAAAGTCCGCACGCATCACGAAGGCGTCGAAGTAGGCGCGCTTATTTGCCTCCAGAGCCTGCTGTGCGCCGGACGCGCCGACGATGATATCGCGGCCTATGTCCTGCGTGTCGGGCAGAAACTCTTCGAGCTTGAGCGCGACGGGCGTGCGCGCGAAGGCCGCCTGATAAGTTCGATAGACGAGAAAGCCCGTCTCCTGAAATTCACCGGAGAGGAAGAAAGCGGCGGAAGTGTCAATCCGCTTAATCTGTCGGCAGTCCGCATCCGCGCCGCAGGATTCGATGTTGTTCGTCCAGAACGTCAGCCCCGCGTCGTCCGGCTCGCGGTTGAGAAAGTCGTGATACTGCTGGCAGACGAAAGTACGCGTGTCGTCAATGGCGTTGGACGAAGGCTCGCTTTGATCGTCGAGGATCACAAGGGCTGCGGTGCGCTGGTTGCCGAGCGTAAAACCGCCGGTCGGATTGCCGAGAGTGAGCAGCGCAGATTCGCCCTGCTGGCCTTCCAGTTTCTCGTTGAGCGAATCTTCGTTGATGAGAACGCTGAAGGTCTTCGACGTTTCTCCGGCGGCGAACAGCAGCGTGCCGAAGGCGGCGTTATAGTCGGAGCGGCTCGAAGCCGGATTGATAAATGTGCCGGAGGTTGGTTCGGTCGCCGCAAAATCTACGGTCGCTTCGTTCGACGTGTCGCCCGAACGCGTGACGGTAATCTTTACGGCGGTGCAGTCTTCGAGGACGCTGTAGCTGGCGGCGCTGAACTGGAACGTGCCGGAAGCCTGCACGGCGAGATCGCGGATACGCTCCACGTTACCCGGCTCGCCGACGACGCCGATTAAACTACTGCTGCCGCCGCTACGATTGGCATTGAAGGTCGTCAGGCGCGAGAAGCCTTCATCCATCGAGATGGTCGTGACGAAGGCGCGACCTTCCGCGCCGGGCGCGATGTCGAAGCCGACGAAGTCCACAGGCACGCCGAAACCGACCGAGCCGACGCCGAACAACTGTCCTGTGTTCGACGAGACGGGACTGCCGCCGCGCGAACCTTGCGTGGCGAGACGCAAGGCCGTGAGGGAAGTGTCGCGGTCAATGTCGAAAAGCGTGGTCGAGGTTGCGCCGGGAAAGTTGTTGCTGTGAGCGGCGGCAATAACTTGCGGGTCGCGTCCTGCGTTCCGGTCGCTCGCGGCGTAGGCGAGCGACGTGTCTACGTGCTCGACCAATCCGAGGTCGGGAAACACTTGAAGATTTTGTTTGGTCGAGGTGACGATGCGGAGGCGATCCGTCACCGGATCGAAGTCGAACCCGATGCTCCCCAATGGCTCAGGGTCCAAGTGGAATCCAGAGCTAATGTCCCGTGCGAGTCCCATCTCAGCACCATCCGTCTCGACGGTGAGAACCTGACTCCCGAAGCGACCGCCAAATTGGATATGTGCAAACGCATAAAGTTTCCCCGTCTGGGGACGGAAGTCAATGTTAGCGAAATCAGTGACGGCGAAAGTGGGGTCAACATGCGGGACGCTGCGAAGTGGAACGCGACGCAGTATCGTCTCTGGATTCGCGCTGTCGAACTTTATCAACTCATCCCGGCTGTTGTTGGCGAAGATGGTCAAAGGCGGCGGAGCAACGGCGATGTCGAGGATGATGCCGGGCTGGTTGTCAATCGTGCCGATAGAAGTCGCTGCGCCTGTCGTTAAGTTAATCGAATACAGACCGGAACTGGTGATGTTCGGGCTGGCAATCTTCAACGCGGCGTAGGCCGTGCCGCTGACGGGCGCGATGTCGAACCCGACCTCTTCCGTAACGGGAAAGTTGACGACGCTGCCGATAGTGTGAATCAGACCGCTGTTCGGCGGCGCGAGTGCGACGAGCAGCGCATCTTTGCCCGGAGAGATTTCAATGCCATAGGCGACGGTCTGCGATGCGCCGGAAAAATTATTGCTGTAAGCGAGTCCATAAAGTCCACGCACCTGACCCGAATGAGAATCGCCGGGGGCGAAGGCAATCGGGGTGTCCTGCGTCGCGTCGCCGCCGAAGACGGGGTCGGGATTCAATCGCAAGTTCTGTCCGAGAAGACTTGTGACGCGAATCTGGTCAATCGTCGGATCAAAATCGAAACCGGCCTGACTGGCGTTCAAAGACGGACTGAACGATGCGCGACCGACAATCTGTGTCGCCACGCGTGTCGTCGGATTGATAACGTAGAGACGATTGTTGAGGCTCAATCCGTAGAGTTGTCCGGTCGCGGGGCGGAAGTCAATAGCGATGAGCCTGTCGCTGCCGGGGATGCCGCTGATTGTCCCGCCGCTAATCACCGTGCCCGGTGCGGCACTATCGAAAATTATGATTTGGTTGAAGTCTTTGAGGCCGACGATAGGGACGGCGCGCGCCGCCGTCGCAGACACGAAGAGGATGGTGAACAACGCGGCGAGGCGTACAGCCCTCTCGATGCTAATCAGCGAGACGAGGGTGACCATGGGGATTTCCTTCCAGAATTTGATGCTTAAAGAGCCGGGTGCAGACTCTTAGCGGGGAGATGCACGCCAGTTTATTTCTCTCGCCTGATAGGTGTCAATAGTGAGAGCAAATTTCAGTTGCATGTGCGGCAATCGTCTCTCGCGTCGAGCAGATAAAGTCCGTAAGCTTTCTTCTTAGCGGTCTTTTTTCTCAGCGACTTTGCATCTTGGCGCGAAACTATATTTCACGCAAAGTCGCTAAGAAGAAGGAAAGTTGAGCGATTGAAGATGCGAGGTTCAAACTTGAAATCCGAATCCTCGAACGCTATTGCCCGGCAGTGTGCAAGGGGTCGTTGGATTGAAGTCCGTCGCTCTTTTTGTCGAAGACTATCCCGGCGGCCACTTCGTCCGGCAGACGTACCCAGCCCTCCGGCGTGTGCTTGAAAGTTTCCGTCGAGGCCGGAGTGAAATTCGCGCTCTCAGGTTGCCACGCGAGACGCTCGACGTTGATATGCGGGTGCTGGATGCGAAGCACGTTGAAGGAATTGGACTCGCCGCGCCCGCGCGTCGAAGTGGCCGTGCCCGCCTGCACGACGAGCGCGGAGTGGCCGCTAATCCTATAGCGTTTGGCGGTGTGTCCGGTATGGCTGAGATGCAGATGACCGGAGAGCAGAAGGTCTGCGCCGCACGCGGCGAGCGCCTCCATCGCCATCTGCGCGCGCCCAACAAGGTCGTCTTCCCTATGTCCTTCCGGCACGTCGAACGGGTGATGCGTCACGATGATCTTTGTCACCTCGTCGCCGAACGGGCAGAGCCGCTCGCGTATCTTCGACACCTGCTCCTCGTTGATACGACCATCCTTGATGGTTAAGGAGCGCGCCGTGTTGACGCCGAGGACAGCAATCTCTTCATCAGAGTAAAACGGTTCGAGGTCGTTCGTAATGAAGCGACGATACTTGTCGAGCGGCTGTAGAAAGCGCGCGAAGATGTTATAGAGCGGCACATCATGATTGCCCGGCACGATGATTTGAGGCGACGGCAGCGCGTCTAAAAACTCGCGCGCCTCCTTGAACTGCTCCGACCGCGCACGCTGCGTCAGGTCGCCTGAGACGACCACGACTTCAGGATTAATTCCCGCCACAGTCTGCGCCAGCGGCTCGACAATGGCCTCGTCAACACGCCCGAAATGAAGATCGGAGAGATGCACCAACGTCCGCATAAGAACTCCTTTTAAAACAGTAACAAGTGACAAGTGGCGAGTGACAAGCAAAACCGGGAACAGTTATCAGCAATCAGTTTTCATTTTTGAGTGATGAAAGCGAAGCTGTCTTTAACTCGTCACTCGCCAGTTGTCACTTTTTTTGGTTTTGCACGTCACTCGTCACTCGTTTAGGAACTATCACGCGTAGCGCGCCGGGGCGGACGCGATAATGAAGCGGCGTCTGCATAACCGTCACTTCGCCATCGGTGGCAACCCTCATGCGCTTCGGCCTGCGCGTTTCAATCCAGATTTCTTTGGCGCAGAGAAAGTCGAAGTCCTTCGCTTCGCGCAGACGCCCTAACAGCGCGCGCAAGGCCAGCAGCACTAATCCCAAACGTCCCGTGCGGTGCGTCACGTAGAGGCTGAGATGGCCTGCGTCGAGGCATGAGCGCGCGCCGATGTTGAAACTCTCCATCTGGTATTCGTTATTACCGACGAAGACGAACGGCGTCTTTCTGTCGAAGCCCTGACCATCCACGCTCAGGCGCACGCGCATGAAAGGATAGAGTCGCAGCACGCTGAGCGCCGCCCAGATAAAGGCAGGCCACTTGCCGCGCCCCAGACGTTCCTGCTGCCGCTCCCTACGCCGCACGATGTTGGGGTAAAGTCCGAGGCTCGAATTGTTGATGAAAACTTTGCCGTTGACCTCGCCCACGTCAATCGAGGCGGTGTGTCCTTCGACGATATTGCGCACGGCGGATTCAACGTCGAGCGGGATATGCAAATCTTTGGCGAAGTGATTGAGCGTGCCGAGCGGGAGGACGCCGAGCGTCTTGCCTGTGTCAACCAGATGCGAGGCGACCGCATTAATCGTGCCGTCGCCTCCCCCGGCGACGACGAGAATGCAGGCAGCATCCGCCGCCGCGCGTTCGGCGAATGTGACAATCTCCGCGCCGCTCTGCGCGAGCCGGATGCGCGCGTCGAGTCCGTTCGACTTGAACGCGGCGGCAATCAACTCATGCGTCTTCTCTTTATCGTCCGCGCCCGCCGACGCGTTGAGGATGACTTCGACGGTCAACTTGACAGACGCTTCGCGCGCATCAGCCGTTTCGCTTGTCATTGGTACAGGCATCATGCGCGACCTCAATAAAAGTTGAACGGGCGAGCGCGCCGCCTCTGACGCTTCACGCTCGCCCGTTCATTCGTTAACTTCTCACCCCGCCTCATCGCTCCGACAGAAATTTCTGCGGCGAGCGAGGCGCGAGGCTTGAATCTTTCTCGACGCGGCGAAGAGATGCCCGCCACCGCCGCTTCGCGCCGCCTACGACTGGTTGGCCGCCTCCGCCGTGGCCGCGCCCGCGCGCGCCGTCTCGTGCTCAAGTTTCGAGCGTTGTGCAACTTCGCGCTGCATCGAGAGGTCAATCCCAATCAAGTCTTTCAGCTTGCCGAGCAGAGCCGGAACGACGACCGTCTGCGCCGTCTTGGAAAGCTCTTCGATGGCGCGTTCGCCGAGCGTCGAAAGCTCATCCTGAAGACGGTCGAAAGCCTTCGTCCCCTTGAAACGCTCGATCAGTCCGGGGCCGGAAGGTTCTTGCGTCTCAGCGCCGGAAGCCGCTGCCGACGAGGCATCATATCCACTGCTGTAGGAGGGTCTCGAACCGGGGCCGACATCGCCCGACGAACCCGCTGCGCCCGCGCTGTACATCGCCGGGGACGGCGGCGGCGCACCCGGCGCAGCGTATGCGGAAGAAGCGTACTCATGGCCGCCGAGAATCGGCTGCGCTGCGTATGAGCGGGAAGCCGCCGAGAGAACGCCGCCTTCGTCAACGTCGTAGGCATCGGCCTCGTCGTAGAGTTCTTCGCGCACGTCATCCACGTCGTCACTCTTGAATGCGCCGGCGATGCTGTAGCCGAGAATCAGCCCCAGCCCAGCCGCGCCCGCGCTGAAGGCGAGGGGACGACGGCGGTACTGTTCGCGCCAGTCGAGCGAGTCGCTGATAGTTTCGCGCACCTGTTGGTATTGAGTTGACACTGTATCTTTAATCTCCGTCACGGTCTGCGTAATAGATTCGCGCGCTTGCTCCATGCGACGCTGAAGCTCCTCTTTGGTTGCATCAGTATCCGGCGGTTCTGCTTCGGGCGCGCGCGCCAGCCCTACATTTCGTTCTTCAGCCATTGCTTGTCCTTTCTGATCTCATCAACGGTTCTCTGCGGCACAGGATTATAAGCGGCCAGACGGTTCTTGAATATCACGACAAGGATGGCACCGATGACCAGATAAAGCAGGCCGGTGATGACGAACCCAAGCGCGTAGTTCAGCGATTGCCGGTCGAAGGTAAAGAGCGTGGAGATGAGAAAAGCTATCGCCACGTTCAGCAACGCAAAGCCGATGGCGGCCAGCACGCCGCCCGCCGCAATGACTGCGCCGTTGCGCGCATAGACCGCCGCATCCTCCTTCAACTCAACTTTGACGAGGCTCAACTTGGTGTCAACCAGCGTCATCACGTCTTCGCCCAGACGCCCGAACAACGCCGGCAGACTTTCAATGTCGGCTTGCGTCTGCTGCGCCGGTACGCCGGTCGTCCGTCTTTCTAATTCGGACATCGTTTCCTTATGCCTCCCTCTGGCTTATGTGAAAAGTTCAAGGCTGCGAGTTCAAAGTTCTCGTCGCTTGCGTGACTTTGAACTTTAAACTTTGAGCTTTGACTTCAAATCCTTGAACTTTTTGTTCGCTTAGCGCCGGCTGCCGCGCAGCAGAAGGCCGATGACGAATCCGGCGGCGGCGGAAATCAAAAGCGCCTGTCCCGGTTTCTGACGCGCATACTCTTTCGCCTGCTCGGCTACCTGACCGTAGTCGACGTTACGCAAATCTTGCAGCTTATCGCCGACCTGCGAAGCCTTGTCGCTCAAATAGTCCTTGGCCTGCGTCGCCGCTTGTGTGGCCGCCTCGGCAGCCTTGCGCCCATATTCCTGCGCCTGCCCGGCGATCCCGGTCGGAGCAGGTGCTGTTGCCGTGCCGCCGGTTGCGCCCGCGCCAGACGTGCCGCCGCCTGTCGTCAGGCTGGTCGAGGTGTCGCGCGTAGTTCCCGCGTCGGTTGCTCCTGTGCCTTGAGTGCCCGCCGGGGCTGCTGTGCCGCTGCCGCTCGGGCCTGTGTTCGGTGAGTTGTTACCGGGTCTGTTTGCTGACATTACTGTTTCTCTCCTTCATCTAGTGAATTAAACGTTCATTAAGTTCAACGGAAAAGCACTGCCGATTAATCGCCTTCAGCATTTTGGCTTTACCCATCAAAAGCGAGCAAAAAACGTGCCGACTTCGACCCCTCCCGCAGTCAGGGAAGAAAAGTGCACCGCAACGCACAAGCGTGGCGTCGTACTCGCAGCAACACGAGGCTTTTTTTGTTGTGAAAAGGTACGCGGGCAGGATAGCACAAGGTCGGGAACAATACAGCGAAATATTTGTCGCGCCAGTCAAAAATTCCTTGAAACTCCCTTGACAGCGCCAGCGTAACTAATGTAAGTAAGTACTTACTTATAAAAATCAAGTGGGTTTTTGGGGAGTTACCGATTATTAAAATGAGCACCAAGCAGGCCGACACCCTGAAAGATGTAACCGGCGCGCTCCAAGTGCCGCCGACCGTTTCCGCACGGATGGCTGCCGGAGACCGACGCCAGCAGATCGTCGGCGTGGCGATGCGGCTGTTTTCCCAGCGCGGCTTTCGCGGCACGACGACCAAAGAGATTGCGCAGGCCGCCGGAGTTTCCGAAGCGATTATCTTTCGCCACTTCGCCACGAAGGATGAACTCTACGCCGCCATCCTCGACGAGAAAGCATGTGTCGCCGGAACGATTGCCGAGATGTGCGAGCCGGTCGCCGAAGCCATCGAGCGCCGCGACGACTCGGCGGTCTTCACCGGCCTCGCCTACACGATGTTGCAGCATCACGAGCAAGACCTCGAATTTATCCGCCTGCTGCTCTACTCGGCGCTCGAAGGGCACGAACTTTTTCAGATGTTCTGGGAGCGCAACGTACGCGAGTTGTCCGTCTTCATGCGCAGCTACATCGGCGGTCGGCAACATGACGGAGCGTTCCGCAACGTCGAGCCGCTGATTGTGGCGCGCGCTTTCACCGGCATGATTATCAATCACTCGCTTGTTAATCTTCTCTTCGACCCGCAACGCCGCCTGCTCGACCTTTCAAACGAAGAGGCTGCACATCAATTCTCAGAGATTCTTTTACAGGGCGTCCTCAACCGGGAAGACCCCCTGCGCGAGCGCACCGCGAGCCGAAGCGACGAAGCGCGCGCCGTCCGACGTGGACGCAAGTACGAAGGCACAAAGAAATAATCAGACCTGAAGAACTAAAATCTGAAGAACTAAAATTATGATACGCCGCCAGTACATCAAAACTTTACTGCTCGCCGCCGCGCTTCTTGCGCTCGCGCTGTTCGCCGTCGCGTGCGGGCGCTCGAACGGTATGGAGACGAAGCTTTCCAGCGCATCGCCGCCATTCTTCAGGGCAGGCTTATGCGACCCGTAGATCACCACCTTGAATTGTCGCGGGAAGGCGAAGGTGCTGGGGCCTGCCCATCGC
>CAXTRQ010000149.1:0-14755 GCA_964246705.1 uncultured Pyrinomonadaceae bacterium
CCACCACTGAGGTCACGGCGCTGACGAACTATCATTGGTGGCCGACGGCATGAGTCACCTTAATTCATCATGCAACTTGGTATAATCCAGTATAACCAGACATAGTGTTCGCACCTCTACTGCTTTCATCCATTGTCATCTAGAAGTGTTTAACAGATTAACGTAATTAGTTGCGGAAACCGCAACTAATTACGTTAAATCACAACGGTTGAGACTTTAACTGATTGTTGGCAGGGGTTAAGCCAATAAGTGGCAGGGGTAACCTTGAGATGTATAGGAAAAGCGGAGAGGCTCTAAACTCACCTTAACGCAATTACTGGCAGAAAGTACCGAATTAAACCAATTACTGGCAGCGAGTACTCGCACTTCCTGATGTCAATCAACGTGAATTAGCTCCATGTCAGCCGACCAACTTTTCCAACTGTGTCCAGATCATACCGCAGAGGTCTTCAAATATCGCCCGCACCATTCCTGAGTGTACATGCTTACCCTACCCTAACTCATGAAAGTCGCGCAGCGCCTCAGCGATCTGTAGGATGAAGAGACAGTTCATTCCCTCTTTAATTCTCCCCTATAAATGGATGACATTGATCATGAGCATGGGTTAGTTGTGTTTACATTTAAGATGCTAGCGAGGCCATTTACATCATTAACGGTTATAAAAAAAATCCCCTTTGATGGAATCTCGACTGCGAGGAATGACTTCTCACCGCACCTTTGTGGCAAACCGATCACACTGGGGGGGGATGCCGAAAGGCCTGCTACGTTTATGATGCTGTGCCGACACTCTATCAATGACACCGCCACCCCCTTAACCCATTTCTGAGCGATAGGCCAAGGGAGTGATGCCCAGTCATCTATAAAGTCAGTAATGTTCGTTGTTTTCATGCTTGGAGCTGTCTGAAGAAGGGTGGCGTCTATGACTTCAAATCGCAATGTACGGAGGCGATCCGGCTGGGCTCTATTAAGAAACTTCCCTACTCGCAGCTTGATTTCAAAGTCGTTGAAGCCTGCTAAAATGTCAGTCTTTGGTGTAACTACGTTTTTTTGCAATCGCTCTGGGTTATTAGCATCGAAGAGTTCTAAAACTTTTCCCCTTCCTGGATCAACGCTAATTGCACTGAGTTCGAGGATGGATGACTGCTCTTGGCAGGAAAGGGCTGCGTTCGTTGACACCACGGTGAACACACCATTCTCGTCCGGGGGAGAAATATCATAGACCAAGTTTCCAAGAGCTTGGATGATCGTCGGATAATTATTGCGCTCAAGGATAAAAGAAGCCGTCCAAGAATCGTTCGTCTTAATCAAACCTGTAAGAGAAGTATCGCTCCCGCACGGTATCCCGAGGCGTACCAGAAGTCTAACCACGGCCGGGTTTCTTGCAGCCACAGTGAGGGATAGTTCCTCGATATGGCCGAAGTCGGGTCTGAGATAGGCGGGAGGAGCGGTACCTGGTGCGCCTCCGGCCGCCCCGCCATTCTGAACAGCAGGCACCTGTCCGACGATAACATTCACATTGCTCAAATGTGTGATTACAGACTGCCGTATCGCTTTCAGGTCCAGGGCCGTGTCCCGAGGCGCTTTGGATAACTCATTCAAGACGAGGGCCCTTATTTCGCTCTTCAAGCGCGTCAGCAAGGGTTGTACTTCCGCAGGAACACTCGCCCCCTGCTGACCGTATTTGCGGAGATCGCCTATCGTTGTAGCGATGGCGCTGGCCTGCGCGTCCGGTGCTGACTGTTGTTCGCTATGGATGACTGCAACCAGAGCGAGAAGCGCTACCACCAGCCTCACGTCCAGTACTTTTATCAACCTCATTATTTAACTCCTAATCCGGGGTGGGAACGACCCCTAGAAAGCGGGCTACGTTCTGACAATTGTTTTGGACGCCGGAGTCCGCCAGTATTTGTTCGACGAAAAGGCGGGTGGCTTGTTCAGCAAGTGAACGCGCCATTCCATGCATCGGGGCTATTTTGTAAGGATTTGGCGAGGGTACAGGGATATTACTTGGAGTCGTGGAAGGTTTATCGTGCGCCGATCCCTCTTCGGAGTCCTTGGAGATGCCCTCCCTATCACACAAAGTAACGATACCAAGGATACTGAAGGTTAGACCGTGATGGCATTTTATGTCGTTATCGATGGAGCAGTGGGTCAGGCCGGGCCAGTACCCTGAGGTGAGCATCGTGCGTCCTTTAGGAGTCAGATTGTAATCACCCGTGCAGACTTCATCACCGGGGCCGGCTATTTTCACCTTCCGGCCATCGGGACCGTCAACCTCCCCACGGAACGGACTTACCCCGAGAGTCGGGCAGACCTTCGTGAATCCCAGTTCGACCCAGTTAGAATGCGCGTAGAAATCCTGAATCGCATGTATGGAGTAGGCGAGTTCCTGATAAGCCGTCTTGAGTTTATCTTTATTAAGTGCCCCCCTCTTCCCGGAAAGTATTTCGATGATGTCCTGCTTCATACTGATGATATGCGCGTTCCCCTCCTCGAACGACTCATTATCAAAGTGGCGCCAGTGCTCTGGGAATTGAATGCTTAAGTTTGAAGCACGATCGAGCGCGGCAGCCTCTTTATCGATAGCGTCCACGGCCTCCCGAGTGAATGAAACATGCGCCTTATTGTAGGCAAGTCGCCCCCGGTAAAGTGCATCCAGCGTGATCGCACGGTGGACACCTACTTTGAATGCCGCTGCCTGCTGAGCGTTCAAAAGCACCGCCACCAGAAGGGCCAGGGATCGGAGTTTCTTGTTGTGCATAAAATCCTCGTTTTTATCTCCACCGCGAAGGCGGGATCACCTTTTTCTTACGGAAACCAAGTTTCCTGACAGCGCTTACGGCTGCGGGGCTCCTCAGCGAGGCTTTCCCATCGTCATAATTAATGGTTGTTCCGTGCCGGTAATGGTATCTGCAAATGAAAGCGCCAGTAGGCCGCCGATCAACTGATCGGCTCTGCCTTCGGGCGTCGCCGGATTAGTGGCCACCTTAAGTTTCCCTTTAAGCGGGTGTGACTGAAGGTAAAAGTTGAGACCGTCCGCGATCATCGCTATTTTGTTGCCAAGCGGCGGCTCGTTCCCACCGTTACATGTATAGAAAACCGCCTGCAGTGGCTTCATGCCAAGGTCCAGTCCATTGTCATCGACACCGAACAGAATGCGCCCGTTGTTGATGGTCAAACTCAACGAGGCATCGACCGAGAGCGAGGCCTGAGTGCCGAGCAATGCCATAGCTTTGCAATCCCTATCAGAGACGTTCACAAAACCGACGCGCGCACGCAGCAACTCCTGATAGTTCGCGTAAGGCACGAATTTATTCTCTTTTGAGTACCCATTCGGCTTATCAGCTTCTCCTAAATTGTCATCCTTGTAGTTGTAAACCCCCTTTCCGGCGGGCACCTTGAAATTCACCTTGGCCTTTTGTCTGAGAGTTTCGGTGGTTGAAGTGCCTTCGGCTGTAATTTTGATCTTGACGGGAGGCACTTCAATGTTATCGGCGAACGTAGCCAGGAACGTTACCTGAAACAGTTTTGGATCGGTCTTCTGGCTGCGCTCTTTTTTGTAAGAAGTTAATGTCAACCAAGAGTTGGCGCGCGCCGCGTCAGACATCTGTTCGCCCGGCGCGATGACCCCATAGAGGACGGCATCCACCGACTCAGCCGGAGAGCGGGAATACCGCCCATCCCTGATGCCAATCCGAAACGGGATGGACGTATTGTTACTTACAATTTCCGTTCTGCCCACCATAGAAATCTGGGATAAACTGATGCCGTCACTCCCGGACTGAACTTTCATCTCGACCGAGCTTTGGTCAATGACTAATGGCACACGCCCGGCCTCGGCCGCGCGCACGCGCCCTGATGCCGTCAACTTATATTCACCCTGAGGGAGGTCAGCATCCGGACCGAATTTTACTGCTGCCCCTTCGCCACTCATAAAGGCGCCCGACACGTCCTCGAGGCTGAACAGCGGTACTAACGAGAGCTTTGGCGTCCCTGTTACTGCCAACTGGAAAACGGATGCTACGAGCGTAGTGGTGTTAATCGGGCCGGAGCCGATAGTAAGTTTGGCGTCCGGCAGAGGACGAATGCTGGTCACGTTGACCTCGCTGGTCGGGCTCAGGCGTAACCGCCCGCCGGTGACGCTCGCGCCCGACAGACTTATCGTCCCCTGATAGCGGCCAGTATCCTGATCAAGAGTAATGTTACCTCCTACGCGCTCCGCGTTGAGATCAAAGTAACCCGCCCGACCAAAGGCGAAATGCGCTGAGGCCAGTTTAGCCGACAGGTTCTCGATCGAAGGCACAGTTATCAATCCGTTCGACGATCTGATGTTGAACCTTCCGCTTCCCTGCCCCAGGCTAAATGTTGTGTCCGAAGTAAGCCGAGCAGAGGCGAAAGTGTTACTGATTGAATAGCTCCCCGAAGGGATGGTGCCCCGGGCCGCGACTGTCAGCGGGTTATCACTATCGCTCGCCGTCAGGAGTGTTTGGGACGTCGGGACCAGAGAAACTTTGTCATTTAGGTCAAGCTGAGGCCCTGCTTTTAGTTTAAGACTTACCGCCGAGAAAAATCCGGTCAGCCCGCCAGCGGAATTATCACCCCCGAGTGTGAGTTCCGGCGATGTCAACCAAGACCCCTCGTCGATTTCAACAGCACCCGCGTTCGGCGTCAGGACGAGGCGCCCATCGGCTACAGGCGCTTTTATGTCGGACAGCTTCAGCCTGTAGGCTGCCGCGGTAGCGCCCGCTCCGCCCCCCCATTGTCCTTCCCCGCTTCTGAGCTTCATCTCGGCGTTTCGCCCGCCCTGGTTGCCGCCAGCGTTCGGACCGAGTAGCGGCGCTACCTTTAGCGTTCCCACATCTCCTAACTTCAGTTCGCCCGCCAGCAAATCCAATCTCTTGCCGGACGGAGTAGAGATGTCGCGCGCCTGAATAGCCGCCATCGCACTCTCGTCAGTTCTAAAATGCAGTTCATGGAACGCGAGTTCACTTTCGGAGGACGTAGTCAGACGGACAGCATTTCCGAAAGTTACTAGGGAGCCCGAATCCAAGAGCGCCTTAAGGCCGCTCAATGATTCATCCCCTTCCCCTTTCTGATCGGCTATCATCGCCTCCGTTAGGACTCCCGGCGGCGCGCAAGGGGCCGACGACCAGACGGATGAACTTGCGACAAATAGCGAGTTAAAAGCCAGACGCGAACCCTGCCTGAGTAACAAGGAAAGATCCTGCGCCGTAATCTTACCGCTGTTGACCGGCAAATCAACGTCCGTCATTGATAGATAGACTTGGTCCTGTGGCTGTTCTACGGTGTATTGGAATGCTTTGATTTTAGCGGAGGTTCCCTTGCCAAGCGTCACTTCGTTCAGCCACTTGTTGTCGGCGCTTTTCGGGGCAAGATGCAGGGTACGGTTTTCCTTCCAACTCACTTGGATCGGGCTGATGTTAGCCATGTCTGGTTGGGCTGGATATGTGATGCGGGTGAAAAACTTTGTCGGGTGCGGCGTCGGGGTGTCCTCGGGCGCCACGCTTATGAACCTGGCGCTCGCCCAAGCGAATGGCCTGCCAAAAAATAGGTCTGAAGGGTTCGTTGAAAGATGTAGATGCCGCCCGACGTTGGCAATCTGCTGTGGCTTAAGAAAGGATTCGTCCCCAGGATTGGGGCTTCCATAATTAATATCATTTAACGGGATGTCCCCGGTGGATAGCCTTAATTTGACAGGAACAATCTTACTTGGGTCAAGCGGGTCCGGGCTTCCGATAAAATGAACGATCGGCTCCTGTACCTTGCCATCTTGAATGGTGAACTCTATGCGCATCAGCGCCCCTTGTGGAACCAGCCAGCGTGCGGCGAATGAGTTCGCTCCCTGAGCTGGAAGATCAATTGTCTCAAAGTATCCTTGCTCGATCATCATCTCCAGCGTGAAGCGTCGTTGCTCTCCGAGGTAATAAGCCTCGTTAATCCCGCCGATAATTTCCTTCGACAGATTAAGGGCGCTTTCACGGCCGGCGGGGGAGATCTGCTCCTGAGCGAAGCTTGTGCGGGGTATCATCAACGTGATGAGCAAAAAGTTGAGAAGAAGCAAGTTTTTCAACATAGTAGTGACCTCATGTCTAAAGGGTAGCCCGCCTTACTTCCCGCGCCTCTAGTTCGGTTTATCACCTGACCGGGAAGGTTTCGGCGTACACGAGCCGGACACCCTTCCCGTACCCCGGATCGGTCAGATATCGCTCATACTCCCGTATAACCAGCCGCCTCGCGAGAGTTGGTTCCGCGGGCATGTCCGGCGGAACGGAGACAGTGCCCTGCCAACTCTCTATTGCAGCGTTATAGCTCAGCCGAAACATGCTCGGAGTAACCGGCGGGATCGGCGAGCTTACCGGGTGCAGATTCCAAGCCATCTCGTCGGGCTCGCCGGACGCGGGTTTCGGCGCGGACTCGAACCCGACTTCGATGACTCTCGCGTCGTCATTACCGACCTTCGTCGGCTCAGATGTCAGGCCGGGCCCACTCACCGTCACGGTTATAGTTTGTCCGGCCTGGGTCACTGTCGCTGCACGATTGGGCTGCAGCTGCATGAAGTCGGTCAGGGCCACTTTAGAGACATAAAGGCCGGGCAGTGAATTCGGCTGATAGCGAACGAGAGCCAGTCTGACAAAAGGCGTGTACGTGGTAACGTTTTCAAGAATCACATCCGTGTACCAGCAGTTCCTATCAGTATCTGGCTTGACCCCGTGCGGAACTATTCGGACCGGCTTAATCTCCGGCAGGGTACCCTCAGAGTAGGCCGCCTCTTGCTCGGAGAGGATCAACTCCGGAATCCCGAGGGCGGCTATGCGGTTTGAAAAAGATTCGGGCGTTAAAGCGCCTATTCGATTAGCATCCCAATGCAGCGGGTCTCTACCCCAATCCGACATATACTCTGAAATCACCTTCGGGACATCCGCCATCTGTGCCCCTTTGAGCACTACGCCAACAATTTCCCCGTCGCCGGAGTCATACCACGGTCGTTCCAGATATATTCGGATGCATTGTGCGCGGCGCAGCCTCCGCTGGACTGTTGTAGATTTAGATTCGACGTCGTGTGAGAAAGCCGGGACCGCGTATCGAATATGGAGATCTTTGGGGCGCGCGGAACTGGGCACAGAGACGACGTAAGGAGCCGGAGCTCTGGTGTCGAACTGCAGGCTATCTTCTGGAAGGAAGCAATCGGTGAAGCGCGAGGTCACGATCGGCGTATATTGTATGACCCGATGGCGTGTATCACTGAAGACGTGACGCAGTTGCACGACATCAATCAGCTTGGCCTCATCTGCATCCTCCGACTTAGGCACTGGCTCGCGTGTGAGACTTACAATCGACGAAGTTCCGCTCAGGGGGGCGTTCAGTACCCTTTCAGATTTCCTGTACGATTCATACCAAATAAACCTGTCGCCCTGCGAACCCTTAAGCACATCGGGTACCGAATCCGCCCGCTCGTCCCAGACTGCTTCGACTTCGATTGTTCCGGTACTCGGGACAGGCACGGCGACTGCGCCGGTAAACTCGGCGTGGTTTGTGCTGGCCTCTCGATAGACCTGCAAGGGAGAGGAACCATTATTCGACGTAAAGGCCGGTGGCGGGGCCGGATGCTGAACGGCGTGCACGATCTCGACCGAAGCACAGGGAGTCAGAGGTGTCCCGCAACCTTGAGCTATAGCGGCGCAGAGGCCCTGCAACTTTTCGCTATCTTTATTAGCTGAGAGGCTAAGTGGCTGGGGGCGGGGCAGCACGAACACATCGGTCGGGTAGCAGGAAATATCATTTGCAATCTGCAAACATGCCTGCGTCCCGGGCTGGAGGTAAACAGTCAGTTCCCTTAAGCTTTCGTCCCATGAAGCAGGGCGACTCTCGCCACTCCTTATCTTTTCGAGTCGCAGGAGCCATGGTTTCGCCTCATACCATTCGCCCGCGCCGCCGTTCCAAGGGAAAGACAGTACATCCCGAACCACATTTGTTCCCACCTTCTGGAAACCGTAAGGGAACCCGCGGACAACTGCATTACAGGCGAGCGGGTCCGGCAGATAATATAAACGGTCAGGCCGGGATGGAAGTGTCGTCGGGGGGCTATTCTCACGTGCTGAAATTATGAACCAGGCCTTACTTTCCCATACGGGCGGTTTGTCAAACATCCCGTGCGCTTCGGCAAGAAATGGTGAAGCCTGGGGGGGGAGAATCCAACGCTCAGACGCGTTGGTATTCTGTTCCGGGCTATCGGCAGTTCTAATCACTAGTCGTGAGACAGTCTCGCCCGGACTATCATTCAGGTCATGTGTCTGGACAACAAGAGGCGCAGGTACCGGTTCGTACCGGCCGTAAGAGAATGTTTCCGAGGTGGGCGCGCCCTGAATCCTTTTGGCTTGTGATAAGGTCAAGCGGTTACCGGCCAGATCAACAAGGCGGACTCTGAACTGATAGCTGTGTGCGAATCTAAGTCTGGGAAGGGATTGTTTGACCGGTGTAAAAGTCGGCGATAGAAATCTTCCCATTCCGCGACGTTGTTCGACGGACCCGATACTCCCGTCCTGTCTAACGACAGAGCCCGGACGCGGGGCCACAAGGCTCCAGCCCTGCCACCAGAATAGCGCGTCGTTTACAATGTAGCCTTCTTTGTTTCCGGAGGGAGAATCGTTCTTAATTTGGGTAATCTGCCCGCTCGTCGTAACCCAGCCTTCGTCTGTGAACGTGGCCTTGCGTAACCCGTCTTGAAATTCGTAAGTTCCGACGCGCTCGCAAAGCGAGCGCCACCTCGCGTCGGTGCGCGACGTTTCCAGCACATCCACGCAGTAGCCGCGCACGAGGTCATCCGCATTGAACTCCAACTCAGAGCCGTCTTGTCTCGTAACCGAATCGCGTGGCGTTTGAAGGACCTTATTGAATATCATCTGACGCGCCGTGGTCTTCTCAAGGCGCTCTCCGACAGTTTTACCCAGACCATTCCAGACTAGGGCAACGCCCACCGTATTGAGCGCATGCACTCTGGTCTTTTTTTCATCCACAGGGCGCGCCGCCGCTAGTGTTGGGTCTAATTGTTGGACGTTGAAAAGCGGCGCGCTTTTATTCTCAGCATTCTTGTATGTAGCCGAAAGATCGAGAAAACCACCCTTGTAGGGTGCATTGCCCTGAGCTAACTCGAAACGGTTATCATTCTCATCAATAACGTAGCGCGTGCGCGGCGAGAGGTCTTCGCGAACGACTGCTTCAGCTTTGTACGGCCACACCGGCCTGACGCTGATGTGCGTGGCGCTTTTGAGTGCATCTAGAGTGGAGTCTGCCGGCAGTTCCAGGTCATAGATTAGCCCTAAGTGCCTAGCCAATGCGGGGTACTGACTGATGGCTGTCAGCAGTTCTTGAAACTCTACGTTCTTTTGCTCCGCGTTAATCTTTGGCCTTCCGATCTCTTCCGCCTGCTTCTTGAGCACATATCTGAGAATTCCCCACTCCCATTGCTCCTGGTCATAGCAATCAGAGGCAGGCCGCGCCCATTCTGGCTTATCCAAGTCGAGAAACCCGTATTTGTTTAGCCGCGCTTCCGCCTCCGCGAAAAGGTCTTTCTCTTCCTCGGCCCCGAGCTGTAGCGAGCGCCTTTTCTCATCGGCCTTCGCTTGGCCCGAAGCCGCCGGAGACGCCAGGTCAAACATTTCGCGTGAGAATTGCTCATGCAACCTACCCGCGAGAGTGGTAAACGGCAACGAAAGTATACTGCGCTCAGCGGCACTTGCTTTAAGATAAGGATCCGCCTTTGTAGTTGCCGAAAGGAGTGAAGACCAGATGACGAGCGGTTGGAAGGGCGCGCCTGTCATGGTAGTTGGAGCGGCGGGCGTTTCGGGCGTTAGGCCCTCAAACTTCTTCGCGACTGAAAGATCCTCCTTAAATAAAGTCACGTCAAATTTGAGGCCCTGTGATAAAAGGGCGGGCAGATTTTTTACGTCGCGGAAGTTATCAACTGATACGGGTGCCGTTAGACTTTCGGCGTCAACAAGCCGGAAGGACGCAAACATGCTCAGGCCGTGAATCGGGTTCGCGTTCCCTCCCCGCGGCTCGAAGGTCACGGGCAGTGCGGTCCAGAGGGCGATTTGACGAAGGTCCATATAATATTAAGCCTCATACGCTCCCGCATATTCCTGCCATTCGCTGAGTAACATCATCTCGCTGAAAATGAATGGGTTCTCATCTGCTGTGGGTGGCAGTTCGGGGATTACCGGCGACAAAGACGCGAGCTGTGGATACTCGGGAGCCTTGCGGGAACTTGACGAATTGCTCCCCGAACCCGCAAGGCGCCGCTCCATCGTGAGTTCAACGCTCTTGCTAAAAAACATGAGGTCGATTTCAACCGTCACTTTGGCGATGCCGTAGAGCGTGTGATCAGTCTGATACTTGAGTTGAAGGTACTGAACAATCGAAGCAGTTATCAGCCCAAGAACATTCATTAACCCTGCGGCCCTGATAAATGCCGACAGCGCCGGCTTATTTTCCGACTCTAGCTGGTAGTAAAGACCGCCTTTGATCTCGGCCTTACCGGTGGCGAGCGAGCCGAAACTGAGTGCGGCCATGACGCCGAACTCGATTGAGACACTTAGCCCTTCGATTTTCTCGGCGGAGAGTTCCAGGTAAATGTATCCGCCGCCGCCGAAAATACCGACTGCGACCGTGAAGGGGTCCATGAAATCGCCGAGCTGCAGCGTTAACATGACCTTCCCCGGCCCGAGCGGGACTTTGAGACCGATCCCGATGCGCAGGTTCATGATCGTGAACGCACCGAACGTCAGGGGGGGGAGGGGGAAAAAGTACTTAGCCGAGATGTAGGAGGAGCTGATCTCTATTTTGGGCAGATTTCTTTTCGTCCCGCCGGAGCCGCCGCCGTCGGACGAACTGAAGGCGCTGGTGACCTTTTGAATGAACTCAAGTTCACCGTTAAATGAGATGCCCTCAATCTTAGGCGTAACTTTGGCGCTCTTGCCGGTTTCGGTGCGAAAACTTATTGACTCGAATTTGATGATGACAATCTTAAACAGATTTAAGGCGAAATCATTCAGCTTCGATTCGATCGTGAGCTGCGGGGATTTGGCCCCGCCTCTGTCGACAGGAACTCTGGTGATGGATTGAATGGTGAGAGACTTCTTTGGGCCAGGCTCGAAGAACAGGTTTGACTTGAGGTTGGTCGTCCCCCAGCTAAACTCCGTTATCATGTCAACGGATTGCGGCCCCGTCCGCTCGACTCTGGCGACAAGCCCGGGCACCTTGGGTAGAGAGACGTCGTTCGGCTTTGGAAGAGACACTCCTGAACTATCCAAGATTGCCTTCAATGATATTACCCCAAATATTTTTGCGTCCCCGAACAGGTTGGTCAGATCAACTTTGGACTCGGCATACTGCTTGATGGCGGTAGCGGCGCTGCTGGCGGCGGCCTTCACGTCTGCCGAGATCGGGCCGGTGAGGGCGGACAACCCTACGAAGGTCATGTTCGGCGTCGCCAGGCCGACTGACCTGTCGCCGAGCTGTGTGAAATCGACGCCGGGTGGGTTGCACGCCCCGGGGTCTATCTCCGCGAACACGCATCCTTCGTTTTTAGGGCCGAAGAAATTATCCTTATACTGCTGCGCGTACTTGATCGACGTTGTAGTTTCCTGCCCGAACATCTGATTGACGGCGTCGAGCTTCACCTCTGCGGATTCGATGATCGGGTGGAAAGGGGCACGGGCGTCATCCTCCGGCGCGTTCGCGACGGCCGGCGAATGGTTCACGGATGACGCCATTAAGAAGCGGGCCTCTCCCGCGCCTACTCTCGCTATGGGCGGGGCGGGCGTCTTTCCGGTGTACTTGGTGCTCAGACGTATAGCCGCCGTGGACAGTATGGTCGTGTCATTCGTGACGGCGACGCGCGGCGCGTAGGCGATGCGCTGACCGTTCATGTCCACGCGATTTAACCTGTCGTACTCCTTTTTAATGATCTCGTATTCATCAGGACTCACGGTGACCATGTAAAAGACGAGCGGGGCGCCTACATCGGATTTACCGTTAGCGTGATCGCTGGCGTAAGCGCCCAAAGTGACCGGAGCCAGAGAAAATGCTTCGCGGAGCCAGAATGCTTTAGGGACATTTTCGCTTTCCGCCGCTTTCTCGCAGCCGACGGCCCGGGCCGTTGTTTCACCCGGGCCGGTCGCGGTGCTGACTATCAGATTGCTCGCCTTCTCCGGGGTGTCAAGGAGGGGGCTTCTAGTCTCCCTCAATAAAATTCGCTTAAAGGCTATCTGATTACCGACTGGGGACTGGCCAGGTGCGTCCATCGCTAGATCACTATCAAGCACGGTGACGTAATGCTGACGTTCCAGGAACGCGACCTTGTCGGCATTTTCTGCGCCGTCGGTGTAGGGGCGTATGACGCGCTTCGTAATTATCTCGTAGGTCGCGCGGTGGCCGTACGGATACAGAAAGCCCGCAAACGCCTCCCGGACGTACTGGTCCCGGCCCCAAATAGTCTGCTGCTCCCAACTCGTCAGTGAATATCCCTTCTCTTTCTTGCTCTCGACAATTTTTCTCGGGACGCTAAACGTTGAAATAAGTGATCCGCCTAAAGAGGAAAGGATGAGCCGATCAGCCTTCACCCTCTCACCGGTCATGTGAGCGAGCCCGACAACCTGGCGCTTCGTGTAATCGAGCGGGGCTAACTGGCTGGAAGTGAAAGGCGAACACCCGCTTCTGGCGGCCAGAGGAAGGAGCTTAATGTTTGCCTTCGGCGGGGTTCCGATGCCGGTGCGGCGCTCTGCGAGGAATGTATGCCAGACTGGTACGCGGTCGCCGGACAAGGGACGCGACAGGTCCTGATGGTATAAGGAGATATTTCCTTCCGGAGAGAGCGAAAGGCGGAATGGGATTTCAATGCGCGTAATGGGAATCTGGCCGTTGAAATATTTAGCGTAGTAGTCGTTGAACGCAACCACATCTTTCTCGACATTGAGATTGTCGGCCTCAAACACCTTCGGAGGAACCTGTAGAGGGCGAACTGTCATCTCTGTGAGGAGGGACTCCAGCTTGTAATTTATGAAATCATCGTTATCGACCCTGAAGACGAGGAGGGTTTCGTCGCTAGCCCGGGCAGAAAGCGCCCTGTTGAATGGGAAGTAATTGCCCTGCTCGCTCGACGCCTCAATCAGTTCCTCAGCTATGTGCTGCGGCGGAAATTCCACAACGATGTAAGCTGACTTCGACTTATCAAGGCGTGATATCTGAAGCGGATTCGCGGTATTCGGGACGCAGCTGAAATTAATGAAGCGGAAGGTAAGTACCAGTAAATCTTCGGCACGTACAACGGTACGATCCAGACTACAACTTTCGTTGGACGTGCTGCCAAAGAGTTCGGCCGTACGCCCTATCAGAATGCCGCCCAGTGTGGTTCCACCTAACGTTATAAACGCTCTTCGCGAGAGACTCCATTTTTGTAAATAGTCATGTGGGGATTCCGGCCCTTCGTCAGTGACTGGATTTAACTCTATGTCTTTTTGCATTGAGCTGCCTATTTATTCATTTGTTGAGGATTCGCTAAGCACTCTTGGGGCAATAATTCACCAGAAGGTAACTTTAGCTAGCATTGAGACGCTACTGAAAGGTGTGTCGGAGGGCCGCTTGTCTCGTGATGGGACTAAGACCTTTTACCTAAACGCAACAACAAACTCAACTTGGGGTCGAACATGCCGGGGCCCTTACACTTAAAGATATCTCGTGTCTGTCGGCCTTAGTGAAATATCGACGGTTCGGTTAATAAAGCTTTCACCCTGCGACTGAAGGGTCAGGTCAACTTAGTACTTTTAATGGTAGGTAGTGAGACTAACGCTTAGGAAAACACCGTTAGCAGGTTCTACCAACTGCGCTGATACCCCAAACCGAAATGCGGTAAAAAGTTAATTCTGAAAGAATATCTTGTCAAGCTTTTTATGGATGTGGGAGTGTCTAAATCATAGCTGCAAGTGGCGCAGGGTAGCGCGGATACTTGCGTTTACGTATCTGACGTGCATTGTAGCAGCGGACGAACAAGTCAACTGCACGACGCAGTGCAAGGATGCAGCGCGAGAAGCAGCGTGAACGTCTCGCCAGACGAGCCAGATAGTGGCGCAGGTCAGCGTTAGTGCCCTCGACTGAGTAGGTCTGACTCTTGTCATACATTGCGGTGTGCTGGCCCCACCAGCACAACTCTCTGTAAGTGTTGAAGGCATCACTGTAGTAGTTCTGCGCCGACGGCGCAGCATCCACGACCGACTGCATCAGTTCCGGCGTCCGCGCCTCGCAGACTGCCCATGCGACGATGCAGCGCGACGCTCGCTCGACGATAGTGACAATGTAGGCTTGCCTTTTTTTGAGCCGACGAAAGTGAATAATTCATCCATCTCTAGCGTCTCGACAGCAGTCTTGGATTGCTCGGCAGCAGGCAGCGCGGCGTGATAAGAGTTGACCCAGTTAACGACTGACTGGTGATTGACCCCTAAGACTCTCCCGATGCGACGAAAGTTCGTGCCTTCGAGGTAGAGGCGTACCGCTTCGCGCTTGGTCTCTTCGGGGTAGCCGAGTGGCTTCGGTTCCGGCGTGTAAATGCGCTGACACTCTTTGCACTTATAGCGTTGGCTGCCGGTGCGGGTATGGCCGGATTTGGTTTGTTGCTCTGATGATTCGCAATGAGGGCATTGATTCATCCGTAAAGCTTATCATCAGCGGCTATGATTTAGAC
>CAXTRQ010000150.1:0-12780 GCA_964246705.1 uncultured Pyrinomonadaceae bacterium
GCGTGAAATTTATTCTCACGCACAGACGCCAAGTGGCTAATGAAGGAGGAAAGCTTGAGTGAATGTCTCCGGCTCCTCTTCATTGAACGGCGACGGGGATGATGGCGAGGTCTGCGCGGATGGGGCCGAGTGGGGTTCGTGCCGTGAGGCGCAGCGGCAGGCGACGCCGGTCAGTGCTGACCCAGAGCCGCAAAGCGAAACGTTCGCTCTGCGGCTCGTTCGTCGTCAGAGAGAGTTGGACGGCGGGGATTCTCTGCCCGTTGAGTTCGATAGTTTCACGTTGCAGCGCCGTGACGACGAGCAGCCGTGGACGCTTGTTGACGAGCAGCGAGACGCGGTTCTGGCGTCCGACTGAGAGGTCGAAAGAGCGCAGGGCGTAAAAGACTGAGATGAGGTCATGCGTCGCAACCGGCATCTCGACGCGCGTGCCGTCGTTAAAGAGCGCGTTGCCGCGATCCTGTTCGACCGAGACTACCCAGTTAGTGCGGCGTTGTCCTTCCTGTAGACGCAACTCGGTCTGGAAGGGAAGCAGCGTCGTCGCGTCAACGTAAGAGTTGATTTGATCGTTGACGGGAAAGAGGCGCAGGCCAGCGCCCGTGGTCTGCATCAGAGAGGTCAGCAGTAGTCCGTCGTGATTGAAATAACGGGCGCGGGCGCGCACTTGAAGCGAGGCCGTGCCGATGGGTTGCGCGCCGGTGCCCGCGAAGAAGTTGAAATTAAGTTGCTCGCCGGGCTTGAAGGGCAATTCGGACGCGCCGATACCGGACACATCCGGCGTCGCTCCAATCGCGCCTGTATTCGGGTTGACCACACCGGGATTTCCCAGCCCGCCCCCTGCGGCCTGCGCGGGCGACAGCGGAATGCTCGTGCCGGGCGGCTGCACAGGGGTCGCCGGGTCAGCCATCGCGCCGGTCAGAGATGAAGGCTCGTTCAACATTTCCGTGCTGGCGAGTTCCGCGCGAATCTCGCCGGAAGGGTGTTGCGCTGTGATGAGCACAGGGAGATGTCGCTCGTCGTCCGTGAAATAGATACGCACGCGATAGTCGCTGGCTTCCTTATTGCCGGGCACGCGTGCCTGCGCGATGATCGTGCTCGACGAGCCGATATTGGTCTTGACCGTCTCGCGGCCAGCGATTTTCAATTCGACATCGTAGAGGACGGATTCGTTCAGAGTGAGATGATAAATCGCGCCTTCGGCGAGGGGCAGAGCGCGCACGCGATAGAGAGCCGAGAGGAAATCGTACGTGCCGGGAAAAGAGTTTGCCAACTGGCGTGTCTGAGGGTCGGGCGTTCCGGCAGTCTGGTTAAAGTCGCTCGACAAGTTGGCGCTACGTGCGCCCTCTCGAATCGCCTGTTGAAGATGGAAGGGACTCCCCGTCGCCGGATCAACGTAAGAGGTGTAATCATTATTGATGGAATAGAGGGCGGCGCTGACGATCCCGATGGTCTCGACGTGTGCGCGCAGTTCGATGCCTTCGCGTCCGAAGAAAGCTCCGCGCGAGGCGACCAGCATTTCCACATGCGCGGCGGTCGGAAAGTTTGAGAAGGAGACGTTGTAACTGAGTCGCTCGCCGATGCGATAAGGAGCGGGGGAGAAACCGCTTGCGCTGACGTTGGCTTGGTTACGATTGTTCTGCGCGAAGGCTCCGGCTGATGCGAAGAGCGTCAGCGAGATGAGCGCCAACACCTGCATTGCCGTTCGCCATTCTTTTTTTCGATTCAAAAGTTGTCTCCCCTTTTACCTAACATTTCGACGGAACTTACATGTCGCTACCGGGACGGAAAACTCCGCCGACCCTGCTCTACTCTGCGGTCGAACACGAGCGCGCCCTCCGGGCGTGCGCCGAGCGTCGCCGACCGCTCTTACACGTCTCGCCTCCGCGCGTCGTTCCGAAAGCTTCCGCACTTGGCTTAAATATCTTCAAACTCCCTGAGCCATTCGCGCACACGCACGCGCCCGGAGAGGAGCGCCGTATGGCCTGTGCCTTCGAGGAGTTTCAACTTTGCGCGCGGAATTTTCTCCGCCAACATTCTTGCCGCACTGGGGCTATCAAGCAAGCGATCAGCCGTCCCTGCGACGACGAGCGTCGGGACTTTGATTTCGGAAAGGCGTGCGCGTATGTCCGTATCACGAATAATTTTCAGGCGCGACAGATAGCCCTCGAACGGCACGATGCGCGTATGGCGGCGAAAGGTGCTGCGGTCTTCATCGCTCACGTCGTCGCTGAACAAAACGTGGCGCGCGGCTCTCGTGCGGTGCGCTTTCATCAGAGGATAGGGCAGCAGCGAAAAGAGCGTGACGCCGAGATGAATCTTGGCGCGCTGGACGAAATAAGGAAACGTGTTGACGAGAATCATTCGTTCAAACATTTCGGGTCGGGCGAGCGCCGCAGACATAACGAGCAGACCGCCGAACGATTCGCCCAAAAATGTCGCGCGCTCGAATCCCGCATCGCCCACAATCCACGCGAGGTCTTCGACAAGCTGCTCCATTCTGTAACGACCCTGCCCGCGCAACGGAAACGAAATCACCGTATGGTCGCGCGCGAGGTCTTCGGCCTGCCTGTAAAAGAGCTTGCCCGTGCCGTCCACACCGGAGACATAAACAAACGGCGCGCCGCCCCCTTGTTTCACATACTCAAGAGTCATAGCTTCTTAAAGTTTTCAGTTCTCAGTTAAAGACCTGCTGCGCTTTTATTCTGAAAACTTAAAACTGATTACTGAAATACTGTTTGCGCTTCTTCCATCTCTTCAATAATCGCCTGCGCGGCGCGAGCCGGGTCGGACGCTTTGAGAATGGCGCGACCGACAACGAGAAAGTCGGCTCCGGCGCGGACAGCTTCAGCCGGAGTCAGCACGCGTTTCTGATCGTCGTGCGCGGCATCGCGCGGGCGCACGCCGGGCGTAATAATGATGAAGCCGGGACGCTTAACCGCTTCGCGCAGCGGAGCGATTTCGTGCGGTGAGGCGACGACGCCATCCGTGCCGCAACTGTCTGCGAGTCGCGCCAACTTCGTAACTTGTTCAACTATCGAAGAAACACTGACGCCCGTCTCCACCAACGTCGCTTCATTCGCGCTGGTCAGAACAGTGACGCCGACCACGTAAGGTTTTTCGATGCCTTCGCGCGCCGCCGTCTCCGCGCACGCTTCAGCCGCGCGCCGCATCATCTCGCTTCCGCCAGCGGCGTGGATGGTGAAAATCGAGACGCCGTGCCGTGTGGCTTCGGTGCTGGCTGCCGCCACGATGTCTGGAATGTCGTGAAACTTCAGGTCGAGAAAGACGCGCCCGCCCGCTGCGACAATCTCGCGCACAATCGCAGGCCCGGCAGCGGTGAACAGCCGCGATCCGATCTTAAAAGTCCCGGCGTGTTCACGTAGCGTCTCGAACGCGCGCCGCGCTTCCTCGACGGATTCAACATCGAGCGCGACAATCAATAGGTCTTTCGCAGACTTAGCTCTCAAAGTTAAATCATCACCTCCTACAAAAAATTAGAGTCCAGTGCAAAACCTGCCAATGTTTCCTTTGCGTCTTTGCGTCTCCAGCGTGAGACTTCTTTTCTTCCGAGCGAAAAAGTTTCACGCTGGAGACGCAAAGACGCTAAGAAGAATAAGTGTCGGACAGTTCTGCGGCGCGACAGCCGACCGCTTCATCGAGGGTGCGAAATCCATCTCGGCCAAGCAATTCTCGAAGACCGTCGTTGATTTTGCGAACGAGGCCGATGCCTTCGTAGATGAAGCCTGTGTAGAGTTGCACCAGACAAGCTCCGGCGCAAATTTTCTCCCATGCGTCGGCGGCGTTGAAGATTCCTCCGACGCCGATAATCGCCAGCGAGCCGCGCGTCAATTGGTAGAGCGCGGCAATCATCCGCGTCGAACGAGCGCGCAACGGCGCGCCGCTCAGGCCGCCTTCGCCGTAAGCTTCGACAATCGCGGGCGGCGTGTGCAAATTGTCGCGGCTCGTCGTCGTGTTGGTTGCGACGATGCCGGAGACTCCGGCGCGGCGCGACACGTCGACAATCATCTCCAAATCGCCCTGCTGCAAATCAGGCGCAACCTTAACGAGCAGTGGCACGGCCGCGCGCCCCTCGCGCGCGGCCATCTCGCGGTTCTGTCTCTGAATCGCTTCAAGCAGCGCGGAGAGACGGTCTGCGCGTTGCAGTTCGCGCAGGCTCGGAGTGTTCGGCGAACTGACGTTGATGGTCACGTAATCGGCGTGCGGGCGGACGAGCGCAAAGCTGGCGAGGTAATCCGCCGTCGCCTCTTCGATGTCAACCGCACGGCTCTTGCCGATGTTGACGCCGAGCACGCAAGGAGGTCTCTGGCTCTCGATGCGTTCGACGAGGGCGGCTGCGCCCTTATTGTTAAAGCCCTGACGGTTGACGAGCGCGCGGTCTGCGGGCAGGCGAAAAAGGCGCGGGCGCGGATTGCCCGCCTGTGCGAGATGCGTCACCGTCCCGACCTCGACGAATCCGAAACCGAGCGCGCACATCTCTCGCATCACCTCGCCATTTTTGTCGAAGCCCGCCGCGAGTCCGACCGGGTTGGCGAAGGAAAGACCGAAGCGCACGAGTTTGCCGAAAGGCTGGCGCACAAACCTCCGGCGGGCAATGCGCTGCAAAGATTCTGTCTTGAGTGCGAAAGAGAGCGCGTGCAAAGCTACCTCGTGTGCCGTCTCCGGCGGAAGCCTGAATAGAAGGGGGCGCAAGATAGAGCGATAGAGCATGGACTAAGATTGACGCACGCGAGCCGAACGTCCGACCGTCTCGAACGTAGACTCGCGACCACGCAACTTGCGTAAGGGGAATGAGAACAATTGCGCCGACGAGCGTAACAGAGCGGCTAAAATCATGTCAAAGACCTTCCCGCCCGGTTCGTCACTTCTCCTTCTCCTTCTTCTTCTTCGCGCCTTTGCGTCTTCGCGCGTAACTTTTGTCTTGAAGTCAGAAAGAAGTTTCGCGCGAAGGCGCAAAGGCGCGAAGAAAACGAGAAGTTGAGTGGTTGAAGATTCAGGGTTTTAAATTTAGAGCGTTGAGACGCGTTGCTGCAAATCGGCGCTGATGATCGTCGCTTCCGTATATGGCGGATAGGTGACAGGTTCGCCGAACGACACGCCGACTCGATGGGGCAGCGCAAAGCCGCGCCGTCCCGCAAGCTTCAGTTCGGAGAGACCGTCAATTCGCACGGGCACGACGGGGACGTTCAGTTGGGCGGCGAGCAGCCCCGTCCCGGTCATGAATGGATTGAGCCGCCCGTCCTCCGTGCGCGTGCCTTCGGGGAAGACCAGCACGCTGTAGCCACGATCAACGGACGCGCCCGCGTAGGCGAAGCTGCGACGAAAGCCGCTCTTCTGCGGCAGCGGAAAGGTGTTGAATATTGTTACGACCAGCACGTACTGGACGAGTCGGCGCAGGCGTGTGAACCAAGGCGTATCCTGCGGCGGGCGACGCCAACGGCGCAGACGTTCGCCCTCCATCGCAATCGCAAAGTTGCGGCGGAAGCGACCCGGCAAGGCCGAGAGAATCAGCGCATGGTCGAAATACGTGATGTGATTCGAGACAAAGAGCGCGGGGCCTCGCACATCACGTAACCTCTCCGTGCCGCCGACGCGCACCCAACACAACACGGACGTGATGGGCAGCACGACCGTATAGAAAAGCACAATTCTCAGACACCTAACGGGCGTGCTCTGCGTCCAAGCCGGGTAGGGATATTGCGCCGCCGCGTCCGTCTCCGGCGCGGAGTGCTGCACGAGCTTTTCGATGTCGCCGAGCGTCGTCGCGGCTGTGAAGGCCGCCTCGTCAATTTCTATCTGGTAGCGGTCTTCCAACTCGCTCAAAAGTTCGACGCGACCGAGCGAGTCGAGCTTCATATCGGTCGCAAGTTTCGCCGCGCCGTCGAGCCGCGCGGGCGCGTCGCCGCCGATGCGCGCGACGGATTGAAGGATGAAGGACGAAGGATGAATGATGAAATTGTCGCTGCCATCGGCCTCTTTCATCTTTCCGCCTTCCGCTCCCAACTCTTTGATGATGTCACGCTTGCGTATCTTGTGGGTCGGAGTGCGCGGGAAATCCGTTTCAGGCCAGACGTGCCAGCGGCGAATTTGTTGATGACGTGCCAGCATTTGATTGGCGCGCTCAATCACCGGAGCCGGGTCAACTTGCTCTCCATTCATTATCAGCACGGCGACCGGCTCAGTTTCACCGCGCCCGTTTTCGAGACCGACGACGGCGCACATTCTCACTTCAGGCTGGCGACCGAGAGCGGCTTCGAGGTCTTCCGGGTGGACGTTCAAGCCCGCTGCCGTGACGATAGTCTCTTTCTTGCGCCCCTTGAAATAGATGTTGCCTTCGGCGTCCATCTCGCCCATGTCGCCCGTGTGCAGCCAGCCGTCTGCGTCGGTCAGTGCTTCCGCGCCGCCGCTCCAATAACCGGGCGAGACGTTCGCGCCGCGCACCAGAATCTCGCCGTGCTCGTCAATTTTTATCTCCTGTCCGGGCAAGGTTTTTCCGACCGAGCCGCGCCCCACCTTGAACGGATGATTGACCGTGATGAGCGAAGCCGTCTCCGTCATCCCGTAGCCTTGCACCACCGCGAAGCCGAGCCGCCGCCAGAAAGTCTCAGTCTCCGTGGCGAGCGATGCGCCGCCTGAGACGAAAGCCCAAAACTTCCAACCGAAGCGGCGGTGGATTTTCCTGAAGACCCACATCCTTTTGAGATAAGAAAGCCGTGCCGCCTGCTCGAACTTTTGGCGAAACGGCGAGTCGCCCGCGCGCTCGCGCCGCTCGACGGATTCGCGCAGCGTGTCGAGCAGGCGCGGCACTGTGACGACCACCGAGATACGTTGCCGCTTGATATTTTCGATGACTTCGGACGGGTTCAGAGAGTCCTGAAAGTAAACTTCGCCGCCGAGCAGTTGCGGCACGAGGATGCCCATGAACTGTCCGAAGACGTGGCTTAACGGCAGCAAGTTCAAAAATCTCAGCGGATGAACGATGCGCTCCCAGCGAAGATATTTCTTTAACTCTTCTTCGAGCGGCGCGAGATTGGCGAGCAGATTGCGGTGCGTGATGAGGACGCCGCGCGGCTCTGCGGTCGTGCCCGACGTGAAGATAATTTCGACAACATCATTCTCCTTCACTTCCGCCGTTGCGTATGGCGAAGAGGAATGGCGCGCCACCGTCGCGCTCAAATCTTCGAGACGAAGGGACGGCACATCAGCGCAAGTTTCATGTGCGGCCGCGCCGTCTGCGAGCAGCAGTTTCCCGAGAACTTGTTGCTCGACGCGCGCCATGAAATCCGGCGCGCTCTCGACATCGAGCGGCACGACGACCGCGCCGCGCAGCACGCACCCGAAAAAGGCCGCCACCCACTCGGCGCTGTTCTCCGCGCGAAACAGCACGCGGTCGCCCTTCCCGATGCCGCGCGCCTCCAACTCGCGCGCGAACTGAAAAGCCGTCTCCGCCACACGCACGTAAGACCAGCGCGAGAGTCTCAACCCGCGCCGTTGCACAAAAGCCGTCGCGCGACCGCGCCTGAGAGCGTCTTCAAGAAAACTGGAAATTGATGAACGTCCCGCCATTCCACTGACATCCCTTGCAACGCGCGCGCCGCACGCTTCGCCACAGCCTTATCCGGAAGTTTCCTCACATAAGATGCGGCATCCGCGCACGCGTCCTGTGCGTATCGGTGCATTCTTTCTCCGACGCCTGCGCGCAGATTGTTTCGGTCACCATGCTATCGAATAATTCAACCAAAAGGCTCAACTATTGACTTTACCAAACAGTAAAGATTATTGTGCCCGCGTTCACAGGGTCGCCTGACCTGTGCCGCACGCTTTCTGGAATCTTGCCATCCTCGCGGTTCGTTCATCCGAGCAAACGCAGTTTCATAAACCACGAGCACGTTGTTCGATTTCCTTGAAAAATTCTCAGCCTGATTTGGAGCAACTATGTCAAATAGCCCCCTCCCGCTCTATCGAGTCCTGATCGAAGAATACAATCAACAGAAGGTTGAACCGGCCATCCCCGATGAGTACGTCGCCGCGCGACTTGTTGAGGCGAAAGAATTGTTCGCCGACATCGAGGATAAAGAGGAGCGCAGCAAGAAGATCAACTCGGCGATGACCGCCGAATTTTACAAGTGGCTCCACGTGAACAACGTCAAACGCTCGGCCTTGTGTTTCTCCGGCGGGGGCATCCGCAGCGCGACTTTCGGCCTCGGCATCTTGCAGGGTCTCGCGCGCTTGGAACTGCTCGGAAAATTCGATTACCTCTCGACCGTTTCGGGCGGCGGGTATCTCGGCAGTTGGCTGTCGGCATGGATTCACCGTCACGGGTTGAGACGTGTGCAGGATGGTTTGCGGAATCCTCCGCCCAAGTCGCCGCTTCAGCCCGAACCGGAGCCGGTCAAACATCTTCGCAGTTACAGCAACTACATGAGTCCGAAACTGGGATTGACCTCGGCGGACACTTGGACGCTGGTGGCAATCTTTTTCAGAAATTTGATGCTGAACTGGCTCGTGCTCGTCCCGCTCATTCTGGCGGTGTTGATGATTCCCAGATTGGGGGGGGCGGTGGTTTTGCTTCAGCCGGAACCGTCGGTCAGACAAATCGTCTTCTTGATCGCGGTGGTCGCAGGGGTGCTCGCTATCGCCTACATCTACGCGAACCGTCCGAGCCTCGCAGACCCGCCAAGCGAGGGCAGCACGTATCCTTCCAAACTCAAATCTCAAGGCTGGTTTATCATCTGCTGCCTCGTGCCGCTTCTGATTTTAGCTTTCCTGATCACAGGTTATTACGCGTGGCTGCCGTCCAACCTCAACGATTTGGAGTTCATCGTGTTAGGACGCTTCAAGCTGCACGCCGCGCTTGGGTTCATCCTCTTCGGCGTCTTGCTGCATCTCGGCGGGTTGATCGTCGCCCTTCTTTGGGTGCGGCTGCGGCGGTTGACCATCTGGGAGTTCGTCACAGCGATGTTGACCGGAGGACTCGGCGGACTGTTCACATGGCTCGCGGCTAAAAATATGTTTCCGCATCCCGGCACGTCGGCCACCCTGACGAATCCCGACTTAACGCAGACGGCGCTCTACGTGTGCTTCGGCGCACCGCTGTTTTTGATTCTGGTGCTGATTGCCGTGACCATCTTCGTCGGGCTGGCGAGCTATTACACGACCGACGCCGACCGTGAATGGCTGGCGCGCACAGGAGCTTGGATGTTGATTGTCAGCGCGTTGTGGAGTGTCGTCAGCGTGCTGGTGATTTTCGGGCCGCCGCTGTTGCTCTATGGAACGAAGACCGCCGTCTCGCTTTTATCGCTGGGGGCAACATCCGGTTTGATGACGCTCGTGCTCGGACGCAGTTCGCAGACGGCGGCGAACGACGACGCGGAAGGTAAAGCAAGCATGCTCGACAGCCTGAGCGGTCTGGTGCTGCCGTTGGCGGCGGTCATCTTCACGGCTTTTATTTTGATTGTTTTCTCGCTCGCCTCGACGTGGGTCATTAAAAGCTTGATGGTCTATTTAAGGACGCCCTACCAACCGCCCGACATCCCGTTCTTCTCTTACCACACCGCCGATTTTCTCACCGTCCTGTACAACGCGCCGGGGTGGTTGCTGCTCGGTCTGGCGCTTTCGTTGGCCGTGCTCGGCGTGGTGATGGGTTTCTGGGTTAACATCAATAAGTTCTCGCTTCACGCGGCCTACCGCGACCGCCTGATTCGCGCGTACATGGGCGCTTCGCGCAGCGTACTGGAGCGAAAACCGAACCCCTTCACCGGACTCGACGACAAAGACAACCTACAGATGTTGGAACTTCGCACAGGACTCTTCAACCCGCAGAGCATCGTGGGCTTGACGCTTCTGGCGACGAAGCTGCAAACCGCTACCGATGAAGATTCAAATCCGATTTCGAGGTACGTGCGCGAGCACCTATCGCCCTCGACCCTGTCGCTTCTCGACCGCTATGCTCCGCAAAACCCGCCGAACACTATCATGGAAGATGATTTGCGCGACGCGTTGGTGAGAGACTTGAACGGAATAATTCAAGGCGCATCTATCTACGATAAAAAGCGTTTTCCGAACGTGACTTTGACTAAAGAGATAGAGTCTCTGCTTAAGCAAGACCCGCAGGTTGAAACACTGCGCCTCAACCGTCTGCTTCTCGAACTCGCCTACCCGGGCATTTTCACGCACGCGGATTTATGCAAGCCGTTTCACATCGTCAACGCCACGCTCAATCTCGTCGGCGGCGAAGACCTCGCGTGGCAAAACCGTAAGGCCGAATCGTTCACCTTCTCGCCGCTGCATTCCGGTAGCTACTGCGTCGGCTACAGAGATTCGCGCTCGTACAGCTACAACCCCGGCACGCAGACAGCTATCACGCTCGGCACGGCGGCCGCCATCTCCGGCGCGGCGGCGAGTCCCAACATGGGTTATCATTCCTCGCCGCTGGTGACCTTCCTACTCACGCTCTTCAACGTCCGGCTCGGCTGGTGGCTCGGCAACCCCGGCAGGGCGGGCGAAGACACTTACAACCGCCCCGGCCCGCGCTTCGCCGCCCGCCCGATTGTCGCAGAGGCTTTAGGGTTGACCAACGACGAGCATCCTTACATCTATCTCTCGGACGGAGGACACTTCGAGAATCTCGGACTTTATGAAATGGTCTTGCGTCGCTGTCATCACATCGTCATCAGCGACGGAAGCGCCGACCCCGATTACACATTTGAAGGTCTGGGCAATGCGATGAGCAAAATCCGCGTTGATTTCGGCGTACCCATCAAGTTCGACAAGATTCTCATCTTCCCCAGAAACCACTACGAAAAGAAAGACCATTTCGCGCAGAGTGCGCCGCTAGGCTCCGGCCACGGTTACTGCGCCATCGGAAGAATCTGTTACTCCTGCGTGGACAACGCCGGTGGCACGAAAGCTGAAGACGGTCAAATCATCTACATCAAAGCCTCTCTGAACGGGACGGAGCCTGCCGATGTCTACAACTATTCACAGGCTCACAAATCCTTCCCGCATGAATCAACCGGCGACCAGATGTATAGCGAAGACCAGTTTGAAAGTTACCGCGAACTCGGCTCGCACATCCTCGACCAGATTTCCCCCAACTTCCAATCACCGCCCACGCCCATACCCGTGACCCTTCAACAATTCTTCGACCACATCGCGAGCAGTCTGGGAACCCCTCCCCAATGCCCTTGAGTAAGAAATGCTGAAGAATGAAAAAGCCGAGGGCGAGGCGAGATGGCGGAGGTCAATCGTTATCTTCTCAAACTGACCTCCTCCACCTCCAAAAGATAAAGCGCAAACCTATACTCGGCAGCCAGTATGATTATCCCCGGCAGGATTCCGAATCGAAATCCTGCCGGGAATAATCACACCACGGCAACATCTTTCTTCCGTCGCAATCTCTGTGTTAGTATCTTTGCCGATGGAATTCATCGAGAAAGCACGCATCATGGATGGGCCGCGCATCAACCGCGCGCTCGCGCGCCTTGCTTCGGAAATTGTGGAGGACAATCACGGCGCAGGGTTTCTCTATCTCGTCGGCATCCAGCGGCGCGGCGTGCCGCTCGCTAATCGTCTTGCAGATAAGATTGCCGACCTCGAAGGCGAGCGCCCGCCGGTCGGCATCCTCGACATCACGCTCTACCGCGATGACCTTTCGACCGTCGGCGCGAACCCGATTGTCAACCGCACCGATTTGCCGGTGGACGTGGAAGGCCGAAACGTCCTGTTGATTGACGACGTGCTCTACACGGGGCGGACGATTCGCGCCGCGCTCGACCAGTTAATAGATTTCGGCAGACCCAGACGCGTGCAACTCGCCGTCCTCGTTGATCGCGGCAAGGAGCACCGCGAACTGCCCATTCAGGCGGACTTCGTCGGCAAGTTCGTGGCGACGAAAAAGAGCGAGATCATCAAAGTGATGCTCGACGATTTTGACGCGGAAGAGGGTGTCGCCATCGTGGAGCGACCGGCGGAAGCGGAGAGATAGCGGCGGCCAGCGATGGCCGCTTTTTTGTAGGCATCAGACAGCATTGGCGGATGGAGACCAAGCTTGCGCAAACATCTGCTCGGCATACGGGAGCTAAAGGCGGAAGAGATTACGCATGTGCTCGACACGGCGGAATCGTTTAGGGAAATCTCCGCGCGCGAAATCAAGAAAGTGCCCGCGTTGCGCGGGCGCACGATCATCAATCTCTTCTTCGAGCCTTCGACGCGGACGCGCACCTCGTTTGAGATTGCGGGAAAGCGTCTCTCGGCGGATGTCATCAACATCAGTTCTACTTCTTCGAGCGTGACGAAAGGCGAGACGCTCCTCGATACGGCGCGCAATCTGGAAGCGATGTCGCCCGACCTCATCGTCATTCGCCATCCGTCGGCAGGAACGCCGCACCAACTCGCGCGTATCTGCCGCGCTTCAATCGTCAACGCCGGAGACGGCTCACACGAACATCCGACGCAGGCTCTGCTCGACGCGTTGACCATCAGGCATCACAAGGGACGCATCGAAGGATTGCGCGTCGCGATTCTCGGCGACATTCTTCATTCGCGTGTCGCGCGCTCGAACGCACATCTTTTGACGAAGCTCGGCGCGCAGGTGGCGCTGGCCGGGCCGGGGACGCTCGCACCGCCTGAATTTGCCGCGCTCGTCGAAGAAGGAAATTTGACGGTCGCGCGCAGAATTGAAGAGGCCATCGAGGGCGCGGATGTCGTGATGGTCTTGCGCATCCAGCGCGAGCGGCAGGAGTCCGCCTTCTTCCCCAGCTTGCG
>CAXTRQ010000150.1:12790-14569 GCA_964246705.1 uncultured Pyrinomonadaceae bacterium
GTCCACTTCGGTCTGAACTTGAAACGCCTGAGTGCCGCCGCGCCCGACGCCATCGTAATGCATCCCGGCCCGATGAATCGCGGCATCGAGATCGCTTCGGATGTCGCCGACGGCGCTCGCTCGCTGATTCTCGATCAGGTCGCCAACGGACTAGCCGTGCGGATGGCAGTGCTCTATCTGCTCGCGGGCGGACTCAATACTATCGCACCTGCTCCGAGCGCGCAGTCGAAAGCGGAGAACATGTCGCATGACGAACCGCTCGTCCCGGTGGCTGCCGGGCACGGCGAGCGCGGGGCGCGGGGCGAATGAAAAGATGTTCTCGCGTTGCACGCCTCGATATTCCTCTCCGGTGAAGATTGAAGGATGACGGCAAGACTGCTCTTATTTTGAAACCGAAACGTATCGCCTGATGAGATTGCTAATCGCCAACGGCTACCTGATTGATCCCACGCAGGGAATCAACAGCGGCAAAAATTTATTGATTGAAGATGGACGCGTCGCGGCGCTGCTGGGTCGCGGCGACGCAATGCCCGATGGCGCGGAAGTGTTCGACGCCACAGGGTTGGTCGTCGCGCCCGGCTTCATTGACCTGCACGCACACCTGCGCGAACCCGGAGCGGAATATAAAGAGACTATCGAGACGGGCGCGGCAGCGGCGGTCGCGGGCGGTTGGACGAGCGTCTGCGCGATGCCGAACACTGATCCCGTCAACGATAATCCGGCGGTGACGAGCTTTATCATCGAACAAGCGCAGCGCGCGCAACTTGCCAACGTCTTTCCGGTCGGCGCGATTACAAAAAACTCGAAGGGGACGGAACTGGCCGAGATGGGCGAGATGAAACGCGCGGGTATCGTCGCCGTCACGGACGACGGACGCCCGGTGCCTTCGTCCGGCATGATGCGGCGTGCGATGGAGTATGCACGCAGTTTCGACCTCACGGTGGTTGACCATTGCGAAGATCATTCGCTCGCGGCGGGCGGCGTGATGCACGAAGGGAATTGGTCTCTGCGTCTGGGATTGCGCGGCGTGCCTGCGCTCGCCGAAGAGTCGGACGCGACGCGCGATTGCGCGTTGGCGGAACTGACGGGCGCGCGCGTCCATCTCGCACACGTCTCGACGCGCGGCGCGCTCGAAGCCGTCCGTCGCGCCAAAGAGCGCGGCCTCGACGTGACCTGCGAAGTTACGCCGCACCACTTCACGCTGACCGACGAAGCCGTGCAGGACTATGACACCAACTACAAGATGAACCCGCCCCTACGCAGCCGCCAACATTTGGAAGCCCTCCTTGAAGCTCTACGCGACGGCACGATTGATGCCATCGCGACAGACCACGCCCCACATCACGCAGACGAAAAGGCGCTCGAATTCGACCACGCGCCTTTCGGCATCACAGGGCTTGAGACCGCCGTCGGCCTCGCGCTCGACCAACTCGTTCATCAGGGCATCATCAGCCTCGAACGTCTCGTCGAACTCTGCTCGGTCAATCCCGCGCGTATTTTCAAACTTGAAGGGCGCGGCACACTATGCAAACGCGCATGGGGCGACGTGACCATCCTTGACCCTGACATGCATTGTAAGTACGATGCCGCACGCAGTAGGTCGAAAAGCCGTAACACTCCCTTCGACAGACGGGAAATGCACGGAACTCCTATTGCTACTATCGTCGCGGGACGAGTGGTCTATCATCGCGACGAGAAACACTTGACAGCCCACAATTAACGATTGTGGAAAAGTCATCGCTGCGGGTCCCGAACCCCCAGCCCCAGAGGAAACATCGA
>CAXTRQ010000151.1:0-10044 GCA_964246705.1 uncultured Pyrinomonadaceae bacterium
CCTCTCCGGTGCGCGCCACGCTGCTCAACGTCGCGTTCGTCAACGAGGACGAAGGCTGGGTGGTCGGGCGCGGCGGTGTCATCCTGCGTTCCGGCGACGGCGGGCGGACGTGGGTACAGCAGGAGAGCCGGACGAAGAGCAATCTCTACGGCCTCTTCGTAGACAAAAACCGTGGCTGGGCGGTCGGCGGCGACGGCTATATCTTGGAATACGAACGCTGAAGGAGAGGACGAGTGACGAGCAAAACCGGGAAAAGTTTTCAGTCTTAAGTTTTCAGTAATCGGTGAAGAATGATGAGAGCGGGGCTGTTTTTACTCGTCATTTCTCGGTTTTCACTTGTCACTTTTTTATAGGCAACGCGGCGCAGGAAGGCAGCATCAGAAAGAATCAGCATAGCAATTACCCGCTCAGGCCGTGGATGGGGAAGCGGTCGGGTAATAGATGATCCTCCTGTGATTTCCGCCCGGCGTTTGGACAACTCGCCGGGCGGTTTTTTGTTTGAGCGGGCTTTTACCCCGCGAGATGAATTCTTCGTCCTTGATTAAGCGCGCTGGCCTGTGAACTTGACGGTCGGGGCGAAGGGGAATTTGACATCAATGATGCCGTCGAGTTGTTCGCCGACGACCTGACCGGAAACGTCGGCTTCAAAATCGCGTCCCTGAAAGTTCATCGAGGCGACCGCCTTAAAGCTGTTGTCGTCGCCGGTCACTTCTCTGAGCGGAACGTTGCCGAGTTGTGAATCAAGGTGCCCGTTCCAAGTGCCGCCGTTGCGGTCAAAGACGAGCGTCGCCGGGTGTGTGCCGAAAGGGGTTGAGATTTGCAGTTTCCATGTTCCGTCCAAACTCACTTGTGCTTCTCCTCCAATATCCATCCGTTAAGATTTTGTTGACATGCGCCCTGCTGCTGCGGCGACGCGTCTCTCTAACCTGCGCTCGCGTTGGTCTCGCCTTTGCGCTGTCCGGTGCTGTCGTATAACTCGATTGTTTCAGCGAACGGTTTGACTTCGCTCTGAATCGCATCGGCATCGCCGACGATGACGACGGCGGCTCTGTCCGGCGTGACGTATTCACGCGCCACGCGCCGCATCTCTTGGCGCGTCACCTGCTGGACGCGTTCGCAATAGGTGTGCAGGTAATCGTCGGGCAACCCGTGCATCTTGATTTGCATGAGTTGGTCAATCAAGCCTTCCTGCGTTTCGAGACGGATGGTAAAAATTCCAGTCAGGAAAGTCTGCGCGTGATTCAACTCCTCTTCCGAAACCTCTTCTTCGCGGATGCGTTCGAGTTCATAGAAGAACTCTTTCAGCGATGCGCCCGTGACGGGCGTGCGAACTTCCGAAGTGGCGCGAAACGTGCCCGCGTAGCGCCGCGCGTCGACGCTCGAATACGCGCCGTAGGTATAGCCCTTCTCTTCTCGCAAGTTCATGAAGAGACGCGAAGAGGCGTTGGCTCCGAGCACGGTGTTCATGACGAGCATCGGAAAGTAGTCCGGATGAGTGCGCGTGATGGCCGTGTTGGCGATGACGATGTTCGACTGTGCAGAGCCGGGACGATCAACCAGATAGGCGACGCGCTCGCTCCTCGCGGGCGGTGCGGGGAAACTCTCCGCAGGAACTTCGCCCGGTCGCCAGTCGCCGAAGAGTTGCGCGATGCGTTCCAAAAGTTGCTCGCGCCGGACATCGCCGACGACGAAGAGCGTCGCATTATTGGGAACGAACATCGCGCGGTGAAAATCTGCCAGATGCTCGCGCGTGAGGGCTTCGATGGAGGCGGGCGTCGGCGAGACGACCGCGTAAGGATGCTCGCCGAAGATGACGCGCGCGAGCGTTTCGGTGGCGAGAAAAGAGGGCTGCGCGCGTTGCGCGATGAGGTTCTGCTGCGCGTTCTGCTTCGTCAACTCTATTTCGTCTTCAGGAAACGAGGGCGTGAGGGCGACTTCGGCGAGAAGTTTCAGCACTTCGTCGCCGTAGGTGGCGAGCGCCGAAGCTGCGATCGTCGTGTAATCGGAGTTCGCCCCGGCACTGAGGGTCGCGCCGAGCCGCGCGATTTCTTCCGCCAACTCTTTGCTCGTGCGCGTGCCTGTACCTTCGCTCAGCATGCTGGTCATCATGTCGGTCAGGCCGGGCAGCGCGGGCGGGTCGAAGGCATCGCCCGTGCGAAAGGCGAGACGAAAGCTGACGAGCGGCAGGCGGCTCTGTTCGACGACGACGACGCGCAGGCCGTTCGGTAGCGTCGTCTTATCTGCCGCCGGAATGATAAGTGGTCTGGGGACAAGTGGCGCGGGCGGCTCGCGACGAAAAGTTTCTGTTTGATTTTCCATGCTTTAAACGATGAACGCTAAACGATGAACGATGAAGTTTAAGAAAAATGCTTTTTGCTTTTCAGTTCAGCGTGGCATCGTTCATCCCTTCATCTGTGGTTGATTCGCCAGTTGCTCAGGTTGTTCGGGGCGCGGCGCAATTGGTTCGAGCGGCGGGGGAGGCTCGGTTGTGGGCGTCGGGTCGGCGGGCGGCGGATGGGGCACTTGCGGCAAGGGGTCGCCCGGCTGTTCCGGCTCGTCGGCGGCTTCGAGCGAGGCGGGCGTGGCCTCGGTCGCTTCCGGCGCGGGAACAACTTCGATGAGCGAGTGATTGTCCGTCAGCAAGCAGCGCGCGACCGCTTCTCTAATCTCTTCGGGCGTGACTTCGAGATAGCGTTGGAGTTCGGTGTTGAAAAGATTGGGGTCGTTGTCGTAGAGCGTATACTCGGCGAGGCGTTGCGCGCGAAAGAGCGACGACTGGCGACCGCGCGTCACGTCGTTCAAAAGATTGTTGCGCAGTTTCTCCATCTCTTCGGCGGTCGGCCCTTCCGTCGCCAGCCGCTTAATCTCTTCGTCAATTGTCCGTCGAATTTCTTCGGTCGGATGGCCGGGCTTCGGAATGGCGAAGAGGTAGAGCGAAGAAGGGCCGCGCCGTTCGCCGATACCGCCCTGCACGCCGACGACCGACTCTTCATCTTTGACTAACCTTTGATAGAGCCGCGAGCTTTCACCTTCAAACAACAGGTCTGCGGCGAGCGACAGTGCATAGAAGCCGGGAGCGCGGCGCGCGGGAGCTTTCCAGCCCAACATCAACGCGGGGAGTTGGGCGAAGCGGTCTCTGTAAATCTCCCGGTGCGCGGCGACCTCCGCCGGTTCATCTACGTTGACGGCGGGCGGCGCGGGCTGCTGCGGAATCGAGGCGAAATATTTTTCGACGAGAGTTCGTGCTTCATGCGAATCGAAGTCGCCGACGATTGAGAGCACCGCGTTGTTGGGCGCGTAGTAGATGCGAAAAAATTCGCGGATGTCTTCGATGGTCGCGTCGTCCAAATCTTCCATCGAGCCGATAGTTGAGTGGGCGTTGGCCGGATTGCGGTAGACCAACTCGTTTAAGCGGAGAAAGGCGTTCGAGTACGGGCGGTTGTCGTAGTTGAGCCGCTTTTCCTCTTTGACCGCGTCGCGCTGGTTGTCCAGATTCTCCTGCGTCACGCGCAGAGAGCGCATGCGGTCGCTCTCCAGCCACAGCGCGAGCGGCAGTTGGTTGGCCGGAAGCGTCTCGAAATAGTTGGTGCGCTCGCTCGAAGTCGTGCCGTTCATCGTCCCGCCGCTATGAAAGATATACTGAAAATGCGCGGCCTTGGGCACGTTCTCCGAGCCTTGAAACATCATGTGCTCAAACAGGTGCGCGAATCCCGTGCGCCCCTCGCGCTCGTTGCGCGAGCCGACATCGTAATAGACGGCGACGGAGACGACTGGCACTGAATGATCTTCGCTGAGAATAACGCGCAACCCGTTCTCTAGCGCGAACTGTTCAACTGGAATACTCGGCAGCGTTAAGGTTGTTGACAAAACTATCTCCTGAAATGATGAACATTGAACTTGAAAAATGCTTTTCGCTTTTCAGTTCAAGGTCCATCATTCAACGTTGATTCTTACTCCGGCTTCGCAAACATGCCACGCAGTTCGGCGCGCAGGCGCTCGATCTCGGAGAGTTTCTGCGCGACGCGCTCGAAGAGCGGCGCTTGCGCGGCGATGCCTTCATCAATGAGGAAGGCGGCTGCTTCGGCGCGGTTGCGGAAAACTCCGGCCTGTACGAGTTGGTCGAGCTTGTCCTGCGCTTCGTGCGAGACCTTGACGGCCACGACGTAATCATCCTTCGCCGAGATGGCGCGCTCGATGGTGCGACTGATGTCGCGCCCGATGGACGAGAGCGATTCGGGGATGCGTGAAGCGATGTCGCGGACTGAAGAGCTTACGCGCTCGTGTTTCGTCTCCCCGTCTTCGTCGTGCAAAATCAAATCGTCAATTGGCTCAATCGGGTCTGTGCCCGGATATCGCGGATCATTAGGGTTGCTCATCTTCTGTAAACCTCCTGTCGCACTCCGAAGAACTGAAGTTTAGCCCGTCCGGCGGATGGACAGGCTCGACGGTTGAGTGCGGTGGTTTGTTTGTTCATGGAAACTGTTTCAAGAAGCATTGTAAGGAGGCGTCGAAACAAGCGCAAGCCGCCCCGCCCACGGCGACCGCATGAAAGAGCGGGAATAGAGCGGAAACAGTCTTAAATCAAAAAAATCCTCGCCGTGATTCGCGCCGCCGTGCCGGGAGAGGTTAAACTCCTCCGGCTCGTCTGTGACCCAAACTGTGCCAGAGAATTTCTGAGAGGAAAGCGAAATTCGTGAATCCGATATTGAGTGACGTAGAGGTGCGCGTCGTCGGCGCTCTGATTGAAAAGCAGGTGACGACGCCGGACTATTATCCGCTCACTTTGAACGCGCTCGTACACGCGTGTAACCAGATACAGAACCGCGACCCGGTTGTTTCGTTTGACGAAAAGACGGTCGCGCGCTCGCTCGAAACGCTGCGCGAAAAGAATCTGGTCTATATCTTTTACGGTAGCGATAGCCGCGTTCCCAAGTACAAGCATGTGATGCCGGAGATTTTCGGTCTGACGCCGCCGGAGTTGGCCGTGATGTGCGTGCTGATGCTCAGAGGCGCGCAGACCGTCGGCGAGATACGCGGACGCACCAACCGCCTCTACGATTTCGCAGACCTCACGGAAGTCGAAACGACGCTCGACGCGCTGGCGCAGAAAGAGCCGCATGTGCTCGTCACAAAACTGCCGCGACAGGCGGGACAGAAGGAAGCGCGCTTCGCACACCTGCTCGCAGGAGAGCCTGCGGTCGAAGAGATTAAAGTTGCGCCGCGCCTCGAAGCGGCAACGCGCGAAGTGCGCGCCGAGAATGAGAGACTGGCGCGACTCGAATCCGAGGTCGAAGCTTTGCGCGGCGAGATGGCGGAACTCCGAAGGCAGTTCAATGATTTCAGAAAACAATTCGAGTAAGCGGTTGAAATCGAAGAGGCGGCGCAAATTGGCGCGAGCGTTTTACACACGCCCGGACACGCTCGCCGTCGCGCGCGAATTGCTCGGCAAACGGCTCGTCGTCCCCGCGCCGGACGGCACGCGCGTCTCAGGTCTCATTGTCGAAACCGAAGCTTACATGGGGCCGGAGGATAAAGCCGCGCACTCTTACGGCAACCGCCGGACAGCGCGCACCGAGACGATGTTCGGAATGGGCGGCACATCCTACGTCTATTTCATCTACGGCATGTATTATCAATTCAACGTCGTCACGAACAGGGCGGAGACGCCGCACGCCGTCCTCGTGCGCGCGCTCGAACCCGAAGAGGGATTGGAATGGATGCGCCTGCGTCGCCCAGTGAAGCGCGAACGCGATTTGACGAGCGGGCCGGGGAAACTATGTATCGCAATGGGGCTGGATCGCAGCTACGACAAGGCCGATCTGCTCGGCGAGCGCGTCTGGGTTGAGGATGCCGGACGAACATTTGAGCCGGACGAGATTGCCACAGGGCCGCGCGTCGGGATTGATTATGCCGAAGAGTTCGTCCATGCGCCGTGGCGTCTCTGGGTCAAAGGCAATCCATACGTGAGCCGTAAAGTTTGAAGCTCGAACTCGGACGTATGGCAACTGAGATTGACCACCGCAGGACACAGAGCGGCATAGAGAAGAAAGCAATCTGAACTTTCAAACCTCAAATTCTTCTTGGCATCTTTACGCGAAACTTCTTTTCTTCGATAAGAATAAGTTTCACGCCAAGACGCCAAGAAGACAAATTTCTTTTCTCTATAGTCTCAATGGTAAATATCAACTTGCCGGACTCTCGATTGAGAACTAAAACAAAAGGGTCGGATAGGGGCGGGAATTTTGCAGATTACTTTTTTGGGAACAAGTTCGGGAGTGCCGACCAAGGCGCGCAATGTTTCGTGCGTCGCTCTGCGCCTGCCGCAACGCGGCGAAGTGTGGCTCTTTGATTGCGGCGAGGGCACGCAGCATCAACTACTCAAAAGCGATTTGAAGCTCAGCCAGATTACGCGCATCTTCATCCCGCACATGCACGGCGATCACATCTTCGGCCTGATGGGATTGCTCGCCACCTGCGGCATGGCCGGGCACGTTGGACGCATTGACATCTACGGCCCGCCTGGACTCTCGGAGTTCATCCGCGAAAGCACGCACCATTCGCAGACGCACTTTTCGTATCCGGCGCAAGTGCACACGGTCGAGGCCGGGGAAGTTTTCGCGGACGCAGAGTTCGCCGTCAGTTGCCGCCCGCTCACCCATCGCGTCCCTGCCTACGGCTTCCGCGTCACAGAGAGAGACCGCGCGGGTCACCTCGATGTCGCGCGCGCCACCAGCCTCGGCATCCCGGCCGGGCCTCTCTACGGCAGACTGAAACGGGGCGAGCGCGTGACGCTCGCCGATGGCCGCGAGATAGACGGGCGCGAGTTGTGCGGCCCCGTCGAGCGTGGGCGCAGCCTCGCCTATTGCACGGATACGGTCTATTGTCGCAATGCGGTCGAACTCGCGCGCGACGCCAACCTGCTGATTCACGAAGCGACCTTCGCACGCGAGGACGAAGACCTCGCGCGCCAGAGCATGCACTCGACGACCGAAGAGGCCGCGCGTGTCGCGCTCGAAGCGCAAGCGAAGCTTCTCTTCATTACGCACTTCAGCCCGCGTTACGTCGAAGGCAACGCCATCACGCCCGAAGACCTGCTGCGGCAGTCTCGCGCTATCTTTCCACCCACAGAGATGGCGCGCGACTTTCTCTCAGTCGAGGTGGCGAGGCATCAGGCGTAAGCAAAGGCAACCGAAAGTTAGAGCACTTTTCAAGTGAGAGTCGCTATACAATTCTTTGTTGCGTATGATACGATGTTCCACGTTTGCAACATCAAGCTCTGGCGCTTGATAGTGTAGAATTAGAGCCGCCGTTGCTCGCAAGCGAGCGGGAAAGTTGAATCTGAAAGAGGATGGAAAAATTATGTCGTTCAATAAAATGATTGTCGTCGGCAATCTGGGGCGCGACCCCGAAATGCGCTACACGCCGCAGGGCACAGCCGTCTGCACCTTCAGCATCGCCTCGAACGAGCGGCGCAAGGATAAGAACGGCGAACAGCAGGACATTACGACGTGGTTTCGCGTGACGGTGTGGGGCAAGCAGGCCGAAACCGTCTCGAAGTATTTGACGAAGGGGCGGAGCGTCTATGTCGAGGGGCGGATGCACGTCGAGGAATGGACGGATAAGGAAGGCAAGTCGCGCTACACGCTCGAACTCAACGCGAGCGATGTGCAGTTCATTGACGGCGGACAGAACTTTGAACGCGAGGGCATCCCCGTCCGGCAGGTCGAAGGGTCAGCCGACCGCGCTTCGTCGGCGCGTGCAGGCGGTGGCGGCGGTGCGGCGAATCGCGGCGCGGGCGGCGGGGGCAGAGCCGCAGAGATTGAAGACGACGAGATTCCGTTCTAAGGCTGACGGGCTTCACACGTGACTACGAAAGAGAATCTCCGCATCAAGCGGCTGGAACGGCTGTGGAACGATGAGCGTCCCATCTGCGAGCACGCGTTTACGCTGATCGTGGATGGGCGCATGGTGCAGGACGACGCACAGTGCTCGTGCGGCGGCGAGCGCATCACGGTCATCGCCGCACATGAGCAACAGCGCCCGCTTCATGAATCTACTGATGACGGCGCGCTGGCCGGAATTGTCGAATAAGTTATGAGCCGAGAGTTCACACCTTTGACGAACAGCCAGTCGCAGCCGAAGACGCGTTTGATGTAATCTTCAACGCGATGAGTGCGACGCCTGTTCTTCTACGGTTCGACGCGGGAACGCTGGTCGCGGACGGCGCGGACGCTTCTTGGGAAGCGCCCGCCCCGTTTCGTTGGGACGAGCGCGTGCTGCGCTGGCGCGCTCCGGCTTGGAACTATCGCCACATCATTAAAGAACTGATTCGCCGCCGGATTCCTTACGAAGACACGGCGCGCGCCTACCATCAGTTCGACTTTCCGACAAAACTTCTCGTCGAGCCGAGACCTTACCAGCAGCAAGCGATTGAAGAATGGCGGCGCGCGGAGCGTTGCGGCGTCGTCGTATTGCCGACCGGCGCGGGCAAAAGCCTCGTCGCGCAGATGGCGATTGAACTGGTCAAGCGTTCGACTCTGGTCATCGTGCCGACGATTGACTTGATGAACCAGTGGTACGATTTGCTGCTCTCATGCTTCCAAGCCGAAGTCGGCCTCATCGGCGGCGGCTACTTCGAGACGGGCGCGCTGACAGTGACGACCTACGCCTCGGCGTTTCGTTTCATGGAGCGGCTCGGCAATCAATTCGGCCTGATCATCTTCGACGAATGTCATCATCTGCCGAGCAGCGTCTATCGCTACGCCGCCGAGATGGCGATTGCGCCTTTTCGTCTCGGACTCACCGCCACGCCTGAGCGCACCGATGGCGCAGACCAATTTCTCGAACAACTCATCGGCCCCTTCGTCTTTCGTCGTGAGGCGCGCGAACTGGCGGGCGAGTATCTGGCGGATTATAGCCTCGCGCGCATCAACGTGCAGTTGAGCGCAGAGGAACGCGCCCGCTATAGCAGCGAGAGGGAAATCTTCAGACAGTTTTTGAGCGAGAAGGGAATCGGTTTGGGTGGCCTGCACGGCTGGCAAATGTTCATTGCGGCGAGCGCGCGCAGCCCCGAAGGTCGCCGCGCGATGTTCGCCTATCGCGAGTCGAAGCGCATCGCCTTGGGGACAGACTCGAAACTGCGCGTGCTGGCAGAGTTGCTTCAGCGCCACAGACGCGAGCGCGTCCTCGTCTTCACCGCCGAGAACGAGATGGTCTATCGCATCTCGGAAAAATTCTTCGTTCCGGCTATCACACACGCGACTCCGGTCAAAGAGCGACGGGCGTGGCTCGAAGCCTTCAACAAAGGCGAGGTGCTGACGCTGGCGACCTCGAAGGTTTTGAACGAGGGAGTCAACATCCCCGAAGCAGCCGTCGCCGTCGTCCTCTCCGGCTCCGGCTCGACGCGCGAGCACGTGCAACGCCTCGGTCGCATCCTTCGCAAAAGTCCCGGCAAAGAAGCGATACTTTATGAAGTCGTCACGGAGGACACGACCGAAGAGCAGATCAGCAGGCGGCGCGGCGGCGAACAGTATCGAGAATCAAAACCCGTCAAGGATTTCAGACCGGCAGATAGTTGAGAAGTTACTTCCTCTTCTTTGCGCCTTTTCGTCTTTGCGTGAAACTTTTGTCTTGAGTAAGAAAATAAGTTTCGCGCAAAGACGCAAAGGCGCAAATGAAGCGAGGGCGTCTTTGGTACATGCGTTGATTGATTCAGGCTCCGGGCAGAGGGAAATATGCTGACAGCCGATCTTGCGCTTAGCTGGCAGCGCGGCGATTCCATCAAGCCGCGCTACATCAATACGAAGGACGCCAGCTATCTCCGGCAGGCGGCGGACTTGATCGCCGTCTTCAATGAGCACGCGGGGCACACGCGCGCCGAGTTGGAAGAGGCTTTGCAGGATTACGTCGGCACGGGCACGAGCTACAGGATTTTGCGCGGCCTGATTAAATTGCTGACCGACCGCTGCACGTTCGAGGTCGGCGTCGCTGCCGACCCGGTCGAGATTCGCCGCGCGGGCGGTGTCAAAACGCCCGCCCAAGCTA
>CAXTRQ010000151.1:10054-14483 GCA_964246705.1 uncultured Pyrinomonadaceae bacterium
GCGCTCTTTCTCAAAGCGCGCGCGCATCATCCGGTCATCGGCGACGAACAACTCCGCGCGGAGATTGTCGCCGAAGCTGCCAAAGAGTTGAACTGCACGATTGATGTCGTCTTAGGTGGGCTATATGCCGATTTGCCGGAGCGGCAGAAGCTCTCCGAGTTTGAGGAACTGCCCGCGACGGAATTGCTCGACCTCTACAATCTCGCGCAGGCGCAGGCTCTGCTTTATCGTTCGGTCGAGATGCGTCTTGAGGTCGAGCCGCAAAGCCCGGAAGGCTACCGCGAACTGTTCGGCGCGATTAAAGCTTACCGCCTGATTCACACCATCAAGGGCAGCCCCGCGCGCGGCTACGAGATTCGACTCGACGGGCCGGTTTCGATGTTTCACCGCTCGCAGAAATACGGCATCCAGATGGCAGTCTTCCTGCCCGCTCTGCTGCTCTGTCAGAACTGGCGCATGCGCGCGGAGATTTCGACGAAGCCGGGCAGCGTCGCCTATTTTGAATTGGACAGCCGCCAGACACAGTTACGCTCTTCTTACATGAGCGCCATCGGATACGCCAATCCGGTCATCGAAAAGTTCGCGGAGAGTTGGCAGCGGCACGAGAGCCTGTGGGAGCTTGAGCCGAGCCGGGAGGTGATAGATCTGGGCGCGAGCGCCTTCATCCCTGACTTCCGCATCGCGCATCCTTCCTCCGGTCAGGAATTTTATCTTGAAATACTCGGCTTCTGGACGCCGCAATATCTCGAAGAGCGCCTGAAAGAGTTTGCACATCGCGGCCTGCGAAACTTTCTCATCGCCGCGTGGGACGAACTGCGCGGCAGCCGCGACCCGCTGACGAAGATTCCACCGCACACAATTATCTTCAAAAAGAACCTCGATCCTTCCGTCGTCGAATTACGTATTAGCAAGCTGATTGCTGAAGAGTGATCAGGCAATCTCTTCCGGCTGCATGTACCATTCGAGTTGCCCACCGCGCTCGCTCGGTTCGTCCCAACTTTTGATGTCGAGGGAGATGCAGGCCAGCCCCGCCGCAGGCAGGTGTCTGTCATCGCCCGTCAGTTGGGTCAGCAAATCGGACAGGCCGGGATTGTGCCCGACGAGCAGAGCCTCTCGAATAGTATCTTGCATCTGCGCCAGAACTTCGAGGAGCGTGGCTGTGTCTGCTTCATAAATTCGCGCGTCGTGAATCTGCTTCGACTTGAGCGCGGCGGCTTCGATGATGAGCGCGGCGGTCTGCCTCGCGCGCACGGCGGGCGAACAGAGAATGAGGTCGGGCTGCACGCGCCGTTCGTGCATCAAGCTTCCTAAGAGCGCCGCTGCCTCGCGCCCTCGCTCGTTCAGAGGACGCGCGAAATCTCTCTGGCTGTCTGTGCTCCACGCGGCTTCCGCATGGCGCAAAAGAAGAAGCGTCTTCATCGGTGTTGAATACTAAATGTTGAACGGTTGCCGCAGCGCATCGAACAAGTGAAACAGTAATGGCGGAGACTCTATCCTCCGCCCCACACAGTTTCACGCTCATGGAAATCGCCCGGTTAGTTACCGGCTGGTGAAGATATAAGGCTGTCGAGAAGCTTTTCGAGATGGTGAAAATCAATCGGCTTGTGCAGATAATCGTTACAGCCTGCGGCGAGCGCAAGCTGGCGGTGTCTCGCCGGGTCATGGGCGGAGACGACGATGATGGGCACATCGCGCAACGCATCGTCATGCCGGAAAAAGCGCGTGACGGCGAAGCCGTTGAGACGTGGCAACTGCAAATCTATGAGAATCAGGTCGGGGCGTTCGCCCTGCGCCACTGAGATTGCTTCCTCACCATCTCTGGCCTCCACGACACGATAGCCCTTCATCTCAAGCAGCGTTCGCAGCATCAGACGATTATCGTTGTCATCTTCGGCTACCATAATGAGGCCGTGACACGTCCGCGTCCGCTCGGCGACCAACGTATTGTTGGCGACAATGGAAGTTTGGCTGGAGAGCTTCTTTTGTAACATAAGCGAGGTTGCAGGATACTACGATAAATATTAAAAAGAGCGCCTGACCGCCGGTCGCGCCGGGGTGTGCGAAGGAGCATCGAAGCTTAAATTTCAAACTTGTCGAAATGAAATTCTTCGTTCCAAGTCCTTCACGCCCTCGTTAGATTGCTGAAATTCTACACTATTCTGAGCGGTTATGTCTGTACGATTTCAGACTAAAAATTGAAAACGGTGACAGCCCTTGGCAATACGTCGCGCAGGCGTGCGTTGGATTCAAGTGGCAGCGCCGCGCGCTCCCGTTGTATAAATAGACCTGCAATTTTTAAGACGCGCGCTTTTAAACTGGAGACATTAATGAACTATTACGAAAACATTCTCGGCCTCATCGGCAAGACGCCGCTCGTCAAATTGAACCGCCTGACCCAAGGCATCAAGGCGACAGTCTTTGCCAAGATGGAGAATCTCAATCCGGGGTATTCGGTGAAGGATCGCATCGGCGTGGCGATGATTGAGGCCGCCGAGAGCGCAGGCACGCTCAAGCCGGGTGGGACGATTGTCGAAGCCACCTCCGGCAACACGGGCATTGGGCTGGCGCTCGCGGCCGCCGTCAAAGGCTACCGCTGTATCTTCGTGATGACGGATAAGGCTTCGGTCGAGAAGGTCAGATATTTAAAAGCACTCGGCGCGGACGTGATCGTGACGCCCTCTTCAGCCAAGCCGGGAACGCCCGATCACTATGTCTCGACCGCACAGCGCATCGCCGCCGAAACGCCGAACTCGTTTTATCCTGACCAGTATTCGCACCCCGCCAACCCGGAAGCGCATTATCGTTCGACCGGGCCGGAGATTTGGGAGCAGACCGAAGGCAAGATTACGCATTTCGTCGCCGGACTCGGCACGGGCGGAACTATCTCCGGCACGGGTCGCTTTCTCAAAGAGAAGAATCCCAACATCCGCATCATCGGCGCAGACCCTTACGGCTCGGTCTTTAAAACCTACAAGGAGACGGGCAAGACTCATGAGGTGACGCCCTATCTCGTCGAGGGTATCGGGCAGGAGGTGATACCGGCAAACGTCCACCTGCGCTACGTTGACGAAGTCGTTAACATCACCGACAGCGAATCTTTCGAGATGTCTCGCCAACTCGGACGCCTCGAAGGTATCTTCTGCGGCGGCTCGTCAGGGACAATCTGCACGGCGGCGCTACGCGTAGCGCGCACGCTCGACGAGAACGCTCTGGTCGTCTTTATCGTCTGCGACACTGGCGAGCATTACCTGACGAAGCATCACTCGGACGAGTGGATGAAGGAGAAGCGCCTGCTCGCGCCGCAGAAGATTACCGCCGGTTTGATTTCGGAGACAAAAGCCGTGGCCGCGCCCAAGTCGCTCATCTCGGTCACGCCCACAGAGCGCGTCGCCGACGTGCTCGCACGCATGGACGAACTCGGCATCACGCAAATCCCCGTCATTGAGGAGGGAAAATCAATCGGCGCTCTACGCGAAAATCGGGTGCTCGCCAAAGTCCTCGGCAACCGCGAGCTTTTGGATGCAACCGTCGGCGAAGTGATGGAAGCCAGCTTTCCCGTCGTTGACGTGGACGCCAGCTCCGCCGATGTCATGCGCCAACTGCAAACGAGTCAGGCCGTCCTCGTCGAAGAATACGGGCGCATCACAGGCATCATTACGCGCCACGACGTACTCGACGCACCGAACGGCAACAAGCGCGCGTGACAATCGTCAACTCGAATTTAAAAGCACATTCCAAAATCTTTACGCCTTTACGTCTTTGCGCGAACTTTTTTCTTGAATAAGAAAAGATTTCGCGCAAAGACGCAGAGGGAAGCGCGGCGACGGCTTCAGGTTGTTCACGCGCGCTCGTAGACCTTAACGCGCAAGCCTTCCTCCAACTCGATTGCTTCCGACAGCCGGAAGCCCTCCAAAAAGTTCTCCGGCATAACTGTGTCCGCGCCTTCGACGGCCAGCGGAATCTCCGTCACGAACCACTTGTCCACCTCTTCGAGAAACTCGCGGAAGATTTGCTCGCCGCCGATAACGTAGAGATCACACGCGAGATATTTCTGCACCGAAAGAACAGACATCTTATCGCGTAGCACAACCACAGACGCCTGCGACTCGATCTCCGAACGCTTGCTCAGGACGATATTCAGCCGGTCTTTCAACGGACGCTTCAGACTGAGCCATGTCTTGTAGCCCATTAGGCAGGCGTTGCCGGTCGTCTGCTGCCTGAAAAATTTCATGTCCGCAGAGTAATGCCACGGCAATCCGCCGCCCTTGCCGATGCTGCCGTTCCTGTCTATTGCAACGATGCCGTTGATGGACATACCCAGTCTTGAACCTTCTCTTCAGTGAACTATTGGTAAACCCGGTTTGAGATGATACCCGCGCCCTAGAAGCTCTCTGACGTGTGCGAGATGGTTTTTGTAGATGTGATAATC
>CAXTRQ010000152.1:0-14457 GCA_964246705.1 uncultured Pyrinomonadaceae bacterium
GTTTCGCGCGCGGGTTGTTGGGTCGTTCGCAATGAGGGCAGCAGCCGCGCCGGCTCAGTGCACGACACGCAGCGGGAAGCGGTCGAGGCGGCACGCAACCTCGCCAAGAAGGAGGCCGTCTCGCTCGTCATACACGGGCGCGACGGGCGCGTCAAGTCGCGTGTCTCCTACAGGCCCGACCCGCCGCCCCCCAGAGCGCCCCGCGAGGTCTTGTACCCGACCTCCACGCCGGTGACTGCCACCAGAGAGGCCATCATGAGGGCGGTCAGCGAGGCGGTCAGCGAGGCGGCCGAGAGGGGGTTCGACGAGACCGGCGGCGAGGGCGCGGGGGAACCGAGAAGAAGCTCCCGCAACGCCGCACGCCGTTAGATTCGTGATTTAGCCGACGCCGCGCTTAACCAGAAAGTTTCCACGACTCACACATGCCTAAAGCGCCGCCCATCCCGGCAAACTACGAGAGGAACGTCTTCATCAACTGCCCTTTCGACGACCGGTATCGGCCCCTCTTTTATGCGATAGTCTTCGCCGTCTACGACATGGGCTTCAGGCCCAAGTGTGCCAAGGACGACGGCAACGCCGGCCGGGGCAGGATGGAGAAGATTCAGGAGTTAATAGCCGAGTGTAAGTACAGCATCCACGACATATCCCGCGTAGACCTCGACCCCGTCAACAACCTGCCCCGATTCAACATGCCGCTGGAACTGGGCCTCGACTTAGGCTGTAAACAGTACGGGAAGCCCTATCAGGAGGAGAAAGTTTTCCTTGTGCTGGACGCCGAACAGTACCGCTACCAGAGGTATATTTCCGACCTTGCCGGGCGAGACCCGGACGTTCACCACGATAGCGAGAGGGAAGTGATTAACGTCGTGCGGAACTGGCTGCGGCGCGAGGTAGACCCCAGAGTGGTCAAGACGCCCGGCGGGGCGTTGATCTATCAAAGGTACAAGGATTTTCAGTCGGCCCTTCCAAACATCTGCTCCAAGCTTAACTGGGACGTAAACGACCTGCCGTTCACTGACTTCTCTTGGGCCGTCGCGGAGTGGATCAGTAACAATCCGATTCCGTAAGTCATATATTCAGGGAAAGGCCGCGGGGGCACCTACACGCGTGGGGTAGCTCCGCGCGGTCGGTGTGTCGGCGCTCCGCGTCTGAGGCCATCCGGCCGCGCGCGCACCGACTGTCGCACGCGGCCCTCTTACCGCGGTCAAATAAATTATGCCACTGCCGGACGGCCCGTTCATCTTCGTTAGTTATTCGAGCAGAGACAGCCATTTTGTGCATCCCGAAATCATGCGCCTTGAGAGGCAGGGGTATAAGGTCTGGTACGACTGGGGGGAGATTCAACCCGGCCGCCTCTGGACGATGGAGATATGCCGGGCCATCAAGGCGTGGGCCTTTTTTTTGGTGTTCATTAGCCAAGCCGCCTTAAACTCCGCGAACGTACGCGACGAGATGGACGAGGCTTTGAAATTGGGCAAACCCTTCATCTGCGTCTACTGGGAGAAGGTGAACCTGCCCAAGCGCTTCCGAACGCCGACGCGAAAGATACAGGCGTTGGAGCGATACGCCCTGCGCCGCAACGAATACGAAGGGCCGCTTGAGAGGGCTCTCTCCGAGTATGTTAAGGGCGTTCGCCACGAGCGACCGGACTCACTCGCAAAAATCTTCTTCTTCACGTTGCTACTGTCGGGCGGAGTGTTCTTGTTTCTCGCCTTCGTAGCGTTCGTCACGCCCTACTTCTCTTCACCTCTGCCGGGCGACCCGCTCGGCAATCGTCTGACCGGACTACTGGTGAGTCTCTTTCTCGCGGCCGTCGCCGTCGGCATGGGCGCGGCGGCGTACGCGGTGCGCAGGGTGTACCTACGGAGGAAGAATGGCTGACACGAACCCCCACCGAAAGACGGCACACGTCGTTGCCATTGTTTGCTACGTCCTCGCCGGGATTGTGCTGGTGGTCGGTGCCGTCTCTACGCTCGCGGCCGCCACGGCGGAATTATCGGGGACAAGGTTCGAAGGCGTCACGAACGTGCGCATGGCCTTCATGATAGCGAGCATGTTCGCCATCGTCGCGCTGATGACGACTATGTTCGGGTGGCGCGTTAAGGGACTGTTCGGGCAGCGGTTCCGCCAGGACAAACTCGCCACCCGTTCGGCGGTCGGGTGCTTGAGGTTGGGCAGTCTCGGGTGCGGCCTTTGGGCTCTGCTCTCGGCCTTAATCGCGCTCCTGACCGGCAAGATTATTGCCACAAACGAGCCCGCGGGGTTCAGGGAAATCTTCGTCGGGTCGTCCGGGTTTATCCTCGCGATCATCCTGATGACGTCGGTGGCTTGGTTCATCTCGGCGAATTTCTTGCCTACGTATGTGGTCGGAGGCGGGCGCGTATATCAGGAATATGTGGCCCGCGTGCAGCCGTTGCTGCGGGACTTGGCCGAGTTGGAGACGCGTGCCTACGTACAGGAGCAGACGATGGAGGTCTTGGCGAAGATTGACGCGGGATCCAAGAGCGTCCTGATGGAATACCTCGGCAGGTCGGGGCTGCTCAACGGGAACACGCGAATCGTCCTGCAAGACGCCGACTTCCGCGGCGTCGATCTGCACGCGATAAACCTGCCCAGGGCCGACCTGCACGGGATTAATCTGGAGCAGGCCGAGTTGCAGGACGCCATACTATTCGAGGCCGACCTGACACACGCCAGGCTGAACAGGGCCGACCTGAGCCGCGCCAACCTGCAGGGGGCCGACCTCCGGCAAGCCGATTTAACCGACGCGTTGCTGGAGGGCGCGAACCTGAGCGGGGCCGACCTCACGGGGGCTATTTTTACGGACTCTCAGATCAGACGCGCGTGCCTCAGAAGGTCTTCCGGGGCGTGAGGAAGGGCGCGGCCCGCCCCGCTCTATTTGAGGTACTTCTGGATGAGCTTTCCGGACTGCCCCGGGTCGGCGACGGCGAGGAGTGCAGCCACGTCGAGCGCCGATTCGTAGAACCTCTGTGATCTCACTTTCCCGGTTATGACCACCAAGCCGCCGCCGCGAACGACGGCCGCGAGGACGCGCTTCGGGTTCATCTTTTCCAGCAGCCGTCTGTCGCATTCGAGGGCCGCGCACGCGAAGTCTATGAACTGCCGCCAACGCGCGACGTAGTTCTTCTTGCGTATGAGCGGCGGCATCACGAACAGGGTCTTCTCCGCGAGGCTGAGTTGGTCAGTGATACGGCTCATCTCCCACTTGAGGCCGTCCGTCATGCCGAGCAAGACGACGACCACGCGCGCCAGAGACATGGCCCGGTCGATCTCTCCCTTCCACTTATCGTCGTCCTTCGCGGCGTCTATGTAGTGCCTGACTCCGCCCTGCGCGGGCAGCTTGCGCAGGAGCATGGGGAAGACCGAGATTAACAACTTCCGCAACCTCTCCCGGCCCACTACCCCGACGATAAATATTACGCCCCGCTTTTCCAGCAATCCCTCTCTCACTTGCTCCACGTCTATCAACCGCACCCGCCCGAGATATTTCAAGCGGTTGACGATCAACTCCTCGAAGGTGAAGCTCCAACTGTACGCCCCGAAGAACAGCATCCAGAGAGGGTTTTTCGATCTCGCCACGTACTTCACGTCATCGCTGAAGGAGCGGAGCAACAGTAAATCCGACGGCGTCATTTGCTGCAACAGCGGCAGCCGGTAGATGGATACGTTCTCGCGCCGCCACTGCGTCAGGAAGAACCCGAAAATGAAGAAGCAGAACATTCCGAGCACTAACACGAGCATGGTGTTAGCCATGGGGAGCCACATATCAGGCCAGTCTTTAGGAGGTGTGGTGTGAAAGCCGCTGAGCATCTGCCATGCCCTTGAGATTTCCAGTCGGCGGACGCTGGGTAAGAAGTCCGTATTGATAAGACTGACTAAGGTCGTGAGAAGAAATATAACCCCGAAGGCGAACGTCAGCCACCCCAGGGCCAAACGGTAGCGCGCGCCCGGAGTTAGATACGGCTTTTCGCCCGGCCCTACTTCCTGCGACTCGTCAACTCCTTTCCACTCCCCCGACCAAAGGCGTAGGCTCTGGTTCACCTGCTGGCGATACGCCTTCCAGCGGCCGAACGGAATCAGACTGGTGAACAGCACGTAACAGGGAACTAGCTGGTACACCCATAGATAGAACAGCATGACTACCAAGACGAAGGCGAGCGCCTGTTCAAAGCCCCGCGATGTCACCGCCAGTAAAGCTCCCACGAGCATGACGAAAGTTATGTTGGCGAGGTTAAAGGCAGTCGCGAGGGCGAAGAAGAGGCGGCCGAAATCGTTCCTGCGAAACGTTGCGAGGGCCAGAGGCGGGAGGACGACGGCCGCCAGTATAAGCGTCCGCGTCCTGACGGTCGCGTCGTAGACTACCGGAGACAAACTCTTGAGCTGATGCGCCGCCGCCAGCCAGAGGAAAACCGAAAGCAGGAAATTGACCGCGACGACAGCACGCCATCCGGGTTTGAAGGTGTCCCGCACCCTCGTAAGCTTCGTAACGTTGATAAGTCCTATGCGCATCACACCGTCGGGGGCGGCTTGTGTTAACGAATCAGCGTCAGCAGCTTGGACATCGACACCCAGCCAATCATAGACGGACCGCCGTCAGTCGTCGGATGCTCAGGCCGTCAGCCGCCGGGCTGTAGCCTGCCAAGTGCCGTTTCGATTGCCTCGGCGAGCTCTTCCTGCGGCCGTGTGAGCGGCCGGAGAGAACGCGCGTGTTGAAATTTATTCATGCCCGACTGTAGTACGAAACGCGCCTCGGCCTTCCCCTCCGCCGTAGACGTATCCAACAGCGGGATGTATTCGGCGACGAACTGGCAATATTCCACGGCGTCTTTGATGTCCGCCGCGCCCTCCGGCCGCTCCGTCATGTCCAGCAGCGTGCGCAGGCGGGCGAGGTCGTAGTCCGCCGGGAATGAGGGCGACTCGTCAGAAATATCTCTGAACTGCCGCGCCCCGGTCGGCCTCCACGCCCTCAGACGGCTCAGCGCGATTGGAATCATCAACGAGCGCGCTTTTTGAAAGTCGTCCCACGCCTCGATCTCCCTGCCCCGAGCTGCGAGCAGCTTTGAGCGCACGCCGTAGAGCGCGCGCAGTATTGTCAGAGTCTCAAGGTTCTCCGGGTCGTCCTGCCGAATCGTCTCTAAATACTTGACGGCCCTTCCGACGTAGAGCTCTCTGGTTGCAGGGTCGTTCGCGCCGAGGGGCTTATCAGGCGCAAGCCCGGTCAGCGGGAGAATCGCCGTGGCGGCGCTTACCGCGAGTTGCTCGTTGCGTCGCGCCCTCTGCCGCGCAAAGTAGAGCATGACGCTCAAGGTCGTCAGAACCAGCAGCCCCGTTAGCATCGCCGCGCCCGCGGCCGTCGCACGCCTGACGAACCGCTCGTGCTCTCTGCGCCGAAGGTCGTCGTACTCACAGCCGAGTATCGCCGCGAGCAGGCGTAGCTTCTCATTCTTCAAGAGGCGCAGAGATTTTGAGGCCGACGCCGCGCGCACGTCGGCCGCCAAGGGTTGCGCCAGCCATTTGCCGCGCGCGCCGCCGCCCTGCGCGAGGTCGGCTCGTCCCGGCACTGCCCTGAACAACTCTTCGGGGAACGCCTCGTCGGGATCGCCCTCGATGAGCAGCGGCAGAATCCGTTCGCTCCTGCCGAGGCCGTGAAAGGTTGCTATCTCCTGATTCATCCAGCGGGATTGCCGCGCGCGCGGCGAACAGACGACGATGAGAAAACGCGAGCGGCGCAGGGACTCGACGAGACTGCTGTTGAGGCTACTGTGCGCGCGCGCCTCGTCCCGGTCGCGGAAGATTTTTTTGAGCCGCCGCGGGACGCCCGCACGGCCGTCGGAGATCTTCGTGAGGGCGCGGGGGACGCGGTAGGCTTCGAGCGATCTGTGCAGGCGCTCGGCCACCTTCCGGTCAAACTCCGACTCAGCGCCCGCCCTGCGGAAGCCGCTGTAGCTGATGAAGGCGTCGTAAATAAAATCGTCCCGCGACGCGTCGGCGGCCTTCGCGTGTCGTGGAGTGCGCGCGGCGGTCATGGCTCGATACGCAGTGTGGAAGTAACCTCTTCGAGTTCCCCGAACCGAGAGATGGTTGCGACTAGGCAGATGAAGAAGGTCGTCCTTTTACCGATAAGGTAGACGCAGCGGCCTTGACGCGGGTCGTCCGCGTCGCCCTTGTAGTGGGTCACGTCCATGCGCAGGGCACTCGAATTATTAAACCGTGTCGGGTAGACCTCGCCCGTCCCTTCGACGCGCGCCTGTTCCCTCAACCCTTCCAGCCAGCCATTAAAATATGCCTTGCTGCTGTCGATAAGCGTAAACGACTTCAGCTCGGCAGAGTCGGTCGGCGCGGGGGCCGCCTTGACCGTCAAAATCGAAATGTTGGCGGCGCGGTGATGCCCGGGGCGGATTACGGTCGTGTGAGCCCCGTCGTGCTCGTCCCGCTCGACCTGCCAACCCGCGGGTATCTTGACGGCGAACGCGTCGTTCGGGTCGGTGTAGACCCTCGAACCGTCGCCGCCGCCGCCATTGCTCGCGCCCGACGTGCCCGCGCCCGTCGAGTTGTCGGGCGGGGGAATCTCAAGCTTCTTACCCGCGCCGCACGCCGACGCGAGCGACACGGCGAGGAGCAGAAAAATCAGGCCGCGAAACGTGTTCGTCCTCATACACAGTTTCTTCCATGACGGGTTGAGGTTCGACGCGAGCTCTCTCTCTGATAAGGGCGAGCCTCGGAGACTTGCCCGGCCCGAACGTCTCGCGCGTTCGGTCGCGTTTAGCCGAGGGCTTTTAGATCTCCTCCATCTCGCGTGTGACGGGGTTGAGGTGAATCGTCTTCTTACCTTGCCGCACGGCGTACCCGACCACGTCCCCGGTGCCGCCGAGCCCCGTCGCAGGCAGGCCGTCCCACACGGCGATTAAAAGTTCGGACAGTTCGACTATCCTCTTCCCCGCCGCGAAGTACGCCTCCTCCTCGGAGCCGCGCTTCTCCAGAACCTCTCTCCTCGCGGCGTGTCGAAGGAGCCGGCCGTAAGCGCGCCTGTCGTCACCTTCGGGGAAGGTAAACTCGTACCCCGCGAAAGGGACGACGACTTCGAGCGCGCCGCCGTGCCGCAAGACCACATTGGCGAACAACTGATCCGCGCCGACCGCCAGCGAAGTTACGCCGACGAGTGGCGGCGCGAGAGCAGGGAGCAGCCGGTCAAGCTCATGCCTCACCCAATCCCAGCTTGCGGGATGCTCAAGCCTCTGGTGTCCGGTGACTCCGACTCTCATATTTTCCTGTTCTTCACCAGCCACCAGTATTCCTTGCCGCGCGGCGTCAACTCCACCGTATGGCGTCGGCGCGCCGTCCAGAACAACTGTTCGCCGGGCTTCGAGGGCCTGACAAGTCCGGCGTCGCGGTACTCCTTGAGCAGTGTTGCGAGCGCAACTTTCTCTCTGTCCACGGGCTTGTGCACTTTCCCGTGCTCGTCCTCCGGCTCGTGCGATGGGGTGAGCCGGTACTTATGACCCTGCTCAGGAAACACATCCATGAGCTTGCGGAGCTTGGCGTGGTCGATTAGCGGCGCGCATTCGCGTACGACCCTCACGCTGGTCGCGTAAGACTTATAGACCGGCCGCTGCCGCTCCTCCCACGAGCCGAATCTGCGCTCGACGTAGGCGTAAATCGAAGGGGCCGTGACCCACCCCATAGGGTCGGCCGCGCCGCCGTCAAGGGCGACGAGTAACGACGCGGTGAACAGGCCGTGGCCGCCCGCCTCGACCGCGGCCTGTGCCTTGAGCGACGCGGCCATCACGGTCATGTTCTCACGCAGGACGGCCAGCGGGTCGCGACCGCCGCGCGCGTTTAAGATGTTCGGGTCTGCGATGTCGCCGCTATGACAGCAGTCGAGAATCATGATGATGTCGCGCGCTTCGGAGCGGAGGGCGAGATCGACTATCTCCTGCATGGGGACGCCCCAGTCATTTCTCTGTGAGTCGTAGGCGCAGAGGTGTCCCCCGAAAGGAGTTATCGCGCCGTGCCCCGAGAAGTAGAGCAGTACGTCGCCTTTGAAGTTGGCGAACAACTCGGCGCACGCCCCTCTCAACGCGGCGCGGGTGATCGGCTTCCCGTTCTCCATCTTGTCGAGCAACACGCGACAAAGGTAGTTGGGGCTCTCGTCCGCGTTCCGCTCAAGCAGCTTGGTCATCGCCTCGGCGTCCGCGACACAACTGGACAGTTTGGCATTTTTTGCGTAAGTGTCGATCCCTACAATCAGGGCGCGCCTCTCTATGTTCATAATGTTCATGGCGTCGAGTCCGGTGGAATCTTCCTCAGAGGCCGTTGATGAACCGGGCGATGCCTTCCCAAATCCAATCGATTATCGGATGGCCGCTCAACTCGGGGGGAGTATATCTTTTGTGCCAATCCCTGTGAACGTGCACGCCGATTGTAGGTATCCGCTCCTCTATGGCGCACCCGATTTCCCACCGTGCCCCGTTCGCGTTCTCGGTGTTCCGGCTGATGAGAGCTATCACTCCGTCACACCCTTTGATCTTTGAGCGGCAGCGGGTTTTCCATAACTCCTCCCACGGTGCTTTCACCGACATGTCAATGAACTCGAAAGGGCTCCGCTCGTCCTTCGCTTGGTTGACGAGCCCGTACCTGTAGAAAGCGTCCTCGATTGCGAAACTTATAAATATGCGATTGCTTCTAGAAGCCATCTCAAAAATATGCTCTGAGCAAGATCAGGATGCAGCCCAGATGCATAAAGCCTAAGTAGTTGTCGTCATGGTACTCGTAGCGCACCAGAATCCGGCGGAAGTTTTGCAGCCACGCGAACAAGCGTTCGACTTTCCAGCGACGCTTGTAGTGGCGGAGTTTTCGCCCGTCTTGCGTGACGGCACGCTTCCGGTTCGCTTTGTGTGGCGTGATCAACTCGATGCCCGCTTCGGCAAGCTCTTCGTCCAACGGGTCAGAGTCATACGCCTTGTCGCCAATCAGTCGCTTCGAGGCATCATCGGTGAAGCGCTCGACCAGAGTTTTTCTAACAAGTCGGACTTCATGCGGCGAAGCATTCTCCGCGTGGATGGCGACAGGAAGACCAGCGCCGTCTGCCACTGCCATGAGCTTCGTACCCTTGCCCCGCTTGGTCTTTCCCACTTTTGCGACCCTTTTTTAGCGACCACGAACATGCCGGAAATTGTGCATTCCGACAAGTCCAGATCGCCGCGCACATGCAGGTCTTCAGCTAAGGTTTCCAGCACTCGCTTGAGCCGCCCATCCCTGACCCACTCTTGGAATCTGCGATGGCAGGTCTGGTACGGCGAGAACCTTTCAGGTAAGTCGCACCACCTTGCACCGGAGCGCAGTATCCAGAGAACGCCGTTGAGGACTTCGCGGTCAGCCCGGCGCGGTCTGCCGCGAGTCTGGACAGTTGGCGGCTTATCAAATAGCGGTTCGAGCAAAGTTCATTGCTCGTCGGTTAATTCTTCGCGTCGTGCCATGCTCGAAATTTAGCACGACTATTTTTGAGATAGCTTCTATATGCTGCGCACACCAAGATTCGGATTTGAGTTAGGGATTAACGGCTTTTCATGCACTTTTGAGTCAATCTTGAGTCGGTATCTTGGTGTGTTCTTCATATAGTACTTTGTCAGGTTAGATGTTTGATAAATGCTCTTTCTAGCTATACCCTGCCAGTATGGCAAGAACAGCACAACCGATCAAACTCGCAACCGACGAACGAAGTTCTTTGACAACTCTCTTGCGACGTGGGACAACTGCGGCACGAGTGCAAACGCGCGCCCGCACACTCGACCTTCTCCATCGCGGACGACACCCCAAAGAGATTGCCGCGACTTTGGGTCTCAGCGTACCAACTATCTTCAATATCAAGCGCCGGTTCCTCTCAGATAGTTTAGACGCCGCGCTTTACGACCGCCGACGTTCGGGCAAACCGCGCAAGATTGACGGTGTAGCGCGAGCCAAGACTACAGCTTTAGCCTGTTCCAACGCTCTATCGAGACACGCCCGCTGGACGCTCCGATTATTAGCGGGCAAGGCCGTCGAACTCGACTTCTGTGACAGTATCTCCCACGAGACGGTTAAAGAGGTGCTGAAAAAAACCGTCTCCAACCACACCGCCAGCGGTCGTGGTGCATTGGAGAGATAACGGGCCAATACTTGGCGCGGATGGAAGACATTTTGTCTCTGTATAGCTTGCCGCACTTACAAGGTACTAGCCATACTCCCCTCGCTGAAGGTCAGTTGTATTACGGCGCGCGCGTCCTACGTCGGCCCCGCTCCGCATGCACCCGCCGGAGACGGCGGCCCTCAGTGTCTCGCGCGGGTCATCCGTTATCGTATGCTCGCGCGCCGTCAAACGTTACGGCGTGACTGCCGGAGGCGTGCGGCCGGAGAGTGCCCCGCGTAACGTTTCGGACGACGCGGCCATACCCTTTTGAATGACGGGGGGCACGGTAGCACGCCGGGCGGAACGACCAACCCGACCGGCGCAATAGAGTTCAGCCAAGAAGAAGGAGAACACCATGACGACAGAAAGCGGTAAAGCATCGGACGAACGGAAAGAGAGGCCACAGCCCAAGGAGCGCGGCGGTGCGGCCGACATCGACAGGTCGAAAGGGATGGGAAGCGACGAGTCCGACTCGCCTTCCGGCCGCGAGGGGGAAGGTTCCAGCAAGCCGAGGAAAGGAGCGTAGTCTGAACAGTCACCGCGAGTCACGTGGCGAAGTAACGGTCTGATTGTCCTCGCCCTAAGCACTCACAAAGCAGGGCATGACTCCTCACACTCTGTGCGTGGGTGTCGGCGTGCGCGCCGACACCCACGCGTTCTTCGGCCCGAGAACGCGGGCCGCCCCCGCTCACGACAACACGCACGCGCATGACCCGCGCGGCGCACGCCTGAAGCCGCCTCGAACTGTTCACGCCCCTTCGGCGGCGTTGTATCTCCCACCCTTCTGTGTAAAATACCTGCCGGGACAGTCGCTTCAATCAAGAAAGCAGTCGTTGATTCCGTTCGGGGTCGCTTCGCCTCGCACGACTTGCTGTTGCATCTTACAAAGCCGACACGTATCCGAGGACAACGTTCAACTCATGTCAAGGAGTGGCATAGTAGCTTCCTCCGTTCCGAAGGGCGCACTCGCGCGCCGTGAACGCGTGGGGATTCACCTCACCCTCTGCCTGCTCGCGGCCTTCTTTTACGGCGAAGTGTTAAGGGGCGGCGCGGTGTCACCGGCCGACCCCTTGAAGACGGGCGGCGACGCGGCCTCAACAGACGCGCGCGTGCTGACGCCCGGCGCGGCCGTCTCCGACTCCGTCTCGGCGGGTGAAACACGCGTGTACGCGCTCGACCTGACGGCGGGGCAGAGCGCCCTCGTCGAGATGGTCAAAGGAGACCTGCTCGTGAAGGTCTCCGTGTGTGCGCCTCCAGGTCGCGCGTGCATGGGCATGGCGGGGAGGCGTTACGGACGGCTGGAGTTGCCGTTCTACGCCGAGGCCTCGGGGCGGTACGAGATAGAAGTCCGCTCGGCGGAAGCTGACGCGGCGGCGAGGGGCTACGAGTTACGCCTTATGGAAGTGGCCGACGCAGCCCCGCGCCACAGGCTCGCGGGCGAGGCCGCGCGCGCCGCTGCCGAAGCCGAGAGGCTGCGCGAACCTCAAGACCAGCCCTCGCTGCTCGCCGCCGTGAAGAAGTATGGCGAGGCCGAACAGCTCTGGGTCGCCGCGGGCGCGTTCAGCCGTGCGGCCGAGACGCTCTGCGACATGGGCGACATCTACTTCGCACTCAGCCAGTACCAACAGGCCACGGCCCACTACGCGAAGGCACTCTCGTTCGGCGAGCGTGGCGGCGACCCGCTCGCCCGACTCGCGGCCCTCGACGGCATCGGTTACGTTAACGTCAACAAGGGCGACAAACAGAAGGCGCTCTCATACGCGCAGGAGATGCTGGACGCCGTCGAACGCGCTGACCCCGAGAGGCGCGACTCCGCGAGCTACCGGCGGGTCAAGGCCCAGGCGCTGAACATCATGGGCGAGGTTTACTACTCGTACGGCGAGCTGCGCAAATCCGTCGAGATGTTCGACCTCGCCCTCCCGCTCTGGACGGATGCCGGGGAGCGGAGTGGTCAGGCCCTCGCACTCCTCAACCTTGGCTACTCGTACAGCGACCTCGGCAACCCGAAGATCGCCTCCGAGTACTTCCAGCGCTCGCTCGTGCTCTCGCAGTCCGTCAACGACAGGCGCGGCACGGCGCTCGCCCAGACCGGGCTCGGCGGGACGTACTCGACGCTCGGCGAGGAGCAGTCGGCCCTCGACCTGCACAGGCAGGCGGACGACCACTTCCGCGCCATCGGCGACAAGCAGGGCGCGGCCGCCGCCCTGAACGGTGTCGCCAGCGTCTACCACGATTTGAGCGAATATCAGGCCGCCTTCGATAACTACTCCAACGCGCTCCGACTCTACGAGTCCGTAGGGAACCGCGACCGCGTCGCCCTCAACAAATTTCTGGTCGGCAGAATCCTTTACGAAAGGGGGGAGACCGAGCGCGCCCTCAACTACTTTCAGGAGAGCCTCGTCCTGAGCCGCGAGGTGGGAGACCGCGTGGTGGAGGCGCACACGCTACAGCGGCTCGCCGCCACCTACTTCGCACGCGGCGACACGGCGCGAGCGCTCGCGCAGTTCGACGTGGCTCTGAAAGTCTACCGGCAGGTCGGCAACCTCCGCAGTCAGGGCTACGCGCTGAATGACATCGGGCACATCTACGCCTCCTCGGGCGACCTGCCGAAGGCGCTCGCGAGCTACGCGGAGGCGCTGGCGCTCATGCGCGAGACGCGCGACCGGCGGGGCGAAGCCCTCACGCTCTTCAACACCGCGAAGGCCGAACTCGACGGCGGCGACCTCGCGGCGGCGCGCTCTCACGTCGAACAAGCAATCGACATCAGCGAAGCCCTCCGCACGAAGGTAAGGAACTCGCGGCTGCGCACGTCCTACTTTGCGTCGGTATACGCGCAGTACGAGTTGTACGTCCGCGTGCTGATGAGCCTGCACGCCCTACAGCCAGACAAGGGCTTCGCCTCGGCGGCGCTGGTCGTGAGCGAGCGAGCGCGCGCGCGCTCGCTGCTCGACTCGCTTTTCGAAGACAAGATAGAGCCGCAGAAGGGGCAGGCCACGGAACTACTGCACAGGGAGCAGGAGTTGCTGCGAGGACTCGACGACAAGGCCGAGTATCAGGCGCGCCTGCTATCCAGCAAGCAGACGGGCGCGGAGGTCGAGCGCGTCTCGCAGGAGATTCGCGAGATGACGATGGAGTACGACGACGTGCGCTCTCAGCTCAGAGTGCAGAGCCCCCGCCTCGCGGCCCTCACTCAGCCCACACAGGTCAGCGCGGAAGACATACGGGGCGTCGTCAACGACGCCGACACGCTCCTCCTAGAGTTCGCGCTCGGCGACGAACGGAGTTACCTCTGGGTGGTGAGTCACGACGAAATCGCGGGCTACGAACTTCCCGGCCGCTCGACGATTGAAGGGCTCGCGCGCAGGACTTACGAACTGCTGACGAAGCGCCAGTCGTTGACAGGGCCGCCGACGCAGGCCGACCGGGAGATGCTGAAAGAGTCGGACGCGGAATACCGGCGACAGTCCGCGGCGCTCAGCACGATGCTGCTCGGCCCCGCCTCGGGCAAGCTCGGCTCCAAGCGCCTCCTCGTCGTGGGCGACGGCTTACTCAAGTACATTCCCTTCGAGGCTCTGCCGAAGCCCGGCCTCTCGCCCGACGCGGCCGACCCCGAGTTACTATTCTTCGAACACGAGATAGTCGGCCTGCCGTCGGCCCTGACGCTCACCGCGCTCCGTTACGAAAGACAGACGGAGAACGCCGCGTCGAGGATGATAGCCGTGATAGCCGACCCCGTCTTTGAAAGGGACGACCCGCGCGTCCTCGCCGCGCTGGCCCGCGGCGGCGAACCCGCGCGCGCCGAGGCCGACGGGCCGGGCGAGATCTCCGGCATCCTGAGGGATTTCGTCGAGCGGGGCGACTGGCCCCCGCTCTCGCGCCTGCCGGCCACGCTGCGCGAGGCGAAGGCCATCACGGACGCGAGCCCGCAGGGCGAGGTGATGCTCGCCTCCGGCTTCGACGCCACGAAGGAGCGCGTCGTCGGCCGCGGGCTGAGAGACTACCGCATCATTCATTTCGCTACGCACGGATTCCTTAGCAGCGCGTCGCCGGAGTTGTCGGGCGTCGTCCTCTCGCTCTTCGACGAACGCGGGGCGAGCCGCGAGGGCTTCCTGCGCCTGCATAACATCTACGACATGGAGTTGTCGGCAGACCTCGTCGTCATAAGCGGGTGCCGCACGGGCCTCGGCAGGGACGTTAAAGGCGAGGGGGTCGTCGGCCTCGCGAGCGGCTTCATGTACGCGGGTGCCAAGAGCGTCGTCTCTAGTCTATGG
>CAXTRQ010000153.1:0-13742 GCA_964246705.1 uncultured Pyrinomonadaceae bacterium
CCGGATGGTCGAAGTTGTCGGGCGAGAGCGTACAGTTTTCAAATTCGCGCACCAGCTTTTCGACTTCGAGAAAGTTGCGGTACGGATGAGGGCGTTCCTCTGTGGTTGAGTTCATCTGTGTCCTCTCTTCAAGTTTACGAAATCCGCGTAAAGAAAAACAGCCCGCGCGCTTTTCACCAGCGCACGGGCAGCAACAACGCCGTCACGCTCGACGGCAAAAGAAAAAGTTCGCGGGGCGCGTCTGTTGCGCCCCGCGAACCGAGGTTTTTATAGCATAATTTTTGAAAGAGGGCGAGAAATTCTTTCGAGCGCAGGCGGGAGCGTCGAATGAACATTTGGCGGGCGTCGCTTTTGTGGAGATTAGTTGGCGGCTGGTACAATTAAAGGCAAGATTATTAACAGACACCTATCGGTCGAAAAGGCGCAACAGAAATTATGCTGGTGCTTGGGATTGAGAGTTCCTGCGATGAGACGGCGGCGGCCATTGTGCGCGACGGGCGCGAGATGGTTTCCTCAATTATTTCTTCGCAGATCGAGACGCACAAAAGATTCGGCGGCGTCGTGCCCGAACTCGCTTCGCGCGAGCATCTCGACCAGATTGTTCCGGTCGTTGAAGAAGCTTTCGCGCGCGCAGGTCTCGCCAAGAGCGCGATTGACGGCATCGCTGTGACGGCTGGGCCGGGGCTGGTCGGCTCGCTTCTCGTCGGACTCTCGTATGCGAAGGCCATGGCCTATGCACTGGATAAACCGCTGGTCGGCGTTAATCACATCGAGGGGCACATCTATTCGGTCGTCTTTGAAAATCCGCCGATTGAATATCCGGCCTTCGCGTTGATCGTGTCAGGCGGGCATACGAATCTCTTTCTCGTGCCGGAGGCGGGCAAGTATAAAGTGCTGGCGCGGACGCGCGATGATGCGGCGGGCGCGGCGTTTGATAAGGTCGCCAAGATGCTCGGCCTCGGCTATCCGGGCGGCCCGGTGATTGAGAAACTGGCGCGCGAAGGCAATCCACGCGCGGTGAAGTTCAGTATTCCGCGCATGGGCGACGGTCGCCCTGACTTCAGCTTTAGCGGATTGAAGACCGCCGTCTCGAAACACGTCCGCGAGACGGGGCTTCAACCCGTTGCTTCCGGCGGCGAAGTCTCACAGGCAATCAAAGATTTGGCCGCGAGTTTTCAGAACGTCGTCGTTCGCTCGCTCGTCAGCACAACGGAGCGACTGGCGGAAGAGTATCGCCCGCGCAACTGGATTGTCGGCGGCGGTGTGGCCTGCAACGGTGCGCTCCGCGCGGCGGCGAGCGAGGCTGCCGCCCGCTTGAACGTCCCCGTCTATTTCCCTTCGCGGCATCTCTCGACAGACAACGCGGCGATGATTGCCGCCGCCGGAACCGTCAAGCTTCTGGCAGGCGAGCGCGCCGGTGTTGACCTCAACGCCGATGTCTCTCTGCGTCTACAAAATCTGGATGTCGAAGACGATACCCTCAACAGAGGCCGCGTGCGATACAGACTCTAATCTAAGTATGAAGGCGGAAGGATGAAGGATGAAGATAAAGAGCTTGTTGCTCATCTCCATCCTTCCGCCTTCATATTTAGATCGAAAGCCGCTCTGCTTCAAGGGCGAGGGAAGCAGAACGGCTTTCGTGTTGCCGGTGAACAGGGGACGCTCAAAAAGCCATCTGGTGTTGACCGGCAAATCTGTTTGAGAGCGCGCAAGCTTAGGGTCTGGCCTTAGCGACCTGACTGTTGGACTGTGCGGCGATGACAATATTTTTGGCGAACTTGAGCGGGTTCTGCTCGTCGAGTTCGACTGTCACGATGTCGCCCTCGCGCACGTCTTTCAGTGAGATCAGCTTACCCTCGATTTTCACTTTCGTATCGGCGCTGTCAATCGCAATCACGTGTTCGACGCCGGTGCGCGCCAACACGGAAATGTGCATGTCGTTGACTTCCGTAACCTTCGCACCCACAAAGCGCGCATCCGTGTCTTCGTCGCTGCCGCTGGCGGCGAGCGCATTGGTTGAAAAAACTGCTAACAGAATTGCTGCAAATAAGGCTGCGAAGTTTCGTCGTCTCATCTTCTAAATCCCCTTTTGCTGAATGCGAAGGTCAAAAGCGCGTGTGACAGCAGTTCGTCCTGCCCGGAATCAATGGCAAGCGTTATGCCGCGAGCCGGACGTTGGGACGGCGCGAGGGGTTTGTTGCTATATTTCAGGGATAAAGGCGAATTCGACGAATTTGCGGGCGCGCTGGTGTGCACCGTGCTATGCGGCTTTCGTATGATGAGAGGACGTTTTGTATTAATACAAAGTACTGAAAAATTAGAAAGGCCGCCCTGAAAAAGAGCGGCCTCGGTGAGTGTTAAGCTTAGTTGCTGAATGGCGTTGGCGAATCGGGTTTGCGAAGGGCAAGATTCAGCCGAAGATGTCGCGCACCTTATCTATCAAGCCCTTGTCTTCGAGGTCTTTGTCTTCGATGTCGGAGAGTTGTTCGAGGAGGCGACGCTGCTCGCGCGAAAGCGAGGTGGGCGTCACCACGCTGACCGCGATGAAGAGGTCGCCGCGCCCGCGCCCGCCGAGGACGGGCATCCCGTGGCCCTTCAAGCGAAAGACTGTGCCGGTCTGCGTGCCCGCAGGAATCTCCAAGGGCTGCTGGCCTTCGAGCGTCTCGACCGTAATCTCTGCGCCGAGCGCGGCCTGCGCGAACGTGACGGGAACGGAAGCATAGAGATTACTTCCCTGCCGCTCGAACTGCTTGTGCTCTTTAACGTGAATGACAACATAGAGGTCGCCCGCAGGGCCGCCCGCCGTGCCGGACTCTCCCTCTCCGGCGATGCGTAGGCGCGAGCCTGTCTCGACGCCCGCAGGGATTTTCACCTCCATGTTCCTCTCGCGCTCGACGCGCCCCGCGCCATGACAATTCTCGCAGGGGGTTTTAATCATGCGCCCGGTGCCGCGACAAGTGCCGCACGTACGCGCGACCGAGAAGAAGCCCTGTTGATAACGCACCTGTCCCGCGCCGCTACAGGTCGGACAGGTTTCGGGCTGCGTGCCTGCCGCCGCGCCCGTCCCCGTGCATATTTCGCACGTCTCAAGGCGCGGAATACGCAGTTGGGCGGTCATGCCCTTCGACGCGTCTTCGAGAGACATCTCAAGGTCGTAGCGCAAATCTGCCCCGCGTTGCGCCGCCGAGCGACGAGCGCCGCCACCACCTGCCGCACGCCCTGCACCGCCGAACATATCGCTGAAACCGAAAAGGTCGCCGAGAATGTCCTCGATGCCGCCGAAGCCTTGCGCGCCCCACCCGGCGGCTCCCGCGCTGCTCGAAACTCCCGCATGACCGAACCTGTCGTAACGACCGCGCTGTTCGGCGTCAGAGAGAACCGTATAGGCTTCGGCGGCCTCTTTGAACTTATCTTCGGCTTCGGCGTCGCCCGGATTTTTGTCTGGATGATAACGCACCGCGAGACGGCGATACGCGCTCTTAATTTCCTGATCGGTGGCGCTACGATTAACGCCCAGTATTTCGTAATAGTCCCGTTTACTCATAAGGTCTAGTTTAAAGTTCAAAGTTCAAAGTTTAAAGTTCAAAGCTCAAAAGTTGAATTTCATCTCCCGTTCCCAACTTCTGAGCTTTGAACTTTAAACTTTGAACTCGATCACAGTCTGCTATTCGGCTCCTCGGTTTCTGACACTGCATTATCGCTCGCGCCGCTGCCCGTCGTCGCATTTGCAGGGTTCAGCATCGCCATCGTGAGTTGCGAAGCGAGATGCTCGACGGATTCATGCGCACGGCGAATCTGTTCCGAATCTTCTGATTTGGCGGCCTCTTCGCCTTCAATCAATGTTAGTTGCCCCATCTGGCGTTCGTCGGTCGGGAGCGCGCCGCCAAATTCCCTAAAGGCGCGCTGCGTGTTGCGCACAAGACTTTCGAGCCGCGTGCGCAGAGCGATCACTTCTTTGATGCGCCGATCCGTCTCGACGGCGCTCGACGCTTCGGCAATCAGGCGTTCAATCTCGTCCGCCGACAGGCCAGATGCCGGTGTGACCTGCATCTGTTGCTGGCGTCCGCTCGTCTTGTCTTGCGCCGAGACGGAGAGAATGCCATTGGCATCCACTTCAAAAGTAACCTCAAACAGCGGCGCGCCGCCCCGCCCAGCCCGGCGGGCGACGCGTTGAACAAAGCCGAGCGGCCGGGATGCCGACGAGTTCAAACTTGCCGAGCGAACGGTTTCCCTGCGCCACCTCGCGCTCGCCTTGCAGCACGTGAATCTCGACCGAGGATTGATTGTCCACGACGGTCGTAAAAATTTGGCTCTGGCGCAGAGGAATCGTCGCGTTGCGTTCGATGATTTTGGTAAAGAGTCCGCCGCGCGTCTCAAGGCCGAGGCTCAATGGCAGCACGTCGAGCAGCACGATGTCTTTAACATCGCCTGTCAGCACGCCGCCCTGTATCGCTGCGCCCATGGCGACGACTTCGTCGGGATTAATCTCCGCCGAAGGCTCGCGTCCGAAGATGTCCTGCACCGTGCGCAAAATAATCGGCGAGCGAGTTTGCCCGCCGACCAGCAGCACTTTATCAATATCCGCCGGTTGCAATTTGGCATCCCAGAGAGCTTTCTGGCATGGCTCAATCGTCTGCTCGACCAGTTCGCCGACCAGTTCTTCAAACTTGTCGCGCGTCAGAACCTTGCTGAAATGCTTCGGGCCGGAGGCGTCCGCCGCGATAAACGGCAGGTTGATGTTCGTCTCCTGTAGCGAAGAGAGTTCACACTTGGCGCGCTCGGCGGCCTCTTTCAAGCGTTGCAGCGCGAGGCGGTCTTGACGCAAATCAATGCTGGTTTCTTCTCGAAACTGCTCGACCATCCAACCGATGATGCGCTCATCGAAATCCTCGCCACCGAGGAAGGTGTTGCCTGAAGTCGAGAGGACTTCAAAAACTCCGTCGTTGATTTCCAGAATCGAAATGTCGAACGTGCCTCCGCCGAGATCATAGACGGCGATGCGCTCGGCTTCCTCTCGACCGAGGCCATAAGCCAGCGCGGCGGCGGTCGGCTCGTTGATGATGCGCTCGATTTTCAGTCCGGCGATCTTGCCCGCGTCTTTCGTCGCCTGTCGCTGCGTGTCGTCGAAATAGGCGGGCACGGTGACGATGGCTTCCGTGACGGCTTCGCCGAGGAAATCTTCGGCGGCGGCTTTCAAACGCTGGAGAACGATGCCGGAAATCTCCTGCGGGCTATAGACGCGGTTCTGGACGCTGATCCGCGCGTCGCCGTTTGGCGAGTCAACAATTTCAAAGGGCGCAGTTTCGCGCGCGCGTTTAACTTCCAGCGCTTCAAATTTGCGCCCGATGAGCCGCTTGACCGCATAGATTGTATTGGCGGCGTTGGTCACGGCCTGTCGCTTGGCGATCTGTCCCACGAGACGCTCGCCCTTGTCCGTAAAACCGACAACGGTGGGAGTCGTGCGTCCGCCCTCTTTATTCGGGACGATCTGCACCGCGCCGCCTTCGAGCACGGCGACACAGCAATTTGTAGTTCCTAAATCTATTCCGACGACTTTGCCCATATATGGCTACTCAGAATAATGCGAGGCTAAGGAACGAAGCTGGGGGCGCAGGGACAATCTGACTCTCCCCTTACTATTTTGCGACTTTGACCATCGCCGGACGCAAAAGCTTATCACCCAGACGATAGCCGCGAACCAACTCTGTCGTGACCGTATCCGCCGCGAAGCGCGCAGATTCTTCCGTCGCCACCGCTTCGTGAATGTGCGGATCGAAAGGCTGACCGACGGTCGCTAAAGTTTCGACGCCGAGCGTTTCCAGCACGCCGTCCAACTGCTTGCGGATTAATTCGACGCCGTGCAAAAAGTGGCGAAACTCTTCCGACTCGGTCGCCTCAACAAATGCTTCCGTCTCAAGCGCGCGGCGCAGATTATCAACCACAGGGAAGAGATTGCTGACCACGTCGGCGACGACGCGGTTGTAAGTCTCCTGACGCTCACGCTCGATTCTTTTGCGATAGTTCTCGAAATCGGCCTGACGCCGCGCGACCCGATCAATTAAATCCTGCCGCTCTTCCGTGAACTTTTGAAGTTCACCCTCGACCCTCTTCAATTCGGCGCGTGTCGCAATCAATTCGGCGAGCACGGGGCCGGAGGCGGTATCGGCCTTGCGCGGCGCGTCCGGCGTCTCCGCGCCTTCAGACGCGCTGCCTCTGTCGGCAGCGCCCTTCTCATTTTGTCCCCGGTTGTTTTCCGAATGCGACTGATTCGTATCCTGTTCCTCGCGTCTCTCAGGCATCTCCGAATGCGTGGGGCTGCCCGCCGTGTCGGCGTCGTCCGCCCGCTCACGTCCCTCCGCGCCCTCCTGCTCTTCGCCGCGATCAATGCGCCGCTGCATCTCGGTCGCATCTTCGTAGATGGAGGCGCGACCGAGTTCGTCCGGCGTCAGTTCGCCGCCGCTCTTGTCGGCGTCGCTCTTGCCCGTGTGTTCCTCATCCTGTTTCCGGTTCGTTTCTTCGTCAATGAAGCGAATCGGAATCCGACTAGGCGTGTGCCTGTTCTTGTTTATCATGTTGGTTCGACCCTGTTGTTCGATTTGACAGTAGCCGGAGAGGCTCGACCGGCGTCCCTTCAACGCCAGCCGCCTCACGCTTTTCAACTTCAAAGGCGCGCGTTCTCCTCGCGCAGCATACGCTCGACGAGACGAGCCATGTAATTGACGACCGCCATCGTCCGCGCATACTCGATGCGCATCGGGCCGACGACGCCGATACTTCCCATCACGTCACCCTCACCCATGCGATAAGGAGCGGTAATCAACGCACAGTGTTGCATCGAGGGCGTCGTGTGCTCGCGCCCGATGACGACATGCACATCGCCAAAGGCGGAATCGCGCGCAATACATTCGTTCAGTATCTTGACCAGCCGCGACTTCGCTTCAAACGTGCGGAAGAGTTCGCGTAGGCGTTCGACGTCTGCAAAATCCGGCTTCGCCAGAATGTTTGACGCGCCGTCAACATAGACATCACCCGTCTCAGATTCTTCCCCCTCCAAACTGCGCTCGCACAACAGCACCGCGTTCTGGAGCAGACGGTCATAGAGCGCCTTTTCCTCGCTCATCATCGCCAAGATTTCCGCGCGTATCGTTTGCAAGCCCTTGCCGCTGAACTCCGTGTTCAAATACCGCGCCGTGCGTTCGAGTTCTTCCTGACTGAGCGGCACGTCAACGCGAATCAATTTGTTCTGGATGACGTTTGAAGCGAAGACGAGGACGACGAGAATGCGGTCGTCCGACAGGTGCATAAATTCGATGTGCTGCAAACGATTGTCAGCCATCGGCGGCGAAACGACGATGCCGACATTTTCCGACAACTGCGACAGGAGATGCGAAACCTTCTCCATCAGCCGATGCGGCGTGGCCGTCGTGTCGGCGGGGATTCCGAGCGTCCGGTCAATCGTCGAAAGGTCGGCGCGCGACAGGCGCGCGTCGCCCACCAGATGATCAACGTAAAAACGGTAGCCTTTGTCGGTCGGGATGCGACCGGCTGAAGTGTGCGGCTGTTCGACGAGTCCGGCTTCTTCAAGTTCACCCATCACGTTGCGAATCGTCGCCGAACTCCAACCGGCAACGCCCGCGCAACGTTCCGAGATGGTGCGCGAGCCGACAGGTTCGCCCGACCGCAAATGCTCCTTGATGATAGCCGACAAGACAGCCTGCCCGCGCGCGTCGGGCATCCACTCTGCCTGCGTCTGTGTTGTCGAACTCCGAATTGCCATCTTGAAATTCCGGGATGTAGGGAAGTGCGGGCGGTAGATAACTACTTCTGACACAACGCATCTCAGCAGACGAGCACTGAATGCCGGTATGTAAACTGTTTACCGTTCCTCCAACTGACTGTCAAGTGTTAATTGTCCGGTTTCCGCCGGGGCTTGAAAACCGACCGCCCGGAACTGTCCTAAATTATAACGGATTGGGGAAAAGGCGCGCAAACCTCAAGCGCTCAACCCGCAACTTTTTGTTCGGAGACTTTGTGTCATAGCGTTAATTCAAAGATTCTATGGAGTTTATCTGACGCTCCCCGCCCCGGCGACCCGGCCTCGAAGTTAAACTATTGAGGTTATACAACTTAACACCCGCCCTCAAATACCCCTCACCCCGACAAAATGCTGGACGAGACCGCCATTTTCTATATCTAAACGGCTTAGCGGCGCGCGCCGGAGAGCCATTTGACGCCTCTGCCAGCAGACTCGTAATATCAATTTTTCGCGGTTGTCCGTATCAGCCCTGATTTTCGGATGAATCGAGCGCCGGTTTTCGGCGGATTCATCGCCTGAGCAACACACGTCGGCAGTCTCCTTCGCAAGGGACACACAGGTTATGTCAGATTCTCAACCACTTCTCGACGCACTCTTCATTGACGCGTTTCGTCACTTGGCAGGAAACCGTCCTGCTCCCGAAGTTGATGCCCGCTATTACCCTTACGCCGGGCTGAAGCACACTATTCGTCTGCGCTCAGGCCGGATTTACGTCCGCGTCTCCGATATCTTCAAGACTGCGCCGGTCAACGTTCACCGCGCGCTTGCCTTCATCCTCGTCGCCAAACTGCTGCGCCGTCGCCCGCCGGAGGCCCATGAGAAGGTTTATAGGGATTACGCCTTCACGTCGGATGTGTTGCGAGCTACCGACATCGCACGGAGCAGGCACGGGCGCGAGATTATCTCTTCGGCGCAGGGGCGCTTCTACGATCTGGACAAGATGTTTGCGCGCCTCAATCGTCGCCATTTCGACAACCAACTTCCCGTCCCGACGCTCACATGGTCGCAGAGACGCACGCGCACCCTCCTCGGTCATCACGAAGGCGTACACGGAACCATCGTCATCAGTAAAACCCTCGACGCGCGCGACGTGCCCGAATGGTTTGTCGAGTACATCCTCTATCACGAGATGTTGCACATCAAGCATCCGGCACGGCTCATCAACGGACGACGCTACTACCACACCAAAGCTTTTCGTGCCGAAGAGCAGCGGTTTCCCTTCTATGAAGAGGCGCAGGAGTGGCTCGACCACGTTGCGCGCCAGCGTCGCACGCTGCGGGCGCGTGCCGCCTGATTCCGAATTATCGGATAACAATCTCCGAAAAAATTTTCCGAAACTTTATCCCTCGACCGACGTTTAAACGGGCAGGAAGGTGGGCTCCTCCGAAAAGAGCGGGCGGGCAACAGCAGAAGCACCAATCCCTCCGGCACTTCTGCAATTGCTCGCCCGTTCTTCTGGTTTCAGCGCGCACCGTTCCCATCCACCTTAAAATCAATTCCTCTAAATTTGAGAGCCGTTTCAAAATTCTTCTTCTTCTTAGCGCCTCGGGCGTCTTGGCGTGAAACTTCTTTCTTCTTTTGGACAAGAAGTTTCACGCCAAGACGCCCGAGGCGCTAAGAGTGCAGAGATAGGACGATGCAGCGCATGAATCTTGGCTGCGGCTTGGCGGCTGGACAAAGCGACGCGTGGCTCGTTAGACTACGCAGTTTGCAGCGGACGCCCAGAAGCTCTCCATAGAGCACAGGTGCAATCAATTTTTAGTGTTAGCAAAATTTATTTGATACGGAGATAGAAGTTCTATGGCAATTCCCGCAACACAAATCAGGCGCGGCATGGTTATCCTGTTCGATGGCAAGTTGTGCAAGGTAGTTGATTTCCGGCATCACACGCCGGGAAATCTGCGCGCGATGGTGCAGACCAAATTGCGCGACCTCAAGAGCGGCTCGTCTTTCGATCATCGCTTTCGCTCAGCCGATACGGTCGAGCGTGCGTCGCTCGAACAGCATGAGATGGAGTATCTCTATTCCGACGGAACGCAGCATCACTTTATGAATACGGAGAACTACGAGCAGACCGCGCTCGGCGAGACAGACCTCGGCGACATGGCGCAGTGGTTGACGCCGGGACTGCGCATCTCCGTCGAGTTTTACGAAGGCGCGCCGATTGGCGTGACGCTTCCGCCTTCTCTGGAATTGACCGTCACGAGCACCGAGCCGACGATGAAGGGAGCGACGGTCTCGAACGTCAACAAACCCGCGACGCTTGAAAACGGGGTCACGATTCCCGTCCCGCCCTTTATCAACGAAGGCGACCGCATTCGCGTCGACCCGGTCGAAGGGCGCTACCTCGAACGAGCCAAGTAAAAGTTCAAAGTTCAAAGTTTAAAGTTCAAAGTCGAGGACACGGCTTTGGACTTTGAACTTTGAATTTTAAACTTTGAACCCATGTATTTCATCTACAGTGTTCTTTTAATCCTCGGCGTCTGCGCGCTGCTGCCGCGATTCCTCTTCGACGCCATGCGTCATGGAAAGTATGCGGCGGGTTTCGGCGAACGCATGGGATGGCTGCCGCCTTTCAGAGTTCCTGACGACAGTCCTGTTATCTGGCTGCACTGCGTCTCGGTCGGCGAGACGCAGGCGGCGCGTCCGCTGGTCAATGCTGTACTCGCAGAGTTCCCGTCGCACACGCTCGTCGTCTCAACGACCACGCTGACCGGCCAGAAGGTTGCGCGCGACATTTTCGGCGCGTCCGCTGCGCTCGTCTTTTACTTTCCTTTCGATTTGGCATGGACGGTGCGCCGTGCTCTGCACACGATCAACCCGTCCGCCGTGCTCGTCATGGAGACGGAACTTTGGCCGCGCTTTCTTCGTGAATGTCGTGCGCGCCGGGTGCCCGTCGCAGTCATTAACGGTCGCATCTCCGAAAAGTCGTTTCGCCGCTATAGCCTCATCAAAAAGTTTATCCGCCGCGTTCTCGCAGACCTCTCGCTTGCCGTGATGCAAAGTGCGGAAGATGGCGAGCGCATTCGCGCTCTCGGTCTCGCGCCGGAGAGCATCAGAATTTCGGGCAACATCAAATTCGACGCCGAGGCGACATTAAGCGAGCAGGCTTTGACCGACGAACTACGCGCCAGATTTTCATTTACGGACAGCCGCCCTCTTATCATCGCCGCCAGCACGCACGCGCCCGAAGAGCGCATCGCGCTCGAAGCTTTCCGCCAACTATCAGACATACGGATGACGGAAACTAAAGCTGTCGAGACGGGCGCGCGAACAGCCGGAGACCATTTGTTACCACAACGCCCGCGACTGCTCATCGCGCCACGCCATCCCGAACGTTTTGCCGAGGTTGGATTGCTCATCGAAGCGGCAGGGCTTCGTTGGGCACGCCGTTCCGCGCCGCCGCTTGAGCAGGATGCGTGTGCGGATATCGTCCTGCTCGATTCAGTCGGCGAGTTGCGCGCCGCCTACCCGTTAGCGGAAATCGTGTTCGTCGGCGGGAGCATCGCTCGAACCGGCGGTCACAATATTCTCGAACCGGCGGGCGCAGCCCGTTGCGTCGTCACAGGCGCGCACACGTCGAATTTCACGGCCATCGTCAAAGCTTTCCTTGAAGGCGAAGCCCTCGTCCAACTTCCAGACATGCCCGACCAAGAAGCGCCGGAGGCTCTGGCCGAAGTGCTCAAAGATTTACTGGCTGACGCCGAAAAACGGCACAGTATGGGCGCGCGTGCTCGCGCTGCGCTCGACGAGAATCGCGGCGCGACGGCGCGCACGATTGAAATGCTTGCACCGCTTCTCATGCAACAGAGGTCGGAGGTGAGAGGTCAGAGTTTAGTGAAAGACAGTTCGGTTTTAACCGACCTCCAACCTCCAACCTCCGGCCTCTAATCTCTGACCTCTGATTTTATGTCTTCGCCTTCGATGCTCGCTCTGACACCAATCAGCAGCCTCTACGGCGCTGCGATGCGCGCGCGTCTGGCGCTTTATCGCGCTGGAGTTTTATCCACACACAGGATTGGTGCGCCGGTTATCAGCGTCGGCAATGTGACGACGGGCGGGACGGGAAAGACGCCGCTCGTCGAATGGCTCGCACGCGCTATCGCACGCCAAGGGCGACGGACATGCATCCTCACGCGCGGCTATGGGCGAGCGGACGTGAGGCGGCGGGTCGTAGTGTCGGACGGCGAGCGTTTGCTGGCTGATGCGCGTAAGGGGGGAGACGAGCCGCGACTGCTCGCCGAGAAGCTGCTCGGCGCGGCGGCTGTCATCAGCGACCGAGACCGCGTGGCGGCGGCGCGCTGGGCACTGGAGAATTTACAGAGCGAGGCTTTTATCCTCGACGACGGCTTTCAGCATCTACGCATCGCACGCGACCTCGACATCGTGACCGTCGACGCCGCCGCTCCGTGGGGCGGCGGGCATCTACTTCCGCACGGGCGTCTGCGCGAGCCACCTGAAGAATTGCGGCGTGCCGGGTGCATCCTTATCACGCGCGCCGAGATGGCGCACGACCTCTCATCTCTGCGGTCGCAGATTGCGCGTTTGAGCGAAGGGCGAGCAGTCGTTCTCGAATCACGCATGCGGACTCTGCGCGCGCGCCCTTTTGAGATGAGGGGAACGACTGTGGAATCAGTGAGCGCAGCCGCGACCGAATTTGAAAGCGACGCTGTTTCGCAGCCCGTCGCAGCATTTTGCGCTATCGGTAATCCGCAGGCTTTTTTTGAGCATTTGCGAAGCGACGGCCACACGCTCAACTACACGCGCGCCTTTCCCGACCATCATTCGTATAAGCCGGACGAGATAGAAGCTCTCTTTCGTGAAGGCCGCAAGCACGGCGCGCGCGCTTTTCTGACGACGGCGAAGGATGCCGTCAAGCTTCAAGAGTTCAGCTTTCAGCTTCCGGTTTATGTCATCGAAATTACGTTGGAGTTTGACGATGAGAGCAGGCTGCTCGGCATTGTGCGCGAGGCTCTGGCGGGAAACAAATTTTGATTAGGGAGACGCAACACGGGGCGTCGCCGTCCGGCAGGCTGGCGTGAGAGCCACAGGCTAAAGGGGCGACTGGCTCGGCTTTGCCAGTTCCGGTGTGGCGTCGGTGGCGGCTGGCGGCGGTGTCGGGGCTGTCCTTCTCTTCGGTGTCGGCGCAGGCTCAGGTTTAACATTCGTGTCCGCATCTGTAGGCGGAGGCGGTGTCGGGCTGCGTTTCTGTGGGGGTTTCTCCGCAGGTGTCGCGGTTGCTTGAGGGATTTCTTTAGCAGGAGCGTCCTCAGCCGGTTCGTTGTCGTTACTATTGCCCGTGTTGTGCTTGGAGTTGCCCTGTGGCGTCGGCGATGTAGTTGATGTCGGCGTGGTGATGTCGGGGGCGGTTGTGAGCGGTAGGCCGCCGACTGTGCCTGTACCCGCGCCCGCATTCGGCGTGGGAGTACCTGCAATCGGAGTAATGTTTTTTTCGCCCGCGCCGGTCGGCGGCGTGACGGTCTGCACCGGCTGGCTGTGGGGATCGCTGGTGAGCGGCGGCGTCTGCTGTTCGCTCGCCGTCTGGCTGCCGCGCATGGCGTAGAAAACGCCGAAGACTGCGAGCAGCACGACGATTGCCGGAATCGCGATGCTCCAAGGATTAAAGCCCGAGGCGGGCGGCGGAGCGGCTTCCACAAAGACGGGCGCGTGCTCAAGTTCCTCAATCACAGGAGCGCGCACCACCGTTGCCTCGTCGTAATCCGTGTTACCGGTTGCGCGCGGGGGGTTGTTTTCGCCGGTCGGCACAACGATGCGATTAGTCGTCGGATTAAGCGCGCCGTGCGCGGTCGCTGCACCGGCTCCGGCCGTCACGGCGGCCACTTCATCCGGCGTCACGCCTTCGGTCGCCGCCATCGTCAAGGCTCCGCAAAACTCAGTCGCCGTCTGAAAGCGATCTTCGGGACGC
>CAXTRQ010000153.1:13752-14457 GCA_964246705.1 uncultured Pyrinomonadaceae bacterium
GGCGGGGGGTGGCGACGGCGGGCCTGGCCCGCCGCGCGCGACCGCCGCTGGCAAATCCGGTCGCTCTTCCAGCACGGAAGGCACAGGCTCTTGCAGGTGCTTCATCATGATCGCCGTCGGCGAATCGCCCGTGAACGGCACATGGCCGACGAGCATCTCGTAGAGAATGACGCCGAGCGAGTAGATGTCCGTGCGCGAATCAATCTCGGAAGCCTGCGCGCATTGCTCGGGCGACATGTATTGCGGCGTGCCGATAATGAGATTCGGCGAAGTCAGGCCGGGGTCTACGCCGCCCGACCTTTCCTGAATCTTGGCGATGCCGAAATCGAGAACTTTCGCCCAATCGCCGCCGTTGGCCGTCTCTTCGAGCATGATGTTGTCGCTCTTCAAGTCACGATGCACGACGCCCTCGCCGTGCGCGGCTTCGAGCGCGCCCGTAATCTGCCGGAAAATCTCGACGATGCGCGAGACCTCCAGAGGCCCTTCACTGCGAACGATGTCTTTGAGCGTGTGCCCGCGCAGGTATTCCATGACGAGGAAGACGATGCCGTTTTCCGATTCGCCGAAATCCGTGACGGTCAGTGCGTGCGGGTGCGAGATGCGCGAAGCGGCCTTTGCTTCGCGTGTGAAGCGTTGAACGATCTTGTCGTCGGCGGCCAGCGCCGGGTGGAGCACCTTAATGGCGACAACCTTCTCCATCAATAC
>CAXTRQ010000154.1:0-14384 GCA_964246705.1 uncultured Pyrinomonadaceae bacterium
CGCTTGCAGGCTTGGAGCGTGGGCGCGCGTGCCTACTTCAACTTTCGCCGCCAGTCTTGGTTCGGCTTCGGTTATGACAATTATTTCGACCGCTTGTTTGAGGAAGAGTTCGGGCAGAAGCGGACACCGGAGCGCGCAGGGGCGTTCGCCGGCGAAGACAACGAACGCTCTTCAAACAACAAGAGCCTCTTTTTCAGCGCCGGTTCGACGCCGAATAAAAAGTTCTCGTTCAGTCTCAACGGCAGCTATCAGCGCGGCGCGCTGGATTTCGACTTCGGCGCGGGGCAGAAATTTCCGCGCGTGAGCGCCGCCGCTAGGCGCGCCTCCGGCGCGCCTCTCGACCCCGGCGCTGGTCAAGCCATTGATCTGAGCGCCGCTTTCAATTTTCAACCGACCGACGCGTTGCGCATGACCCTCAACTATACGAAGAGCCGTCTGGTGCGTGACGATACGCGCCGCGTCGCCTTCGACGCTAACATCTATTCGCTGCGCTCGACGTATCAATTCACGCGCTTCCTATTCGCGCGCGCGCGCGTTGACTACTACACCATCCTCTCGAATGTGCGCGGCCAGTTTCTTTTCGGCTGGACGCCGAATCCCGGCACCTCCCTCTATGTCGGCTACAACGACGACCTTAACCGCAACGGCTTCAACCCGTTCACAGGGCAACTCGAACCCGGCTTCCGTCGCAATGGTCGCACCTTCTTCGTCAAAACTTCGTACCTTTTCCGGCGCAGCATGTAACGCGTATGCTAACTTTCACAAATCACTCTATGGCAGCAGAACAATCTTGCCATGCGCGCCCGTTTCGAGGACGGCTTCGTGCGCGCGCGCCGCATCCGCCAGCGGCAACTCTTGACCGACGACAGGCCGGAGCGTCCCTTGTTCCAGACCGGCGACGAGCGCGGCGTGAATACCCGCGAGTTCTTGCGGGGTGGCGTTCAACAGCGTCAGGCCATGAATACTCGCATCGCGCGACATCATCGCACGCGGGTTAATCTCGACCGCGCCGCGACTGCCGATGACGACGACGCGACCGCCGCGCGCCAGCACGTTCAGGTCTTTATCGAGATTCACGTTCGCCAGCATCTCAAGAATGATGTTCACACCCTGCCCCTGTGTGAGCGCCGACAACTGCTCAAGATAATCCGGTGCGCGATGATCGAGCACGTGTTGCGCGCCTTCGTCTCTGATGAGTTGCCTGCCGCGCTCCGTGCCGCCCGTGCCGATAACCGTCAGCCCTGCGGCGCGCGCCAGTTGCACGGCGGCGATGCCGACGCCCCCGCTCGCGCCGTGCACAAAAACGCTCTCTCCTGCTTCGGCGCGCGCACGTTTGAAGAGCGCGCGATAGGCGGTCGCATAAGGCACATGGACGGCTGCGCCCTGCGCGAAAGAAACTCTCGCGGGCAGGGCGTGAACCTGCATCTCGTCGCAGGTTGCTAGTTCGGCATACGTGCCCGTCAAGCTCCCACCCATATAAACTCTGTCTCCGACGCCGAAGCGCGTGATCCCTCCGCCGATTGCTTCGACGACGCCCGCGCCGTCCGATCCCGGCGTGTAGGGCAGAGCAGGCTTGACGGCATATAACCCTGAGCGAATGTATGTATCAACCGGATTGACTCCGGCGGCGCGCACTCGCACGAGGACTTGCCCGCGTCCCACTTCCGGGGTGGCCACCTCTTCCAGACGCAACACCTCCGGCGCGCCGAACTCATGCACTCGAATCGCTTTCACAGTCTTCCTCCTTCAATCAACACAATGTCAGGCAATACTTTTCGTTTCCTTTGCGCCTTTACGTGAAACCTTTTCTCACGCAAAGATGCAAAGAAAAAGAACGCGACATAGGAATGCTCGCAAACTCCCGGCGCTTCAAGAAGCCTGACTGACGGCTTCTTCCTCTTCTTCCGGCTGCGCTTGAAATCTTTGTCCGTTGATGGCGCGCGATTCGTCTGAAGCGAGATAGATGAAGATGTCTGTGACCTCTGACGGGTCAGCCCACTGCGAAGGGTCTTCATCAGGCTCGGCGGCGCGGTGCATCGCCGTGTTCATCTCGCCGGGGTCAACCCAGTTGACTCTCACGCCGCTGTCCGCAAGTTCCGCCGCCCATGTCTCGGACATTCCCTCAATGCCGAACTTCGAGATGCCGTAAGCGCCCCAGCCGGGATAGCCTATGCGCCCTGCATCGCTCGTCACGTTGATGATTGAGCCGCCCTGTTCGATCATCGCGGGCAGCGCCTTTTTGATGAGCAGGAAAGGCGCGATTAAGTTCGTGTCAAGCACCGCGCGAAAATCTTCGAGCGGGTAATCGAGAAGATACGGCAAGGGCGTCGGGCCGATGCTCGAAGCGTTGTTGACGAGCACATCGAGCCGCCCGCCGAATTCATCGAGCGTCGTCGCAATGACACGCTCAATCTCTTCCTGCTTTCGCAGGTCGGCGGCGATGGTCAGCACGCGCACCTCGCCTCCCGCCTCGCCGATGCGTTCGCGCACCTCTTCGAGCGATTCGCGCCCGCGCGCGACGAGCGCGATGGCGGCGGCTCCTTCACGCGCGAAGTCAATCGCCAACTGCCGACCCAAACCCTGCGACGCGCCCGTAATCAAAACGTGTTTTCCTTCCAATCTCTTCATGGTTTCTCAACCTTTCTGTCAATCAACTGTTCGACACGAGTCAGACAGCTTTGAACGCCTGTGCGTACTCACGTGCGAATTGGTCGAAAGTAACCGGCTCTTCTTTCCCTACTTTTTCGACAACCTTGATGACCGCCGCGAGTTGCTTGATGATGTCGCTTCCGGTCGTCCCGGTCGCGCCTGTGACGAGTATCATCCGTTTTCTCCTTGTCGAGTTCATCCACTCCAAAATTACGTGGCGTTGATTTTGTGACCGCCGTTGTTACAAATACTTCCAAAAAAATTTACGCGCGCTTTAACTTCGACTTCTCCTTCGCAGGCGTCCACGATTTAAGATTTTTGAGCACGCCTGCAACTGTCATGTCGGCTAACGCCCCATCAACCGCGCTGTCAACTTCGGCGAGCACACCGGCCAGAATGCCCTCGATGCTCACCCCGACCGGGCAATCCTGATTCGGCCTCTGCCTGTGCATCGAAAAAATCTCACGCGGCTCGACCGCGCGATAGACTTCGCGCAGAGTAATCTCTGCGGCCTTGCGCGCCAACCTTGAGCCGCCCGCCGCGCCCGTCTGCGAAGTGACTAACCCTGCGCGCGCCAGCGCACAAAGGATGCGACGAATGACGACCGGATTGGTGTTCACGCTGCACGCCACGTAATCCGACTTGAGCGGCTCATCGCCCGCCCACGCCATCAACGCCAGAACATGCACCGCCACCGCGAATCGGCTGTTGGCTGACACTTTCTCGATTACCTTCCGTTTCGTCCCGTTTAAATCACCCCTCCGCTTTCTGCAACCAATATAGTTACAAATGCATATTTGTCAAGCCTGATGGTGGCTCTGTCAAAGTCTGCGAAGGCGCGCCGGGATTCATTGGGGGCGCTTTGTCTTGACGCGCAGCGGCGGCACGTAATATCTAATCATGTGCGTCTCCGGCGGCTTAGCTGCGGACTCTAGCGCGCGGGGAAATCCGTTGGGGAGGGCGCGCTTGTCCTGTCGTCGTAATGGCGGGCGTTTGATTGTCACGACCGAGTTTTGGGGAGAAGAATCAAAGATGGCTTATTCAGCCGAGATCAGCCGGGCGAACCCTTCGTGTTTTCTGTTTCTGATTGACCAGTCAGGCTCGATGGTTGACCCGCTTGCGGGCGATGCGCGGCGCAATAAAGCATTGAGCGTGGCGAATACGCTCAACACGTTTCTCAAAGACCTCGTGATCATGTGCTCGAAGTCTGAAGGCGTGCGCGATTATTACTACGTCGGCGTCATCGGCTACGCCGACGAGCAGGCTGCGCCGGCTTTCGGCGGCGCGCTCGCGGGGCGACAACTCGTGCCCGTGAGCGAGGTGGCGAACCATCCGGCGCGCATCGAAGAGCGCACGCAGGAGCGCATCGAGGACGGCGGCGCGGTCAGCTATTTTGCCAACCAGACCATCAAGTTTCCCATCTGGTTCAACCCGGCGGCGCAGGGCGGGACGCCGATGTGCAAGGCTCTGAAGCTGGCGCATCAGATTCTCTCCGAATGGCTCTTGCAGCATCCGATGTGCTTTCCGCCGGTCGTCATCCACATCACCGACGGCGAATCTACGGACGGCGACCCCAGCGAGGCGATGCAGAGTTTAACGTCTCTCGCATCGAACGACGGTAACGTTCTGCTCTTCAACGTCCATCTTTCAAGCCACAATGCCGCCGAGAGCCAGTCCTTTCCGGATTCGCCCGAACGCCTGCCGGATAAATATTCGCGGATGCTCTGGGAACGCTCCAGCCTGCTGACTCCCTTCATGCTGTCGGTCGCCGTAGATTACGGCCTCACTCTCAGAGAAGGTGCGCGGGGATTCGTCCTCAATGCCGACCTTGAACTCGTTATCCAGACGCTCGACATCGGCACGCGTCCGAGCAATCTTCGCTGAGACGGACGGGTAAAGACAGGTGAAGAAGATGCGAGTCCGCACACACGTCCACGCACTGCACAAGGCCGGGAACGCGGCCACAGAATATGAGGATGCATACGATTACGGCTGGTCGCCCGATTCCGGCACGCCCGTCTTTCGTTGCGCCGTCGCCGATGGCGCGACCGAAGCTTCCTTCTCCGCACTGTGGGCAACGAAACTCGTGCGCGCCTATTGCAACGGGATTATCGCAGGGCACACGCTCGCCGAATCGTTGCATAGCTCGCAGCAGGAATGGCTCACACAGGTGAGCGCCGCGCCCGCGCGCGAGTGGTACGTCGAAGAAAAATTGAAGCACGGCGCGTTCTCCTCGCTCGTCGGTCTGACGTTGCGGAACGAGCGCGACGGGCAAGCGACGGGCAAGTGGGACGCGCTGGCCGTCGGCGATAGCTGTCTCTTTCAGGTGCGCGGCGCAGAGTTGCTCGTGCGCTTTCCGGTCGCGCGCGCCGTGGAGTTCAACAATCGCCCCTTTCTTCTCTCAAGCAATCCGGCGGGCAACACAGGGCTAATCGAAAACACGAATACGTTCACAGGCACATGGGAAGCGGGCGACCGCTTCTACTTGATAACCGACGCGCTGGCGCACTGGTTTCTGCAAGCGCACGAACGCGGCGCGCGTCCCTCGCACACGCTCACGCAACTTGAAGACGATGATCGGGACGACGCCCGGTTCATGAAGTTCATTTCCGAACAGCGCGCCTCTCAAGCTCTACGCAACGACGACGTGACACTGCTCACCGTCATCATGAAAGAACCCGATGAACGCCGAATGATGAACGCCGAATCGTAAAACAAAAGATTCCTGCTTTCACTTCATCCTTCATCCTTCCGCCTTCATCCTTGCTCTTTATGTGGCCGACACCCTCAGAATATCAGGACGCGATACAGAACCCGCGCGCGTGCTTCACAGACCCGGAGTTGCAGACGGGGACGGCGGCACTGACGACGATGGGCATCCCGCGTCCATACTCCGGCGGGCACGCCAGCGTCTATCGCATCACGAGCGACGGGCGCACTTGGGCTGTGCGTTGCTTTTTGCGTCAACTGCCGGGGCAGCAGCGACGCTACGAAGCGATTGACCGTTACCTGCGCGCGACATCTCTGCCTTGCAAAGTCAATTTCGAGTATCAAACCGAAGGCATCCGCATCGGCGGCGCAAGTTTTCCTGTCGTAAAGATGGAATGGGTCGAGGGCACGCCGCTCAATCGCCACGTCGAATCGCTGCTCGCAAACCGGCAGGCTCTCAGGCGACTCGCGGACGACTGGCGCGCGCTCATCAACTCGCTCAAGGCGGCGCAGATTGCACACGGCGACCTCTATCACGATAACGTGCTCGTCACGCCGGACGGCACGTTTCGACTGATTGATTACGACGGAATGTTCGTGCCCGCGCTCGCGGGTCAACAGGGACACGAGATCGGGCATCCTTCCTATCAACACCCGCGTCGCTGCCCCGCAGACTTCGGCCCGGCGATGGATCGTTTCTCGGCCTTTGCGACTCATCTTGCGCTGCTCGCACTGAGCCTTGAGCCGGGACTCTGGATGCAGTTCAACAACGACGACAACATCCTTTTCGGGCGCGACGATTTTCTGAATCCTTCAACCTCCCGACTCTTCGGCGCGCTCCTGCATCTCGACGAGCCAATCGCGACGCGGGCGCGCATGTTGCAAGCCGCATGCTCCGCCGCTGTCGCCCAAGCCCCTGAGATTGAGACCGTCGGTGATGCGCCGCCGCTCATCGAAACCGTCGTCGAAGAGCGCGCCAGACCCAAGCCTCTCGTCGTTAAAGTTCCGGCTAATCTTCCGGCGTGGCTGCTCGACCATGTGCGCGTTGACGAAGAGCAGGCGGAGGTCGACGGGGAAGCTCAAGCCTCACGCACAGTAGCGGCGGAAGAGATTTTGGAGCAGAGCGCGCCCTTCGTCTTCTCTTTCGCGCAGGCGTGGCAGCGACCGGGCGAAAAGATCGTCACGCTGATTCGTCAGCGGCCTGTGTTTCAAGAAGAGACGCGCATCGTCATCAAGACCGAAGTAGTAAACAACACGGAGGTCGGAGTCTTCGCTTATCTCGCGCTGCAAGTGCTCGTGCTCGCGACTCTGCCCGGCATGGTCGTCATCACGCTGCTTGCAGGTCTCTTCATTTTTCAACTCGTCAAGCGCACGCACGAGGTTGAAGTCCCAGAGCCTTACCAGCGACAGATCGGCACGCGTCCCGTCGAAGAGTTGACGACGCAAAAGCTGATGGGACATCGTGAGATTGTTTCGGCGGTCGCCTTCTCGCAGGACGGCCATCAGCTTATCTCCGCAAGCGACGACGGCTACGCCTTCGTCTGGCAGACGGCGACGGGCGAGCGCCTCGCCGGTCTGGGGCCGCACGAGCAGCGCGTGACGGGCGTGGCGGCGGTCGGCCCCGCACACTTCGCCACTTGTTCGTGGGATCAGCAGGTGCACCTCTGGCATCACAGGGGACGACAAGAGAAAGTCTTTCAGTTGGTGGACGTGAAGTCGCGCTTCTATGCCGTCGCGGCGAGCGCGGACGGCGCGCGTTTGGCGGGAGCTATCGGGCAGAAGCAGGTCAGGATTTGGGACGTGCGGACGGGCGAGGAGGTCGCCGCGCTCAGAGGGCATGCGCGCAAGGTTCTCTCAGTCGCCTTCATGCCCGGAGGCGAGCGGCTCGTCTCCTGTTCGTCGGATATGAGCGTGCGCCTGTGGCGAATCGCGGACGAGCGTTGCGAAAGAGTTCTCTACGGGCACACGGACGAGGTTAATGCCGTCGCGGTTTCGCCGGACGGGCGGTATATCGCTTCGGCGGGAAACGACGGCGCGATTTTCATCTGGGACGCGGAGACGGGCGAGCAGGTCTTGCGCCTCAACGCCAGAACACGTGAGGTCTATGCGCTGGCCTTTTCGCCGCAGGGCGGCTTTCTCGTTTCAGGTGGCAAAGATTGGACGGTGCGTTGCTGGGACATCTCGACGGGACAGGAAGCCGGACATCTGAGCGGTCATCAAGGGACAGTCCGAAGCGTCGCTATCTCGCCCGACGGGAGGCACATCGCTTCCGCCGGAGACGACGGGCACGTTATTCTCTGGAGGCGCGTCGAACCGAGAGCACTCGCGCACGCCGACGCCGCGCAAGCTGCGACAGGTCAGTTTCCGTTGGAAACGACAAAACCTCGCAAGCGGCTTGATGTCGTGCCCGACGGGCGTGAGAACTGCCCGCGCTGCGGCAAGCCGCTGAGAGTCGTGCAGGTCGGCATTCCCTTCTGGGGCTGCACGGATTTTCCCGCCTGCCCCTACGCCGTCAAGATGTGACTCATGCTAACTTTTTCCTTTTCTTTGAAACTCTCGGCGGTTCTGCTACAAGTTGAAAGCCCCGAATGGGCGGAATAACTCACATGAGATTATTTCGCCCATTCGGGGCTTATCGTTTTCGGTAATGCTTCAACCTATGGCGGCGCGGTTTTAGCCGTAGAGCGGCTCGCCGTCGTAGGCGACGCACCAGCCGTTCTTTCTGCTCGTCGCGAGACTGCGTTTGAACCAGAGGACGGCGGCTTCGCCGTCTTCGTAGCTCTGCGCGCTGGGGAGTTGCTGGCGCGGGTCGAAGCGGACGATCTGGCCGCCCGCCGCAGAGGTCTTGAGCGAAAGCAGCGCAATCATGCCGTCCTTTGACATGACGACGGTGCGTACTTCCGAAGGCGTGTCGTCATCGTCGTCATCGTCGTCATTGTCATCGCCCGCGAAACCGAGCAGACCTGTTTCGTCGGTCTCCGTTTCCATTTCGTCGTCAATCCACTCGTCAAAATAATCTTGTTCGTCTTTCATGTGCCTGATTCTACTTCTCCGATTTTGCGTGATTTTTATTCAGCATCAGGAATAATGCTTTACATTTGTCCGGCGCAGGTTGCCGGGCTTCTCATCTATACTACTCGCACGGCGCGCTGGTTGCAAAAGCAGGAGAGGCGAACACGATGAACGGACGCTTTGTGCTCTCGATTGATCAGGGAACGACGGGGACAACCGTGCTCATCTTCGACCATGAAGCACGGATACGCGGTCGCGCTTACTCCGAGTTTACGCAGTACTACCCGCAGCCCGGCTGGGTCGAGCACGATGCGGAAGAGGTTTGGCGCATCAGTTTACGCGTCGTCTCGGAAGCCCTTCAGGACGCGAGGGTAGGCGCGCACGAACTCTCCGCTATCGGCATCACGAACCAGAGAGAGACGGCGGTGCTGTGGTCGCGCGAGACGGGCGAGCCGGTCGGGCGCGCTATCGTCTGGCAGGACAGGCGCACGGCTGCGGTCTGCGACGAACTGAAAGCGAGCGGGCTGGAAGAGTTATTCAGGCGCAAGACCGGACTCGTCCTCGATCCCTACTTTTCCGGCACGAAAATCAAGTGGCTGCTCGACCACACGCACGGTCTCCGAGCGCGCGCCCTGCGCGGCGAGATTGCGTTCGGCACATTTGATTCGTGGCTCGTCTGGAAACTGACAAACGGGCGGGCGCACATCACCGATTACTCGAACGCTTCGCGCACGCTGCTCTATAACATTCACGAACTATGCTGGGACGCAGAGCTTCTCGATCTGCTCGGCATCGCTCCGACGCTTTTGCCCGTCGTTAAGCCTTCCTCGTTATTCTATGGCGAGACTGAGCCTTCCGTCTTCTTCGGCACGAGCGTGCCCGTCGCCGGAGTCGCGGGCGACCAGCAGGCTGCGCTCTTCGGTCAGGCTTGCTACGGCGAGGGACTCGCCAAAAACACTTACGGCACAGGCTGCTTTTTATTGATGAACACGGGGCGCACGCCCGTCGCCAGCCGCGAAGGACTGCTCACGACGATTGCATGGGGCATCGGCGCGGAGCCTGTCGAGTACGCGCTGGAAGGCTCTGTGTTCGTCACTGGCGCGGCTGTTCAATGGCTGCGCGACGGTTTGGGAATTATCGAGCAGGCGTCTGAGACAGAGGCGTTGGCGCGCGCTCTCGACTCGAATGAGGGCGTCTATTTCGTGCCCGCTCTGGCCGGACTCGGAGCGCCGCACTGGGACGCTTACGCTCGCGGCGCAATCGTCGGGCTGACGCGCGCCACCACGCGCGCACATCTCGCGCGTGCTACGCTTGAAAGTATCTGTTACCAGACGCGCGACGTAGTTGAAGCGATGGAGCGCGATTCAGGGATTCGTCTGAGAGAGTTGCGCGTTGACGGCGGCGCGGTCGGCAACTCTTTCCTCATGCAGTTCCAATCGGACATTCTCGGCGTCCCGCTAGACGTGCCGGAAATAACGGAGACGACGGCGGCGGGCGCGGCCTATCTCGCCGGTCTCGCCGTCGGATTCTGGAAGAGCCGCGAAGAGATTGACGCGCGCTGGAAAGCCGCGCGCCGCTATGAGCCGCAGATGAGCGCGCCAGAGCGGGAACGGCTACACAAGCGATGGCTCAAGGCCGTCGAGCGGGCGCGGGATTGGGAGCGCGACGGCGCGTAGGTTGAGCACAGAGGAAAGCACACTCAAATTCTTGAACTTCTTTCTTTGCGCCAAAACGCAAAGAAAGAAGAGCGCGATTGAAGATGGCGCGAACAGTTCCACCGAACATCTCGGAAATCAACTTCGACGCCATCATCATCGGCGCAGGGATTAACGGCGTGGGAATCGCGCGCGACGCCGCGATGCGCGGGTTGAGAGTGCTGTTGTTGGATAAGGGAGATGTCGCGGGCGGCACGTCGAGTTGGTCAACGCGGCTGATTCACGGCGGGCTGCGGTATCTGGAACACGGCGAATTGGGGCTGGTGCGCGAATCCTTGCGCGAACGCGAGACGCTGCTGCGTATCGCTCCGCATCTCGTCAGGCCGCTGCCGATGCTGATTCCGATTTACGGCAGACAAAAGCGCGGCGCGCTGCTCATCCGCGCCGGGATGCTCGCTTATGACCTGCTCTCCTTCGACAAGACACTCCCGCGCCATCGCATGCTCTCGCGCGCAGAGACTCTCCGCCGCGCTCCCGCTCTCGACGCGGAAGGTTTAAAAGGCGCGGCGCTCTACTACGACGCGCAGGTCGAGTTTGCCGAACGCCTCGTGCTGGAAAACGCGCTCGACGCTCGCGCACACGGCGCGACGGTTTTGACGCGCGCAAGCATCGAACGCATCGTGACGCAAGGCAACACGGTGCGCGGCGTCGAGTTCCGGAACACAATCGGCGGCGAGACCTACACGGCACGCGCCCCGCTTGTCTTGAACGCGGCAGGCCCTTGGGTTGACGAAGTTCTGGCACGAACGGGACAGACGCAGGCGCGGCGCATGATCGGCGGCACGAAGGGTAGTCATCTCGTCCTCGAAGCGTTCGCGGGCGCGCCCCCGGAAGCTCTGTACGTCGAAGCGCGTGCCGACGCGCGTCCTTTCTTCGTCATTCCATGGAACAATCTATTGCTCGTCGGCACGACCGATACGCGCTACGAAGGAGACCTCAACTGCGTCGTCGCGGACGAGCACGAGATCAACTATCTTCTGGATGAAATAAACCGCCTCCTGCCCACGGCGCGTCTCGCGCGCGAGCAGGTTCTCTATACTTATGCGGGCTTGCGACCACTGCCCTTCGAGGGCGGCAGCCCCACGGCGAGCAGCATCACGCGTCGCCATTTCGTTCATGATCACGCGCCCGGCATCGAGGGTTTCATCTCCATCATCGGCGGCAAGCTGACGACCTATCGCAACCTCGCCGAAGAAGCCGTTGACCTGCTTTTCAAAAAGCTGGGCAGAATTTCGCCTCGCTGTCTGACGGCTGAGACGCCGCTGCCGGGCGCGCGCGCTGAGGACTTCAAACAGTCCGGCGAAACTTTCAGAAAGCAGCGCGGACTGCCCGAAGCTGCCAGCGAACGCTTGCTGAAAATCTACGGCGTGCGCGCGTGGGAAGTTGTGCGGCTCGCGCAAGAAGCGCCTGAATTGAGTGCGCCTTTCGACGCGTCGAACGCCAGCCTCGCGGCAGAGATAGTCTTCGCGTTTCGAGAAGAGATGGCGGAGACGCTCGCCGATTGCCTCTTGCGCCGCACGATGACCGGCCTGAACCGCAACGCAGGACTCGAAGCGGTCGAGCAAGCAGCAAACATCGCACAGACGTATCTGGGATGGAACGAACAACGCGCCGCGCACGAGGTCGAGTCCTATCGTCAACACGTCGCACGCTTTCGCCAGCGCACTTGTCAAAATTCTTAGCGTCCTTATTTCTTTGCGGCTTGGCGTGAAACTATTTCTCATGCCAAGCCAGCCAAGAAGAAAGGCGAGGTTCGTGATACGATGAAAGGTAAGAATTAAGATGGAAGGATGAAAGATGAAAGGAATGCTGTTTGGACGAAAGCTAATGCCTAAAAGCTGCTCTTTCATCCTTCCGCCTTTATCCTTCATCCTTGCTTCTGGAGGTTTCGATGCGTCTGACTGAGATGGTTTCGTGTGCGGGTTGAGCGTCTAAGCTCGCTCCAAGCGAACTCGCCCAAGTTCTGGGCGAACTGAAGATTCCGCAGCGCCCTGATGTGATTGTCGGTATCGAGACTGCCGACGATGCGGGTGTCGTGCGTCTTTCAGACGACCTTGCGCTCGTCCAGACCGTTGATTTCTTCACGCCGATTGTTGACTCGCCATTCGACTACGGGCGCATCGCCGCTCTTAATTCCATTAACGATGTCTGGGCGATGGGCGGCACGCCTCTGACCGCCCTCGCCGTCACCTGCTTTCCGAAGAAGGGAGTTGATTTTTCGATTCTCGCGGAGATTATGCGCGGCGGTCTCTCCGTCCTGACGGAACACGGCGTCGCGCTCATCGGCGGTCATAGTGTTGACAATCAACAGATCATGTTTGGCTACGCCGTGACGGGTACGATTCATCCCTCCAAAGTCGTCACGAATCGGGGCGCACGCGCGGGCGACGTACTTCTTCTGACCAAGCCGCTCGGCACGGGCGTCATCTCGACCGGCATCAAGTTCGGCAAGGCCAGCGAAGAGGTGATGAAGGCATCGCTCGACACGATGCTTCTGGCCGGACAACAAGCGGCGAAAGCGATGGTTGAAGCGAGCGCGCACGCTGCGACGGACGTGACGGGCTTTGCGCTGCTCGGTCACGCGTGGGAGATGGCGCGCGCCAGCCGCGTGACTTTTGAGATTGAAACCGCGCGCGTACCCATGATTCCCGGCGCGCTCGAATTAGCGGCTCAGGGGCTTCTGACGAGCGGTGATAAAACGAACCGCCGCTATGTGGGCGATGATGTCCGCATCGGCGCGGAGGTCAGAAAGGACATGGGGAGCCTTCTCTTCGACCCGCAGACGGCGGGCGGGCTACTCATCTCGATTGCCGCAGAGAACGCCGACGCATTACTGGCGCGGCTGTGTGAAAATTACGCGGACGCCCGCATCATCGGGCGCGTCATCGAGCGCGGCGCGCATCTCATCGAAGTCAGTTAAACTGCTCTGAGAATTGAAAGCATAAGAAGATTTAGACTTGAGGAAGTTCGGATCATGAGGGGTTTAAAATTTCAACTTTCGTTCGCCGTTTTGCGTAGCGTTTTGATCGCGGCTTCGGTCTTTTCGCTGGCGGGCTGCTCGGCAATCGCTCTGCAACAGGCCAAGCGCGCTGATGCGCCGACGCCGACGCCTGCTCCGGCTGTCGTCGCGCAACCGAGCCAGCCGCCGACGCCAGCCCCGACGATTAATCGCCCGGCAAGTGAGCCATATACGGGCGACCTCTCCATCTTTGAAGACCCGCAACGCGAGAAGAATTTACAAATTGGGCGCGTGATGGACGTGCTCAATATCAAGGAAGGCTCAAGCGTCGCAGACATCGGCGCGGGTTCGGGTTGGTTCACGGTGCGCGCGGCGCGGCGTGTCGGCAGCGCAGGGACGGTCTATGCCGTCGAGATCAATCAGGACTTTCTCAAGCACATCGAAGAGCGCGCGGTCAAAGAGAGCCTGACGAACATCCGCACCGTTCTCGGCAAAGAGGACGACACGCTGCTGCCCGAAAAATCCATTGACGCCGTGCTGATATTGAAGACTTATCACGAGATCGCACAGCCCGTCCGACTGCTCACACGGCTGCGTCGTTCGTTGCGCGAGGGCGCGCTCGTCGGCATCATTGACCGCAACGGCAAGGGCGACGACCACGGACTCGACAGCGCGACGGTCATCAAGGAAGCCGAACAGGCCGGCTTCGCGCTCGTCGAGCAGTACGATTTCGTCAAGCCCGACCGCATGGACTATTTTCTCGTCTTCCGCGTGGGTAAATAAAAGCAATTTTTGGTGTCATCAAAAGAGGGAGTGAGGTGGTGAAAGATTATCTTCTGAAATTAACTGCGAGCGTGGCTTTACTGATGCTCTTCACGATTTCGGCGGCAGCCGCCCAGACCGAGCCGGTTTATGAAGACCTTCCCAATTTTCATTACGTCAGCGCGCGGCTCTATCGCGGCGGGCAGCCGAAAGACGGCGGCATCGAACATCTCAAAAAGTTGGGCGTCAATACCATCATCAACCTGCGGACGGACGATGCTCGTGCGTCGCGCGAAGGGCGAGAGGTGCTGGCCGCCGGAATGAAATATTTCAACGTGCCACTTCAGGACAAAACGCGTCCGTCGGATGAGGAGATTGACAAAATTCTGCGGCTCATCAACGACCCGTCAAACGGCGTCGTCTTCGTCCACTGCAAGCGCGGCAAGGATCGCACCGGCACAGTCATCGCATCTTACCGGATTCTCAACGACGGCTGGACAGCAACCTGCGCCAAGAAAGAGGCCGAGCATTACGGCATGAGCATCTTTCAGTTCGGCATGAAACGCTACATCAATAGC
>CAXTRQ010000155.1:0-14268 GCA_964246705.1 uncultured Pyrinomonadaceae bacterium
CAGCTTGCCCTTTACTGACCAAGTTCAAAGTTGCACTTACAAGTTGAATTCACGTTTCCTCTCCGACCCTCATCAGCAGCTTTACAAGTCGGCTTTGTTGAGCTTCGGACATGGAAACGAAACTTAACAAGGCGACAGTTCCGGCACCGAGAACAAACCAGAGAGATTTCTTCGACCAATTATTGATCTTCACAGAAACGCTCCTCCTTCTAAGTTACTAACGCGAAGCCACCCAATGCTAAGTAGACAGCATGATGCGGCCTAGTCCGTTAATATCAGTCTTTCAATTCGCTATCCGCATGTAACGTGAGGCTAACGAGTAACCAGTTAGCAGCAAACTTCCGAGCGGGCAATTTATTCCGGCGTGGGGCGGGGTGTCAATGGTGAGATCGGACGTTGAAAGATGGGTTCGGCCTTGTTATTAGATGCTATGAGCTTTGATTGAAAAGTGCCTGTTGATTGCTCATCTGCTTTTTTAGTTCTTCCTTCTTCTTTTTCTCTTCCTTCAATCGTTTCTTTTCTGCCTCTCTCTTTTTTAAGTACTCAATGCACTCATCGGTTCGCTTCTCTTTGACAAACACAATGTCCGTCTTTCCGCGTTTAGATATATAGTCAACGAGTTTCACCCAATCAATCAAGCCCTCGGCACTAAGAAATATATTGCTGAACTCTTTGACCATGCTATTAACCTTACCATCATAAGTGCGCTTAAACTCTTCGTCACGCGTCCGCGCTTCTTCATCAATGGGCTTTATGATTTCACGGTAAAGCTCATCGTCGCCAGATACGAAGTTCCAGAAGTCTTGACCTGCGTATTTGTAATAGCTTTTATCCGGGTCTGAGTTTTCCTTAAATGGTTTTGCGTCTTTACCATAAATACAGCCATTAACCGCGACAATTTCTTTTTCTTCCGGTAGACCGCTTTCACGAAGAAATTTGCGCGCGGTTTTGAAGTTATCCTTCATCCTATTTGCTTGGTCACTATTAGCCCAATTAACCCCAGACTTAATACCGACAATGTAATAAACATTGTCGCGCTCAAACTCTAAATCAACACTTGGAAGCTCTGACTTGAAGCCGCCATGTAGCTTTGCTGATATGTAAATAGCAAATGCTTCAAGTTTGTTACCGAACATCGTTTCTTCTTGTGAAGATAGAAAAGCATCAACGATGCTACGCATCAACTCATCAGGGGATGCTATGTTTTTCGCTTTGAGCAAGTAAGGGTTTTTACGGCCAAGAACGTCCGGCAGACTCATGGCGCAGCGTAAGTACATTAGACGCTCATAGTAGAATGGCGTAACGACATGCCTAGCTAGAAAGTCATAATAATCTTGATACTGTAAAGCGGTGGTCATATTAGCTTGCGTTGCGCTGGCTCTGTGGCTGCTTCACGGATGTTTGATAAAGCTAGCTGGTAGTACTCATCTTTCAATTCGATACCGATAAAGTGACGATTAAGTTCAAGCGCAGAAATGCACGCCGTACCACTCCCGGCAAACGGGTCAAGCACAACGTCAGTTTCATTAGTGAAGAGTTTTATGAACCATGAAGGTAGCTCCTTCGGGAACGCCGCGCTATGATTCTTATTGCCGCACTCGGTAGCAAGATGCAGAACATTTGAAGGATAAGCCATCTCCCGACCGAGCCAGTTAGCGATATTCTTACCGAAGCCACTCCCGGCCTGTGAGTTGAATCGTCTGCTGTCGTTCTCGCTCAATTTCTTGAGTCGAGTCTTAGCCCAATCACCTGTGGGGACCATCACGGCTTCTTGATTCATCTTAAACTTCTTCTGCTTAGTGAAGTGTAAGCATCGTTCCCAAGAATCACGGAAGCGGTTAGGCCACTTGCCCGGCGCGCAGTTCTTTTTATGCCACAGGTATTCTTCTGTCCACATCCAGCCTTGCTTTCTCAAAGCAAGTATCAATTCGAGGACGTAAGTGTGCCGCTCTCCGTCAACTACTTTCTCTTTGATGTTGAGAACAAAAGAGCCGTCATCTTTCAAGACTCGCATCAGTTCATTAGCGATAGGCAGAAACCACTTTACATATTTGTTGGGGTGAACACCTCCATAAGTACTCTTGCGACTGTCCGCGTAAGGTGGTGATGTAACAATTAAGTCAATTGAAGTGTCCGACAGCTCCGGTAAAATTCGCAGACAGTCGCCGTGTCGTATGGTGTCGAGAAGATCGTTTGTCGGCATTGATGGGTTGCTTGCCTTTTAGGGTATCAAAGCTCGTTAATGAATGTATCTAAGACGCGTCGTTGTGACTTGCTATTTCTTACTGCTTTTCTTAGTCGTCGGCTTCTTAGGCCGCCCCGGCTTTCGGTCAGCGACAAGTTTTAAATCCTGCTCTCGAATAACGTAGTCGCGTCCCAGCTTCTCCGCAGGCAATCGTCCATCTCTAATCATAGCTTGCACGCGTTTGATTGTAACGCCTAAGCGGATGGCAACTTCGGCGGTTGTCAGTAGTTCCATATCCACACCTTATAACTCATTAAAAACTATAGGTCAAGGGCGTTATTTCTATTGATTTCACCTAGCTGATGGCTCGCTAACTATTCATCATTGGAGACTAAACCATAGTTATCAAGAGAATTCGTTAATGCTTGATACGTTCTCACATCCTTTAGAGGATACTTAGCTGGATTGCCAATAATGAATATCGCCTCATTCCCGGCAGCAGTGTTTTGCCCTTCGTAGTGCCAAGCAAAATTTGTAGCAACTAGAAGTGTATACGGTGAAGGATTTTCCGGTGTGGGTTGTGTATATTTGGCAAGCATTTCTCTAACGTCTGTTACACACTTTCTTTGAAAGAGCGATACTCCTGTTTCGTGAGGCATGTTCACATCTATAAAGATAGCGAAAGATTTATCGCCGGGGTTCTGCTGCAACGCTTGATTGAAAAGGCTTTGCACAGATGGCAAATGGCGATTGCTAAAGCTAAGGGGCAACTCGAAAACAATCCGGTCCGTGTGTGGGTGATGCTGTCTGGCGCAGTGGGTTTGGATGCGTTGTTGGGCGGCGCGTTACAGGAAACGAGCCGCTTTCATTATTTGTTATAAAGCCAAGCCTCTGCCTTTGTCATTGCTTCGGCTGCGCTCTTGGCATGTCCGACATAAGACCGCCCAGCATACTCAACATACACCTCTTTAGAATGTTGATCCCAATGGACGGCGATGGAAGAACCTTTACCTGACTTCACATCTCCAACTTTCAATTTCCGCACTCCTTTCTCGTTGCCATTAGCCTACTCTGCTCCGAATTGTTTTATCGGCGGTGGTGGTACAAATATCAATCCCATTGTGAGATCAAATAACTGTGTGAAAAGTGCCTCTGCAATATCTTCGTCACTCCATTTGGAAAGGAAAACAGGGCTGATATTCAAACTGACAAAAAAAGTGCCATCCATATTTCTGACTCCGATATAAGCCGATGAATTCTGGAAGGACGGAATATTCATTGAAAGTATTTGCAGCAGTTGATTCGGATCAACGCCATTTTCAAAATCCAAATAGCCAAAAAGATGCGTTATTTCCATGCGAATCTTGTCATTACTTAGCTCATATTTCAGCCAAGTTTGGTGATCGTACTCTGCATGTTGAGTTTTAAGCTTAAAGGAACTGGCATCTTCTTCTTGGAAATCCGAAATTATGGGGAGGTCTTTGACTTTGATGTGATTCAAAATTCTGAACATTCTTCCTCGCATCGCTGCTTCCTTTCCAGAACTTGCGGATGCTATATCAGTCTGCTCGTTTACGGGAGCAGCCTCTCGCCCCTCACTTTTCTTGTTTGATTTATTAGGTTCTGGAAACGATAACAAACCCCGCGTTCTCAACTCTGCGCTCGCTAACTCTATCGCCTCTTTGCGGTAATCGTTGAAATCAACATTAACTATTCGCAGGAGATCGCTGTCCGGCTGACGGGACATTCTTTCTTGCAAATCCGCTAACTCTCTCGGCACTGTTGTCTGATGGAAATAAGCTTCTGGTGGAGAACCATCCTTCGCAGTCTGGCAATTCCAGCAAACATCAAGGTCGTCATTGATCTGCTCGCTACAGTTTGAGCATTCCCACATATTGTGTCCTCCTGATACGAGCTACCACGAGACCTCACTTATTTATTGACAGAAGCCAATAGACGCCCACCGCTAAGTAGGCCGCATGACGCGGTATTTCACCTTGTTTTATTCCGGCGCGGGGCGCGCTCGGTCAATGGCGAGGTGGGAATTCTAAAAGCCCTCAATACGTCCGGGCAGATAATATGTGACAGCATAGTTTTAACTCATCTTGCCATCGTTACGCCTCTTAATACGGCTAACGCCTTTGCCACTTCCTGTCCTTTCAATTCGATGAAATCGAGCAGTTCATCCGGCGTGCGTGTATCTTCAACACTCTTAACGTTCGGATTGACCGCCTTCAAATCATAAACGGCGTCTTCGATGGCTTGCGCTTTGTTGGTCAACTCGCGCGCCTCCGTCTCAAGAGTTGAAACCGTTATTGATAGTTCATCAATTTTCGCGCGCGAGGCGGGCGTGTTCTGCTTCTTTAATTCTTTGATTTGGGTGCGTATTTGCGTCGCTTCGGCTGTGCGCGGTTGCGCCTTCTCGCGTAAGGGGGTTGCTTGTCGCTTGGCGTCTTGTCGGCGAGCTTGAATGTCAATCGTCCAGCTTCGCTCGCTGTCGGCGTGTTCCGGTAAGAGGCGGAAGAAATCGGCGAACTTATCGAGCGTGAACGGTGTTTTCTTGCCGACCTTGATGTCTGACAGATCGTAGTACCAAATCTTTTCCGTTGGCTTGCCTTTGGTGAAGAACAGCAGGTTCGTTTTAACACCTGCGCCCGCCGCCGAAAACACGCCGCCCGCCAAACTCACGATGCACCATAGGTCGCAATCATCCAACAGCTTGCGTTTGGTCTGCACGAACGCCGTTTCATTTGTGCGGAACAACACGCCTTCATCTATCACCATGCCGCAACGCCCGCCGTCAGGTCGCAGGTGGTCAATGATGTATTGCAGAAAGAGCACCTGTGTTGCGCCTGTCTGAAAGGCGAAAAGGTTTTGCGCCGCTTTGCTTTCCTTGCCGCCGAAGGGTGGGTTCATCATTATTACGTCAAAGAAGGGCGGCGCACCTTCAAACAGCCCGGCGTAAGTTTGCTGCCCGGTGAGCGTGTTGCCGTGCCAGATGTGCGGCTCGTCTATGCCGTGCAGAATCATGTTCGCCAGCCCAATCGGATAGATGATGTTGTCCTTCTCGCGCCCGTAGAAAGTGCGATGCTTGAGCGTGCTCAACTGTTCGGGTGACGGATTGGCATCCTTCATGTAATCGAAGGCTTGCGCGAGAAAGCCGCCGGTGCCGGCAGCAGGGTCGAAGATTGTTTCGCCGATTTGCGGGTCAATGACTTTGACCATCGCGCGGATAATCTCGCGCGGCGTGAAGAACTGCCCGCCGTCGTTGCCTTTCTCGCCCATCTTGAGCAGCAAGCCCTCGAAGACTTGCGAGAGCGGGAAGACGTGCGTTGTATCTATGTTCTGCTCGCTGATTTCATGCACCTTGTCCAGCACGTCGAGCAAGTTCTTTTCCGTATCAACGCGGGTGCGCTCGACGCCTGACATGATTTCGCCGATAACCTTCTGACGCGGGCTGGCGTTCGGATGCTTTACGGGATCACTTAATGAGCGCAGATGCGGCAAGAGTTCGTTATTGACGAAATTGATAAAGCCGTTGAACTCCTGCCCCTCTTGCAGTTCTTTGCGCTTCCAGCCTTGCGGCGTCTCTTCGGAAGCGACGACAAGCGGCGGCGCATTATCGTCGTAAGGCGCAGCCCAATCGCGCCAACGGTAAGGCGACCCAAGCGAGGGCGCGAACGCAGAGCCGATAACTTCGGCTTCTTCGGCTTCCAGTTGCTCGCGCTCGTCGAGGATACGCAGGAAGAGAATCCAAGACAGTTCCGGCACGTACTGCAATGCGCCCGCGAGGTTTGAGCGACGCAGGATGTTGCAAATGTTCCAGACGGCAGCATTAACGGATTGCTGAGTGTTGAGAACTTTGCCGTTACCGTTGCTATTCTTCTGTCGTTTTACCTTTGCCATTAAACTTTTCCAGTGAACGCTTGCCACAATAATGCGGCGGGTAGGGTGCTTATTGTTTGAAGCTGGTCTTTGATTACTTCACAAGCATTCTCGGCTGTCGGTATCTTTTCATTCAAGATTTCGACAATCTCGCGTTGTCTTCTCATAGAAGGCTTAGGAATTTCCAATGCCGCAACTTTACCCGCGCTCAGAGTATAAAGCCCGCTTGTCGTCATAGCCTTTTGTATCATTTGAGATTTGCCTGAGTTACTGTTGAGAAATCTGCTGACAAATTCAGGCAGAAACATTTGCTTATCCAGCCGTACGCGAATGATATGATTTTGGTGTATGCAGTCTGTCACTTCACCTTTGAATAAAGCATTCCTGCCGATATGGTCTAAACTGCCGTTGCCTTCGACAATCAAAATATCTCCCTGCATCAAGCGCAGCCTATCTAACTCTGATTCAGTAATCTCAAATCGCTCTAATTCAGTCAGGTCAAGATAGCCCCTCTGAACATTACGAACAGTCAGGTAAGGTCTATGGAAGTTTTTAGGCTTTCGCTCAGGTGTCTTTTGAATGCCCCCGGATATGACAGCTACGTTACCTAGCTTTTCTTTAGTCCATTGCTTTGCTTCTGAACTATCAAACACGTTTCGCAGGTAAGCGGCGGGCAAATGTTTCGCGGCTTTCAACTGCGCTTCGGCGGCAGCACGCGCCCGCTCTACTGCTGACACTTGCTCATTGAGAATTGCTGCGATGCGCTTTTGTTCAGATAAAGGTGGTAACGGAACGCTGAGTTTTTCAAGATTCAGCCGACTAATACGCTGGCGAGTTGCACCAGAAGCTAAACCGCTCACACGCGCATACCATTCTGAACTGTTCAAATAATGCGTAAGATACTCTCTGTCTGCTTCATCATTATTAGGACGCCATATACTTACATCAACAGCCGTGATGCAGGGATATCCCAAGACAGGCATCATGCAAGCACGCCCCATAGGGTCAGGCATACGGGAAATAAGAATATCTCTTGCTTGAAGAAATGTGCAGTTAAGTTCCTTTGCTCTCTCAAGTGTTATGTGTCGTGATGATTTACCAACGAATCTACCCTTGCCTATGTCTCCAACTTGTATTAGTCGAACGCCAGAAGTCGCATAATCGCTGGTCAAAATCCAATCTCCATCAGCGATGTTTCCCAAGTCTTTCAATCGCATCCATTGCCAGCCATCCGGCAACGGCGCATAGTCAAAACTTGTCTGCGACCTTTCAACAACAATTGGAGCGGATTGGCTCACGCCGCAAATATCCTTTCCTTCGTCTCATTCAATACTTCTCTCGCCGGTCGTTCAAGTGCCTTGAGCGCGTTCAAGCCGCCCGCGTTCCTCACTTCCGGCGTCCGCAACAATTGGTCGCTTTCCAGCCCTTCCGTGCCGCCCCGCGCGAACTGCGCCGCGATTGCCCGCATCGTCTTGGCTGTCGCGGGCGGCATCTGTCCGAGCCAGTCCGCTTGCTTGTATCCGAAAGACTCCGCGCGCTCAAGCCGTGTGTGCGGACTCATCCCGTAAGCTACATCTGCCAGCACGTCGTACAGGTCATAATCTTCCATCTCTTCAACCGCGCGCAGAGCCTTCGGCGAATACGGGCGCACATGCTCCATCAGCTTATTGCGCTCGTCCGGCACAATCCACTTCGCTCGAAACTCGTCAAGCGTCTCCGCCTGCTCGACGAGTCGAGCCGCGAGATGTTGCCTGTACTCTTCCGTCGGGATCGGCATCGCCTTGCCGTCAACAGAGGCGACGATGAAGCGTCCCGCGTCTGTCACTTGCACGCTGATGCCTTCTTCGATTTCGGCGACCGGCTGGGGCGGCGGCGGGTCAATTATGATGCCGGGACGTTCGGTCGGTGCAGATCGCTGCCGCGTCACAAATTCCGCGCCGAAAAGCCTCGTCGCGTCTGTGTAGTCGTAAACGCGAAACATCAGCTTGCCCGTCGCCGGGTCTAAACGTGTCCCGCGCCCGACCATCTGATAGAAGGCAATCGGCGATTTGACGTAACGGAAAAACACGATGTTTCGCACGTTCGGCACGTCAACGCCCGTCGTCAGCAGGTCAACCGTCGTGGCGATGAAGTGATGCCGCGTCCCGCCTTTCAGGTCTGCGATGTAATCGCCGCCGCCACTCTCCGCCGTACATTTGAAAGCATAGTTGTCAACGGGCGCGCGGTTATTCTCTCGACACCACTCCGCATAAAGATTGTTCAATGCAATCGCCACATCGTCGGCGTGGCTGTCTCGCACACAAAAGATAATCGTCTTCTGTTCCGGCGCACCCGTTGCGATAAGTTGGCTGAACAAATCTTGAGCCATGACACGCACGCGCGCTTTTATCTTAATTGAACGCTCGAAACTGCTCGCCGCATATCGCTTGCGTACTTCTTCCGCACTCAACGGCTCGCCCGTGGTCGCATCAACCAGCTTTGCGCCTTCTAAGTCTTCGGCTTTCAATCCCGTCCGGCGTTCGTTCAGAGGCTTCGCATTGATGAAGATGTCACGGCGAATAATCTCACACGCCGCAAGGTATCCGTCTTCGATGCCCTGCGCCATATCGTATTCATAAACAGGCAAACCGAAATGTCGAATGTTATCCGCGCTTATCTCCGCGTCTTTATCATTCTGCGCGCTACCGGCAGTAACGAGCAACCGGCGCGGCGTGGCCGTCAGACCGACCTGCACGGCATCAGGATTGCGCTTCAACACCTGCGACCACTTGCCCCAAGCCGACCTGTGGCACTCGTCTATAACAATGTGTGAGAAGTAGTTTTCGGGATAATACCGCAACAGAAAACTCGCGTCCGCTTCGTCGCTCTCGACTCCGAGCGTCTGGTATGTCGCAATCAAGATGCGCGCGTTCTTTTGTGCATCGTTTGACGAGACGGCGGCGGCGTTCGCGCCGAAAACATTTTGCAGCGCGCCCGTCGCCTGCGTTCGCAACTCATCACGGTCGCAGATAAACAGAGCCTTCCGCATCTGTCCCGCATCGGCAATCCGTTTGAGCAGATGGACGGCAATAAAAGTTTTGCCCGCGCCGGTCGCCAGCGTCAGCAATACGCGTTTTTCGCCGCGCGCCAGTTTCTCTAAAACGGCTCTGATTGCCGCATCCTGATAGTAACGCCGCGTCGCTTCGCCAGCCGGGTAAGACTTGAGCAGAGGCTTGGCGGCTTCGTCTTCGAGATTAAACTTTACGTGCTGCTCGTAACGTGCGCGCAGTTCGGTGGGAGTAGGGAAAGCCGACATGGCGCGTTTGTCGCTCGTCAGCTTGGTGAGCGCATCATACTCGACGAACTGATGCCCGTTGGTAGCAAACACGAAAGGCACGTTGAGCCGTCTGGCATCGGCGTAGAGTTTGCCCTGTTCAAGTCCGTGCGCCGGAGCGTAGCCTTCGGCTTTCGCTTCAATCAAGGCGACAGCGACGGGTTGCGGGTTGTGGCCGACCTTCACGCGCAAGGTGTAATCGGCGCGCCCCTTGCCGCGCCTTCGCGCTCTATCGCCATGAATCTCAATTGCTCCGGCTGTTTCCTCGCGCTTGATTAAATCCTCTGTCCACCCGCGCACATGAAGCGCAGGGTCAATCAACTTGGCGCGAGTGTCCGCCTCGTTCAATGTCATAGCATACTTACGCGGCCCTACCTGTTTTGCGACCTCAGATGAAACAAAGGGGCGCGGCTTTCGCCTTGCCCCCTCCTGCCGTTCCCTCACCGCTGAAGTCTTTTAGCTGTGGTGTCTACGGTGATGGTGCTGCCGGTGATGACGCCTGCCGTGCCGGTGGCGCGCCGAGGCGATGCTGCCGCCGGACAAAATCAGACCGACCATTACAATAGCGACGAGTTTCTTCATTGAGATGTCTCCTTAGGCCGAAAATGAAATTCTCTCACACTTTTAAGCCAAGCTTATCACTTGTGTCAATGTCCACTTGAAACGTTTCGAGTGAGGCTGATTTATGGGGCGGGTGGTGTCGCTATGTATTTACGGATGCTTTGCCGTCAAGGCATCAGGTTGGATTGAGAAGACTTCTAACAATTTAGAAACCGCACGAATTAGAGACCGGTACGGGCGGAGGGAGTTAACGGATGGTTAGGGGAGGCAAGGTGAGGCGCGGCAAAACAACTAAGCAGGGAGCGGATCATTCTCGCTCCCTGCTTAATTTTATCGCCCGTTCCAACGACTCGATGCTAATGCCATTTAGATGCGTTCTACCGTTGTGCTTGGATTGCCAAATCAACATTCCATCAACGATGCGCGCAGAATCGTTTGAGCACTCATTGCAGCCAATCGGGAACCCTTCATCGTCGCCTCTTTGCTCAATCTTGAGCGGCAAAAACTTTTCTCTGCGTTTGGCGCTCATCGCATCACAGACCGGGCAAGTAAGACCTCAAACAACTGCGCCACTTTTTGCCGGTGCGCCCTTTCATATCCGCGCTCTACGGCGTCCCAAAACAAAACCAACTCCCATTCGAGCGCGCCGATCTCCGTAAGGCTCACGGCCATCCCCGCGTCTCGCTCGGAGACAAACCTTTCGACCGCCAGCACCGCACTGTCAACTTCATCGGTTTGCGCAAGCGGTGCGCGCCCTTTACATACCGGACAGCTTTGACAGGCGTGAGCTTTCGGCTCGGCGGAAGAAGTATAGCGGCTGCACTTACCTTCACCCTCGCAACGTTTGTCCGGCTCGCTCGCCCCGTAGGAAATTGATATGCGCTTCTCAATTTCGGGTGCGAGCCGTGCTAGTTTTTTGCGACGGCCTCTTGTTCGCTGCTCAAGTGGCTAAGTATTACGGCAACCTTGTGGGTAAGAGGGACGCGCCCTGCGTAGCCTTCCACGGACTGCATCATCTCGTCGTAGAACTTCCCGAGTTCGCGGGCGCGTGAAGGGATGACTATTTCCGAGTGGTTGATCTTTGAGCCAGACACTTGTCGAGTGCGAGAGGTGAGCGCCCGGTAGCGCCGCATCTGTTCGGCGTTGGCATTCGCGATCCTGTGCACGGTTCTCAACTGATATCCCGCGAAGAGGACTCGCAAGTAAACCGTGGACGACTCTGCTTTGTAGCCGAACGGGAGGAATTCGCCGTCGTCCGCCGTCGGCGGCGGAACGATTTCGGTCGCCAGAATAGTGCTCTCTATGGCTGCGGCCTTATCTTCGTCGGGAATCAGCGACTTCCACTCATCAGGCAACGGCTCGCCGGGTTTGCCGAAGCCTTCGACGCCTGTCGCAAGCTTATTCTACAGCCACACGGAGGCTTCGAAGGAACTGTTTTCAATGCTGATAGTGTTCTTCCCGGTCGGCAGCAGCTTGACCTGTCGTCGCTCATCGTAGGAGACGAGCAGATCGTCACTCGGCGCGGTGAAGATGTGTGCCACTTCAAAGGTGCATCCTTCATACTCGATACTGAGCGGGCATTTCTGCTCGGCGTCGGCGTCGTAAAGGACGGAAGAAGGTGTGTGCGTGTCTGTGTTGCTCATGGCCTCTCTTTATTCTCCACTTGAAACGTTTTAAGTCGTGTAAGACGCGACCGTATTGATTAACTCGACTTCGATTTGCTTATCCGCCGCATCGTCGTAGAGCATCGTTGGGTTTATATCAACAGTGACGAGACCGTTGCGGTTGCCGACTTCGGCAGCTTCGTAAACCGTTTTCCACCCCGTAATTGACAAGCTGTTGTAATAAGCCACGCCTCCGACCGTGATGATCGGGTCGCCGCGCAGCTCTACCTTCCACTTGAAGGGCGTCTGGTCTCTGAGCGCCGCCAACTCCTGACTCTGGTCGAGCAGGCGAGCGTTGAAGCCAGCGCCGAAGTTCTGCTGCCCGACCAGACACTCGACGCGCAGCGCACCGCTTTCCGGGTCGCCAGCCGCCATGTACTTACGACTCCCCGGACGATAATCGTCGTCGGCGAGCAGTTGATTGTTGACGTTGAAAGCCCACGAGTTCAGTCGGTTGGTCGCACCATAGGTCGTGATGGTCGTGCCGTCGTCAGCCGTCAACTCCGCCTGCGAGTTGTAGAAGTAATGCAGATCGGCGAGGTCATCAATGAGGACGCCGGAGGTCGGCGTATACAGACCCGATCCGCGCAGGGTCATGCTCGCCATGGCCGCGCCGATGTCGTCGCCCTTGAAGCTGAACGCCTCGGCGATCATCGAGGGGAACTTGCGGTCGATGGCCGTGCCGAGTTGCTCGACGAGCGTCGTGGCGGGCAACTGCCGGGTGACCTTCAAATCCATCGGCGTGAAGAGGTGCTTGTAGACGGTCGGCGCTCCGACCGGGTCGGGACGCGTGGAGACGACCTGCCCGAATTCTGCTTGTCAGCACCTTGCTCCTGTGAAGGGGCATCGAGGATCTCCTCGAAGTGCTCCAGTCGTGACAACCTGATGGCATCGTTACCGGACGCGATGAATGGTTCTTCCTCTCGACGAAAGACGTGTCTGAATTCGCCCTGACCCAACTCGACCTGCGGCGGCGTCACGTCGCGGACGCCGGCGAATTCTCTGCGAATGCGGAAACGCCTCTTCGGCGTCTCGGTCGTGGCAACTGCGATTGCTTTGTCCTGCTCTGCCATTCCTGCTCACCTCCGTCTCGTGAAGTCAATCGCGCCCGTCGGGTTAATCACCACGACGAGATTGGCGACCATGTAGGGGGTCGCGTCCGTATTGTCAGCCGCTCGCGGAATCTCCAACGGGAGCGACCCGTCCTGGCGACCACCGAGCGTCGGACTTTTGTAAAAGAACATGGCCGCCGCCTCAGCCATCCCGATGGCGAGGTCACGGATCGCGCCTCTCTTTTGCCTGTCGGCTCGCGGCACTCTCCGGTAACAGATCAAAACCAACTCGGCGTTTGCGTGCTTGACCACTGCCACACCGCGACTGGGAGCAATGCGAGCGACGCAACGTCCGATGCACACGCCAGACTCTTTTTTGATCTCCTCGAACTCATCGGCCAGCAACTCTGCGCCGTAGAGCGGGTGGGTTTCCTCGGCATCGGCATTGACGGCGTCCATCTTCTCTTTGAGGAAGTCGTACACGTCGGACTCGATACTCACGGATTTGATAACCCCTCCGTCTGGTGCATAAAGATGGACTCCGCCTCGTTCTCCAATCGGTCAGCCGCGCGCTCGTCGAATGGGTTTGGCTTTTGTCCCTGCACGGAGACGCGGAAGACCGTCCTTCCTCCGATTTCAAACCGCAGAGCTTTACCCTTCTTCGGTTTGATTGCCTGCCCTCGCGCGCCGTAGATGCCCGTGCCGTCCCTCACAAAGCTGGCGTAGTCAATGGTGCGCTGCGCCCTCATCGTAAACGACTTCGTGCGGCCAGAAGCGGTTTGCATGGTGACGGTCGCCGACGGGATCGCCGCTCGCAGGGCTGAAGCGATGACGCGACCACTCATCTTATTGAGATCGACTTCTCCGTGCGTACCCTTTCTCAGCGTGCCGGAGCGTTTCGGCTCCTCTTCGGCGGTGATAACAGCGCCGCGCTCCGTCAGCGCCCGAAGCGTTGCCTGCGCCGACCGCCTGAAGTCCTCGCGCAGATGTGAGACCTGCCTGATGTCGATTGTGAAACTGAGCAACCCGATCTACTCGGTGACGAGAATAAAAGGTACGCCGCCCATCCCAACCGCAGACTCCGGCGCAACCATGTAGGGCGCAGCCAGCGCCGCCGCCTGGTCATAAAACACCCGTGCGCCTTCGGCCATCTCTTTCGGCTTCGGGAACTGCCGCACAATGTCGCCCTCGCTACGGTCGGCGAGCACGACCGTCCCGGACTCGACCTGCGTGGCAAGTATCGGATAGGCGTAATGCATCGAGAGATAGGTTTCGGCCAGCGCGAGTCGGCGCGCGCGCCTGACATCCTCCGGCGCGCTCCCTTCAGTACTAAGCCCCGCGTAGACATCCGCGCCGACCCACGCCCGGATTTCCGAACTGGCCGAGTCCAGATAACCCGTGATGTCAATGCTCGCATCACGGAAATTGAACGTATCGCGGAAAGCCTGCTCGCTCGTGAGTGGCATCTGCTACCTCGCTATGAACCCGCCGCGCCCCACTCGAAACGTTTCGAGTGAGACGTGCGCGCTCACTACTTCACCCACTGGCCGATCTCTTCAACCGTCTTCGGCCCCACGCCTTTGACCTTGCCCAACTGCTCCGCCGAGA
>CAXTRQ010000156.1:0-14233 GCA_964246705.1 uncultured Pyrinomonadaceae bacterium
CCTTTTGCAAGGATACCACCCTCTCTACCTGTCCCATTTGTGGGGTGCAGTTCACTTTATGGTCGAAGAGATTCACTTTATGGTCGAACCGACATCAGTGATCATAGGAGCACAGGATAGCATAAAAACTAAGGTTACAGTTCTGGTAAAGTCTGGTGACCTAGTTTGCCGGAAAAGAGAAATATTGTCTTTCTGATTGGCAAATTAGTGTATGCTCGCTCCGCGGTGAAACGTCAGCCGTTCGAGAGGTCCGAAATCTACTGATGCGCCACCCGTCGCCGCCGTCGCACCACAGACTCGCTCGCCTCGACTCAGGCCGTACGCTCCGTCTGCCATCTCCTGCGAGAACGTATGCCGGACGTTATCCCTTCCTCCGAGAAGAAGTTAATACGCTTTCTCTACGCGGTCAGGCACGTCGAGCGCCGCCCGACGACGGACACTCAGCGCGGCAGGCCACCGCAATGGCCGCGCGAAAAGCTGGTTGAAGCCGCCAGTCACCTCCGCAGCCTGCTCGAGCGTGAAACACGGGGTCGCATCTCCGTGAACAGTTTCATCGGCCAGTATCTCCCGCTGTTTTTATTCCCTACTGACGTCACGGACGCCCTCACGACCGGCCGGATCAATCTCCATGAAGCAGCGCAACTCGCCCGGCTCACCCCGGAACGCCTCAATTGCTCCGCGCGTGCCGCGCGCGACCAGCGCGCCGAACTACTTCTCTCGCACCTTGCCGTGCAAGGCTCCCAGACGCGCCTGCGCACCCGTGTCAGAGAGATGCTCGGCGAATCGATTGAGCCCGACATCTCCGGCGGCCTGGCATCCGTCGTGTCCGCGGTCGATGAATTGCTGAACGTAGACCCGTCGGACGCGCGGCACATATTCTGGGAGGAGATGAAACGGCTCTTCTTCGCCATGCGTGAGATCGAGATCGAAGACCTCGACGTCGAGACGATGGAGGATTTTCTCAAGGCGGTGGATCAGATCTCAAACATCCTCCACCGAATTGAGAAGAAAAGGCGGGCGAGGAGCGGAAAAGTTAAAGAGACCGGTCACAGTAATCTATGAACCTTATAAATATGCGAATCAGTAGTTGAAAACGAGCAGAAAGAAAGCGACTGCCAGTTTTGGGTGCCGCTGCCGCATTGATCGCTCGCACGCACCGCGCTTTCGGGCTGTTCCTGAGCGCCTTGCTCCTGCTCGGCTACGGTGAGACCGAGATCATCAAGAACCGCTCGTTCACGACTACTTTCACCGACCCCAATAACACGGCAGTTGAGCGTAAGTTGGAGATGGTCACCGATAGCGAACTGGGCTTGCCGCGGGGCACAGACCCTCTCGTGCTCGATGGGCTGCTGACGCTTCTGTTTGAAAGAGGCGAGCAGACCAACAATCTCGTCTTCAGAAAATCGGAACTCTTAAACATCCTCGGTTGGGACAACACCACGGCGGCGCGCCAGGACATCGAAGGCGCGCTCAAACGTTACTACGCGACGAGCTACCGGGGCGTCAACGTCTGGAGCAATCCGACCCAAGCCGGTCGGATCGAAGAGGAGCGACGCCTGATCGTAGGTTACAAGTTCGTCGACGGATGAAAGACGAGGTACCTGGCCGACAAACTGCGGACGGATAAAGAGAGCGTGATCGGCGGCCAGCGCCAGTTCACACAAATCTCATTTAACCCGGAGTTCCTCAACGACGTGCGCAGGTCGGGGGTCGCCATTGATTTTAAACTCCTGCGGTCGCTGCGCTCGCCCTTGGCGCGCCGACTCTTCGAGCTGGTTAATCTACTCGCCGATGAAGGGAAGCGTGATTTCGATTTCAATTTGAACGAACTCGCGCACGAACACTTGGGACTCTCGCAAAAGATCACGGCCCCCTCGCAGGTATGGGGGAAGATCGAGCCGTCCTTTTCCACATTGGCGGAACGAGGGATATTGGACTCCTACGAACTGAATAAACCCGCGCTACGCGTCACGGGGCGCATCGGGTCCAAGTACGTTCCGCAACGCCTGCTGCCCTTGCCACCTCTGCCTTCGGAGGCGGGTGTCCGCGAGGCGTTAAAGAATCGCCTGCTGGCCCTCGGCACATACAAGAATCAGGTCAACCCGCTGGTCGAAGAATGTCCGAATGAACTTCTCGACAAAGCCGCATATATCCTCGATTACGTTGAACGGGACAAACTGGAAAATGCCGTCCGTCCGAAACCGAAAGCGGCGACTTACAGTTGGGGAGGCTGGGCAGCGAAGGAACTCCGATATCTGGTCGAGCATGGAGAGATCAATCCGCGTATCGCCTCGATCGTCATCAGCACCAGAGAAGAGAACCCACAGCAAGTACTACCTTTGGACGTCGATGCGTCGAAGTGTCCGGACTGCGGCGGCACCGGCTACTGGTATCCTGATGGGAAAAATAAAGGGGTCGCTAAGTGCAAACACTTAAAACTATCCAACAGGGGAGCGGTTCATGACTAGGCACGACGATTACAAGATTGTGATGCTTCGGTGCGAGAAGACTTAAACGATGCATCTTGTTCAGGAGCACATCCAGCAATGCTGCTATGAAAACCACCGTCGAAGAACTCGAACGTCTCATGACCTTACCTTCTGAGGACGAGCACCTTGAATTCAAGAAGGCTGAAAATCAGTTCGACACGACCGGCTGTTCCGGTACTGCGTCGCCCTCGCCAACGAAGGCGGCGGCAAGTTGATTCTCGGCGTCACAGATCAACGACCGCGCCGGGTCGTCGGCACCCAGGCCTTTCTCAACACCGAGGAGATTAAAGCCATGCGCGTCGAGCTGTTCCACCTGCGTATCGAGTTGGAAACTGTCAGGCATCCGGACGGGCGGGTGCTCATCTTCCACGTCCCGTCTCGCCCGGTAGCCGTCGCACTGAATTATGAAGGCACGTATTTGATGCGCGCCGGCGAATCCTTAGTGGCGATGACTTTCGACCAACTCAGCCGCATAGCCCAAGAGGGCAGCCCCGAACTTATCTCGCGGGTCGCTCTCGGAGATCTATCGGCCGATGAGGTCGTCAGCCTTCTCGACACGCAGAGTTACTTCGACTTGATCAATCTCCCATACCCGCCGCGGCGCGAGAGCGTGCTCGAGCGGTTTGCGGACGAGAAGTTGATCCATGAGCACGGCGGGCAGTATGAAATCACGAACCTCGGCGCGCTCCTCTTCGCTAAGAACCTGCGCGATTTTGACCTGCTGGCACGCAAGGCACCCCTATCTGGGACTGGTAGATGATCAGGTCCGAGACGATCTCCCGCGGCCGCTTCAGCCCTTCGGTCCCGTACTCCTCGACCCGCTGCGTATCCTCGGCGGTGAGGTCTTTGAACCTCTCCCTGTACTCGGGCTCGCGGGCGGCGGCCTTGCTGATAAGCTCCGCGGGCGCGGCGGCGTCCGACGCCTGCAGGGTGGATTGTCGGCCGAAGGAAGAGCCGGGGCCAGAAAAGAGAGAGCGACGAGTAGGCTGAGAATGTCTTTCAGCATGAGACGCGTTAGCGGGCTCGCGCAGGGAAGTCGCGGGGGAGGTTCCGAACGAGGCGTGTTTATATTCGCAGGCCGACGCTTAGCAAGGTGCTTATCGGGCGGGCCGGCTGGTCTTCCGCCGGGCGCCTCCACGCATTTTCCAGTTATGAGAGTTCATCGAGACGAGGGCTTCTAGTTCAGCGTTCCGATGCTGGAGCTGGAAGTTACGCCCCCGCAGATCGCTAACCTCTCCCCGCAGTCTCCCGACCTGCACCTTGAGCTGTTCGACCTGCCATGAGAGGAAAGTGTCCAGAAATCTGCGGAAGCCGTCAGGTAGCACTAGGCTCGGGCCACAAGTCCAGAAGTTCGGACTACGAGTCCAGTAATCCGTCCGGCTGGTAAGGGGGAAAAAGCCTTCCGGCTGAATTAAGCCCACAAAAACCCACTTATCCTGAGCTTTCTCTCGTGGCATGGGGGATGCACTACCCCAAGGCGAGGCGATTAAGGTTAGTAAGAAAGGAAGGTGGTTCAAATGAAACGGAAGAGGCTAGCGCGACTTATCCTCCAGAGATCGGCACTGCTGCGACTCCCGCGCAGTCAGCTTTGCCTGCATCACACGCGCAGAGTGCTGCGCCACGGCGGCGGGTCTTCGGAGATGAACAGCGAGACTTCGGAGAAGAGTGACGGTGACGACGGGGGCGACTAAAGGGCAGCGGGCGTTTGGGAGCGCCGAGCATGACCGCGACGAAAGCTTTATCTATTCGTTCACCGAGGTGTGCGCTTATGTTGACCGCGAACGATGTCATCGTGCTGAGCGATGTGCATCTGGCGAAAAAGAAAGGGGGGACGGGTCAGGAGTTGTTTCAGGCCGACGAAGCCTTGGAACAATTCCTGACTTGGACTCTCCGCAACACGCGCGACACCCTGGTCGTCCTGAACGGCGACATCCTTGACTTTCTGGTCGTCCCCGAAGGCTACCAATACAAGCTCGCCGTCGAAGGCTTCGGGCACCTGCAAGAGCGCGCCGACGCCATTATCAAAGACCACCCCGGCGTCTTCGACTCCCTCGCTAGACTCGCGCAATCATATCGCCATCAACTCGTTTTCACCGGCGGCAACCACGACCCCGAGTTGGCTTTCCCGGTCGTTCAGCAGGCCATCGAAAACCGGCTCGCGTCGTCGGCCAGTAGAAACGAAATCCCCACGCGCTGGCTCGTCCACGGCGAGGCGCTCTCCGTGCGTGTAGGCGAGGCCAGAGTCCTCGTTGAGCACGGTGACGTGCTGGATGAGTGGAACCGGATTAACCGCGACGCACTGCGAAGCGCGGTCGGGCTGGCAAGCAGGGGGATACTTGAGAGTCACAAGTACACCACGCCGCCGGGCACAGAGATTGTCGTGAAGTACATTGACCGCCTCAGAAAAAATTACCCGTGGGTCGAGATGTTAAAGCCGGAGACGGAAGCGGTTCCGTGGTTGCTGCTGCACATTATCCCGCTTGATGAGTTGGACGAGTACGTGGGCGTCATTGAGCATAAGGTCAAAGTCACCGGCAGTGGCTATCTCACAAACATCCGCGAGACCTATTTTGACGAGGCCGCGCGCTACAGGGCGATGAGGCCGCGCGCTTTGGCGCGGGGCGTCATCTCGGTCAGGGACAGCTTCGGGAACATGGTGGACGAACTGAGGCGGAAGGAGATCCGACTACTCACGAAGAAGGCACTGATAAAAAAACTCCGCAGGATTTCGAGAACGAACACCTTCTTCAACGTCGAGGAGCCGGACGCGGCCATCCACGACAATCTAGCTTTCCTCATCCAAAAGGGATCTGACCTCATCGTCCACGGGCACACGCACTCGGCGAAGGCCAACTGCGTCAGGGTCAGGGCGAAGGACGGCCACAGGGACGGCCTCTATCTCAACAGCGGCACTTGGGCGCGGCTGATGGTCTTGCCCGAGCACGACGACGGGGAGGAGGTCTGGGCGCGTTTTGTGGACGGCCTCAAGCGCGGCGAGGCCGCGAGCTTCGAGCGGCACACCTTCGTCCGCGTCCGGTTCGACGGCTGCAAGACCACGGCTTCCCTGTGCGAGTGGAAAGACAGCGTCCCCGAAACCCTCGCGGTCTACCGCTTCGTGCCGGAGCAGCATGGTTGGGAGAGGGAGGTGGGTTGAATGGACATCAGCGTCCTTTTCGGATTCGCCCACCAGCAGTTGGCTCAGCCGACCAGCGTAGCCATTGAGAGCGGTGTACAGGGCCTGTCGCAGTTGGTCATCGGCCACAAGCCTTACATCAATTTGTTCTCGGCGCTGGTCGCGCTCGTATGCGCGGTCTTCCTTCTGTTCCCGCGGGAGGGCCACCGCATGGTCGGGCGCTGGGTTAAATACGTCGGGCTGGCCTTCGTCACGTTCTTCTTCCTGCACGCACTGCGTTACCTGTACTGGCTCTTAGGGGGTAAGGACGGTTCGGGCTTCGCTGTCGCCATCACGATTTATCTGCTGTCAATTTTCAATTACCTGCTTTGTTTAGCCGCCGGCATGATCCTGTTGAATAAAGAGAGGCCGTTTAAAAGAATACTGCTGCGGCGCGAGTACAGCCGGCTCGAACGAGAGAAAATCAAGGTCCTTAACGCAGTCAAGGAATTGGCGGTAGCTTTGCCGCGTTGGGTCTGGCCGCTGGTGCTCTTCACTTTGGTCGCGGCTTTCGAAGACTCCCCCAGCCCGTGGCTGCTCTGGGTGCGTCTGCCCGACTCTATCTTCTCCGCCTACTGCCTGACGGTCTTCGGCTACGGCGTATTGATCAACTTCAACTTCCGGCGTCGCTCCTACCTGGCCGCCCTAGCCCTGCTGGTCGCACTGGGATATGCAATCACCCTGCTGATTTATTCCGCCAACCCCGTCCTGGCCTATGCCACCCGCCCCGAAGTTTTCGCCAACACGAGCGCGCCGCTCGCCACGTGGATTAAAAAGAACGTCGGGGAGCCGCTAGACCGGCAGGTCAAGGCTGTGAATGAAGGAGTAAAGCAGGCCGACCCCGAGAGAAAAGACGTGGGCGCGATAAGCTTTTTAGACAATTTGGTGTACGCCGTCGCCCTACCTCTGAAGTTCCTTCTCTTCCTGCCCTCGTTCATCCTCTACTTCCTCTTCATCCTCTCGGCCAACGACTTCCGCCGGGTGCTGCATGAGACGGCGAATAAGAGGAGAGACTACCTCTCGTCGGAGGGCATCGTCGGGGCCATCGGCAAGGGTCTCTCGGCAGACTTGGTTGAGCTGTTCATCAGGATGCCGGGGAAGGTGAAGATTGCTGGCAAGCTGGAGGAGCAGATTCAACCGATCCGCTGGGAGCCGGGCGTTATGCAGAAGGCCGACACGCAGGAATTGCCCGTGCCGCTCACCCCCGAGATTGATTCGCTGTTGGTTCAAATCATGAAGGAGGATGGCGAGGAGATTATCCGGTCGCCACGCTCGCGCAGGGAGAAGGCGCTGCTGATGATCCCGATCAAGTTTCACGGCGGAGTCATCGGCTGTCTGAAGGTCGAGCTTCAGGGGTTCGGCACGTACAATTACACCGCGCTGCAACAGACGCGGATGATGGCGGCACTCGTAGCCCCCACCATCGAGAGCCACAGGGCGCTGGCCGTTATGAACGAGTTGGGTTCCCGCTTCGCGCGCATCCCGATGAGGTTCCCCGCCATCAGGTTCCGGCGCGCGATCAGGTTGATCGTGGAAGACCTGTACGACGTGACCGCCCCGCTGGCCGCCGCGATCTTCCTCGAAAGCGGGTTCACGTACGAGAGGTTCATCTATACCGAGGACGAAAAAGTGAAGGCCATCTTTCAGGAGTTGCCGCCGTCCTTCAAAGTCGAGGAAGTGCCAGCCTTCATGAAGGTGGACGGCATCGGCCTCATCAAAACGCACGTCGACCTGTTAAATAACCCGAAACACGCCGACGATAAGTACCTCGATCCGCTCGGGAACGTGGTCTTCGCCATCCGCGCGAAGCGCGACGACTTCGACAAGCCGACGCTGGCGACCTACTACCTCAACCGGCTGACCATCGCCTCCCTCACCTCGGACGTGCTGCTGGACGTGGCGCGCGACCACTACGGCCTCGCTCTGAAGAACCTCGGGCTGAGACTCGCCGACGAAAAGCTCACCCGCGAGACGTGGTTCCGGGAAATCCAGCGCGCGAGCAGGAAGGTCGGGCTGCGGTGGGCCGTGGCGGCGCGGCCGGACGGCAGCGAGATGATCGGCGACGAGGCCGGAATGGAGATCGTCCGTGACCTCAGCGACGAAGGGCAGCGGACGCTCGAAGAGAAAATCCTCGGCTCGGTGGTCATTCGCCCCGCGAAGCCGCCCACCTACCACGTCATCAGGCTCAAGCTGGTAGACCAGCAGCAGCAGGACTTTTTGCAGCAACTCTGGTTCGGGGTGGAGCGGCCCGGCTTCGGGCACGAGCTGAATTCCGACTCGCCGTGGAAAATCTTCCTCGACGGGCTGGTCCAGATCGCCTACACGTCGCTGCGGAGGATGCTCGACCGGGAGGCGACCCAGAAGCTCGAACTCGACAACGCGCAGACGCAGGAGACGATGACCATCGCCGTCACGACCGGCATCCTGATGCACCACTTGTTTAACCTCATCAAGGATCAGGTGTTCGCCGTGGCTGGACTCCGTGAGGCCGCCGACCACAACGAGATAAGTCTCGACGAGAACAGCGAGAGACTTCTGGACGGGATGCACGCGTCGGCGCGCAACATGCTGCAATTCACGACCGCATTCAAGAATGTCACCAAGATGGACGAGCGGCGGCCCTGCTCCCTGAAGGAGGCTGCCGAAGAGGCGAAGAAGCTGTTCCAGTCGTCGCTGGAGCATAGACGCATTGATGTCGAAATCAATGTCGCCAGCGACGTGCAGGCGGACGTGCCGTTCCATGTCCCCGCCTTCGCGCTGACGAACCTGATCAGTAACGCCAGAGACGCGATTGGCTCAAACGGGAAGATCACCATCGAGGCCGAGAAGGCGGACGGGTACGTGATGTGCCACGTCACGGACGACGGGCCGGGGATTTCGCCCGAGCTACGGCATCAACTCTTCGAATTGGGGTTCTCGAAAACGGAGGGGCATAACGGGTGGGGGCTGTACCTCATCGCGCGCGCCCTGCGGGCGAATAACGGGGGGATTGAACTGACACACTCGCAGCCCGAGTCCGACTTCACTAGATTCACCATCCGCCTCCCGACATCGCCTCCCGCCTAGACTCCCGCCGCCTTCCGCCGCTCCCGGCAAAACTCCGACGCACAGGACACAAATCTAAGGAGAAGGACATGCAGCAAAAAACGGTAATGGTCGTGGAGGACTATGAAGTACAGCGGCTGACACTCCACAACGCTTTCAAGAGGCGCGGCTTTCAGGTGGAGAGCGCGGGCACGGTCGCCGAGGCGCGCCGCATCTTCGAGGGTCTGGGGAACCAGATTGACGTGGCCGTGCTCGACATGCGGCTCGAAGACCCGGCCGAGCCAGAGACAACCGGGGCCGACCTCGGGATCGAGTACCAGAAGCGGCACGCCGACTGGACGACGGAGTTTCTGATCCACTCAGCCTACGCCGAGGTGAACTACCACAAGCTGGCACTCCAGCTCGGGGCGGCCACCTACTTGTCGAAAGCCGAGACCACATTGGAAGACGTGATCTGCCACGTCCGGGCGCTGGCCCTGAGACGCGCGCTGAGGCTGGAGCGCCCCAAGGTGGCCGAAGCCATGCGCTGGATCGTCGATTCGACCCGGAGCCTCTCCGACGCGGTGCTCAACTTCTGTCAGGAGGTTCTGGCGAAGGAGTTGGAGAACTGCCTCGACTCACCTTACATGCTGCTGCTGACCGACGAGAACGGGACGCAGAACTGTGCCAGCACTACCAACCTACCGCTCGGGTACGAGCAGATTTACACGGTGCTTCAGGCGATGGCGCACGGGAACTCCAGCTTCGCGGAGCCTTACGTTTTCAACTCGCACCAGATGAAGGCCATGCCTGGCGCGAGCAACCCCGTCGAGGCCGCCGTCTACGAAAGCCTCCTCAACTCCGCCTTCGTCCCGCTCGCCAACGTGCATGACTTCCGGCTGTCGGTCGGGATTTTCAAGCAGCCGCCCGGAGAGAAGAAAGATTCCGACGAGCCTGACAAGCTGGCCGCCGTGCTGGCCCAGTACGTCCGCTCCACGGTGGTCGAGCACTTCTTAAGAATCTTGGTGCACCTCGATTCACAGAAGAAGACGATGCTCAAAAACACCTCGCGGCTCTGCCTGTCGCTGGGGCAGGATCAGCAGAGCTACGTCAAGGAGGGGGTCGAACAAAAGGAGCTACAAGAGGGCAGTCCAACCCACTGGAAGCTGGCCGTGATGGCCGACGATTTGCGTCAGACCGGGGCCATCCTTGCCAACGTGTCGAGCAGCGAGAGGAAGGTCGTCTGGAAGCCCATCCGGATTAAACAGCTCCTGGAAGAGGCATGGGCCGATCTGTCGCAGAAGATGTTTTTGGATGACATCAAGTTCAAGGTCATAGGTGACTGTGAGGCGAACGTGGACCCGGAGGACATGGTCATCGCGGTCTCCCGGCTGTTGCAATGGATCGCCTTGAGGAAGAACAAGACCGTGCGCGAGCTGGAGCCGGCCATCACTGTGCGCTGCGAGGAGTCGCCGAGCTGGTCACAGGTCTCGTTCGAAGACCAGAGCAACAGGCTGCCGGAACAGCTGCGCAGGTATCTGTTCATGCCGGTCTCGCTCTCGGTCGAGCCGCAGGTCGGGACGGAGGTGCGCGGGCCGGGGCTGTACCTGCCGCTCTTCCTCGCTAAGATGATCGTCGAGGAGAAGTACGGCGGCTGGCTCGACGACAAGTCGGACGAGATGGAGGGCGAGGTCGGCCACCGTCTGGTGATGCGCTTCGCGCGCGCGAAGGTTAATAACAGGGGGAACGCCGCCGCCCGCTCCTGACCGGGGCCGGCGTCGCGCACGCCGTTGCGGGAAGGCGATTGGAGATGAAAGAGTGATTCGGATGAGGCGAGCCTCCCCGGCTCGCGGGGAGCTTCGGCGATGTCCGTAGACGTGGTCATCCTGCTCGAAAGGAGCGAAGAGATCGTCCGGGTGGGCGAGGGACTGTGGCGCGAGTACGACCGGCCCAACATCGACCTCACCCGTTGGCGTCAGCTCGCGCTCGAACTCGCCCGCCGCGCGGCAGACGGCGCGCACGCGCGCGCCGAGATTTTTCTCTGTCTCGGCGAGCGCCACTTGGTGGAAAGCTACGACCACGCCTTCATTGAGGAGTTGTTGAAGACGGCCAACAACTCCTCGTGGGGCGGCAAAGTCCGGCTGGTCGCAGATCAGCACATCGAAGGCTACCTTGAACACCTAGAAACCGTTGACTCTCTGAAAATCTGGCTCGTCGCCGCGCGCGACAGCCACGCGGTGGACGTGAGCCTCGCGTCGTTCGAGCGCGACGGGAACGAAGAACATCTGCCGTCGCCGCTGAGGCGCGCGGGTGACTCTTCCGAAGTTCGCTACCGCGTGTTACCGCGGCTCGTCGCGCCGGGACAGTGGGAGGTGTGGCCCGCGAGCAAGGACGTGGCCAACCTGCTCCGCGAAGCCCGCGGGCAGACGGAACACTACGTGCCGGGGAAGAACCTCCTGATCGTGGTGTCGCGTGACAGCTCGACCTCGTTCTTAGCCAAGCAGAGAATCGGGGAACTGCTCGCGAAGCACCCAGAGGGCAGGTTCGCGCTCGGGGTACTCGGCAACACTTCGAAGCCTGACCCCGTGAAGGGCCGCGAAGCGCGTCTGCCAAACTGGGTGGCTGGCCTGAGCAAAGAGTTCCCCTTCGTCAACGTCGTCGAGTTCGGCGGGCTGCTTGAACTGCGCTACTTCCTCTTGCGCCTGAACGAGTTCTGCCCTACGGATTTGTGGCCCGCGCCGGGCAACGTCGAATCCGTGGCCCTGAGTCCTAGGCCGGGGGCGCTTCACGTGCCCAACTACTCGCCGAACCTGCTCATCACCAGCGCCTTCAACCCGAGCGAAAGGAAGAGGAACTGTTGGGAGTCTTCACAGGACGTCGGGCAACTGCTGAAGACCGTCGCCTTCCGCCCGAACTACCTCGTGCACCCGGGCCTACGCAAGGACGACCTCAGGGGGCTGTTCAAAGCCATGCCCGAGCCGACCGCCTGGTTGTTCCTCGGGCACGGGCACGGGCACAGGGGGCTGCAAGACGCGGACGGGAAAATTTACAAGGCCGAGGAGTGGTTGAAGGCACTCGTCGGCAACTGTCATAGTCTGCCGCTCGCCTTCTTCTCCGCCTGCTCCTCGGCTGACATGGCAAAACGCTTCGCCGTGGCGGGTGTAGGGGTGACAGTGGGGTTTAAAGGTAGAATAATGCCCGAGCCGTGCCGGCTCATGGCCAACCGGGTCATCCGCGCCGCCCTTGACAGCCACGGCAACCGCGAAGAAATTCTGAGGGCGTTTCAGGCGGGGTGCAGGGAGTTGCAGAAAGACTACGGCCGGATCGAACCCAGGGCCTTTTACGCCGTCCGCTGAAGAACCTGTATGACCATTGGGCTGATCGCACCGGATGAAGTGCCGCTGGATCAAATCGCCGACGCGCTCCGCGGCGAAGGGGTGGAGGTGTCAACCGTCCGGCTCGACACACACTTCGCCGCCGCGCACGTCCCCGACGCGATTGAGTTAGCTGTTTTAATCTTGGCGGACTACAAAGTGCTTGAGGCCGGCGAGCCGACGCACTGCGTCCGCATGGCCCTCGGTGCGGAGCGCGGGTTGCTGGTTTGCATGCCGCTGCCGACTGACCGCAAGACCCTCTTCGACGTGGGCGCGACCGAAATCATCACCCCGCTCTCCAACTCCGTCAGCGCAATTAAAGAGCGCATCCTCGCCCAACTCATCCTTGATGAGAAGGTGTCTCCCAGCAGCTGCGGCGCACTGCGCGGCGGCTCCGCGCAGATGCGTGAGCTATACCGCCATATAGGGACTCTAGCCCCGACCGACGTGCCGATACTAATCCTCGGAGAAACCGGGACGGGGAAAGAACTCGTCGCCCGCGAGCTTCACAACCTGAGCGGGCGAGAGGAGTCGCCGTACATCCCGATCAACTGCGCCGAGCTGAACCCCGAGTTGTTAGGCAGCGAGCTGTTCGGGCACGAAAAGGGCGCGTTCACCAATGCCGTCCAGGCGCGCAAAGGCTTGATCGCTGAGGCCGGCGACGGCACCGTCTTCTTGGACGAGATCGGCGAACTCGACCTACAGGCCCAGGCGAAACTTTTACGCGTGCTCGAAGACAAAAAGGTGCGCCGTGTCGGCGCGAATCGTTGGGAGGACATTCAGGCACGCTTCATCTTCGCCACCAACCGGGTTTTGGAGGAGGAATGCCAACACGGCAGATTCCGCCAAGACCTCTTTGAAAGGATTCAAGGCTTCACGCTGGAGCTGCCGCCCCTGCGTGAGCGCAAGTCCGACATCCCGCTGCTCGTCAACCACTTTCTTGAGGAAGACTTTAACCAGAAAGAGATGAATGCCCCTTCCGGCGCGCTTGACGAACTGTTCCGTTATGATTGGCCCGGCAACGTCAGGGAGCTTCGGTTGTCCGTCAAAAAAGCCGCTATCTACGCGGACGATGACGGCAACATCAGCGCACTTACGTTACAGAACGCCGTTCGCACGAGAGTCAAAGTAAAACCCCAAAACTGGATCGAGTTCGACCCGGCCTCTGACACTTGGGAGACCGTCGAGGCGCGCGCCGCCGAAACCTACTTCCGATCAATACTAGCCGAGGCCAACAACAAGGCTGAAGTCGCCATCAAGATATCCGGCCTCAAAAAATCAACCTACTATGACAAGCTCGACAAAATCGGCTTGAAACACAGAACCTGATCACAATGGACATTATTCCACCTCGTGCTGTAAGAAGTTGACGGCGTTCTGCTCCATGTTCTCCCACCCGTGGTCGTAGCGCATGACGGTCTTCGGTCCTTGTGCTTACTCATAATTTGCACCTGTCGGTAGGTGATCCCCGACTCGAGCGCCCGCGTGATTGCCGTCCTCCGGAGGTCATGCGGCGAGAGGTCGCCTATTTTCACCGAAAGGCTTGGTAATATCACCAACAAGGCTCTCTATTTGTAGAACTGCATTTATGACGAAGTTAACGACGAACTCAGCGCCCTCCGCGTTAGGCGCAGCTCCCGTAATAGCCGCATCAATTTTCCCGTTACCGTAATAGCCAATGAAGACAAATTCGGTAATGCGCTCGTATCTTCTGTGGCTGGCATAATCCAACCCGATTACACTTAGCACAAGAGAGTCACGCATTTCCTTGAAGGTTTCTAACATCTCCTTGCTTGGCTCTGTTTCTCGGCTCTTAGATACCAATAAAGCGTCTACATCGTTGGGGAAAGAGCCGGTGATTGCAGCTCCGGCACTGGCAAACGCGATGTTCATACCTGCCTTTGCCTGAATGACCGCATCTGCGGGTTTGCCTTTCTCAAGGTACTCATCGGCTTTAACTAAGAATCCTTTGACCTCGGCATGTTGGATAGCGTCCGTGAGCTTTATTCCGATGAAGTCTTGCCCCCAGACATTAGTTACTAACTGTTGAAGGAAGTCCCTGGTATACGTGCGGCAATCGTTAATGTCCGCTGCCGTAGGGTAATTGGCATCGTGCATGGCCGCATTCCTAATCTCCCGAACGCGCCTAATTTTTTGTGCATCAGGAACGGGAG
>CAXTRQ010000157.1:0-14096 GCA_964246705.1 uncultured Pyrinomonadaceae bacterium
AGGAAGCGGTCGTCATAGTCAGAGAAGATGTGGCGGGCAGCAAGCGGCTGGTCGCATACGTGTTGGAGAGAGAATCAGCAGGCATAAGAAACGATGAGTTGCGTGCTTATCTGAAGCAGCGGTTGCCGGATTACATGATCCCGCAGGTATTGGTAATCCTCGATGAATTGCCGCTGACGGCGAACGGTAAAGTAGACCGGCAGGCTCTTCCTGCGCCGGACAGAAGCAGGACGGACATAGGCAGCGACTACGTCGCACCCCGCGACCCCGTCGATGAGGCTCTGGTGAAAATGTGGGCGGACATCATCGGAGTTGACCGGATAGGTATCAACGACAACTTTTTCAATCTCGGCGGGCACTCCGTCTCAGCAACGAAAATCATCGCGCGCGTGCGCGAGTTGTTTCATGCCGGGTTATCGCTGCGTAGCTTCTTTGAAACGCCGACCGTTGCACACTTGAGCGCGGCGATTGTCCGCGCTCAGATTGAACAATTCGGTCTCCGGGAGAGCCTCCGGTTGCTCGCCGAAGTGGAACTTCTCTCCGCTGAAGAAGCGAGCGGCCTGCTCGTGCAAAAGAACGAAGATTAGTTTTTGAACGGTTCACGAGTGGAGCTAATGCGTCGGCCTGTGACCGCCGCTTACGAGAGGGGCGCAAGATATGTCGGTTGATAAAAGAGTCGAGAGCCACTTTGTCGAAGATGCTAAGCATTATACCGCCCGTGGCGATGTCACTCGCCGCGTGGTGTTTATCGGCGGCCTTGAGGCCGGGCGCAAGGTCGTCGAGGAATTCCGAAACCACCCGCGAGTTGAACTGGTCGGTGTCTTCGTGCTGGACGATAAGGCGGATGGGATTTCAGGTTTCCGTACGTTCGATGATCTTGTCGAGCCTCCGTTGCTACAGAAGATTGAAAAGATTAAGGGACACGCCGAGCAACTCCGCGCGTTGAAGCCTGACCTTATCTTCGTCGTCGGCTTTTCACAGATAATTCCGAGGCCGATATTGGACATTCCGGCCATGGGCGTCATCGGTTTTCATTCGGCGGTGCTTCCCGGTCGTCGTGGCTGCTCACCCGTCATCTGGGCGATGGTCGAAGGAATTAGAGAGACCGGCGTCACGATGTTTTACATGGACGAAGGCATCGACACAGGCGATGTGATTGACTGCGAGCGATTCGTCATCAACGATGATGATTATTCGTCCGACGTTCTGCGAAAGGCCGATGACGCTATTATGAGTCTCCTAAGAAACCGCCTTGACGAGATTCTCGATGGGACAGCGCCGCGCACCGAACAGAGAGACGCCGAAAGCAGCTATACACGCAAGCGCACTCCGGCTGATGGAGAGATTGATTGGAGTAAACCGGCGCACGAAGTCGTCAACCTGATTCGAGCATTAGCGCCGCCCTATCCGGTCGCGCACACTTTTGCCGGAGACGGCGTTCCCGTGCTGATTGAAGCGGCGAGGGTCGCGCCGGAACTTCGCGTGCCGCCGCCTCGCCATCTTCACCAAGACCCCATGCGCCAGAAAGTTTTATGTGTCGTGGCTCATCCGGATGACGAGACGCTCGGCGTCGGCGGGACGCTGGCGCTGCACGCGGGAGCCGGCAGCGAAGTGACCGTGGTGATTATGTCGGAGGGCGATGGCGAGAAGCTGGAGGGCACGCCGCGCTGCGAAAATAGAAGAGAGTGTGCGTTGGAGGCGGCGAAAGTAATGGGAATATCGGAGGTGGTTTTTCATGACTTCCCAAACCAGCGTCTCGATACGCTTCCATTCATCGAGCTGATAAAAGTGGTCGAAGCGGCACTCGAAAAATACAGGCCGACGGTTGTCTACGCACATCATCGCGGCGATGCGAATACGGACCATCAGATGGTCTTCAAGGCGGTCTACGCGGCGTGTCGCCCGATGACGCGTCTGGGTTCGATGGTGCAACGCTTTCTAACCTTCGAGACGCCGTCTTCGACCGATCAGGCTCCGCAAGTCGCCGATTACGTCTTCAACCCGACGACGTTCGTTGATGTCGAGCAGGTCTGGGATAAAAAATTGAAGGCGCTTGAGTGCTACCCGACGGAGATGATCGGCGGCAAGCACCCGCGTAGTTTCGAGTATATCGAGGCGCTGGCGCGCGTGCGCGGCGGGCATTCCGGTTATCTTCTCGCAGAAGCCTTCGTCTCGGTTCGTGAACGCCTTTCGCGTCCCATCTTCTCAAGTCATTAAGAGTACCGGGATAACACGCCGCGCTGACTTTTCAGTCACCGCCCTACAACAACTGCCGCCTGCCCCATTCTCAAATAGCTGCTTTACAACGCAGGCCATCATTAACTTCCCTTCCGCCTCAGGAATTGGCAAACCTGCTCATGCAGACAATCTAATGGAGAAGACCATGTACAAGATGATCCTGGTTAACATGCCGTTTGCGGCGCTGCACCTGCCATCGTTGGCCTTAACTCAACTCAAGACGGTCATCGAGGAGAGATTCAAGGGTCGCGTCTCAGTCGATGTCCTTTATCTGAATCATGACTATGCACGCCACATGAGTTTCGGTCTCTATGCTCATATTATCAACGCGCACGAATCGCACACTTCGGGGCTGGGCGACTGGTTCTTCCGTCAGTCTGCATTCCCCGACCTGCCGGACAATACCGACGCCTACTTCAAGCGCTACTTTCCGTACCGCACGGAGCAGGTGAACATGCTCAAGCATCTCATCATCGAAAAACGTGCGAGCCTCGATGGGTACGCCAATAAACTGATCGCGAACTATAAACTTGCGGAGGCCGATATCGTCGGTTTCACCTCGATGTTCACACAGAGCATGGCGTGCTTTGCGATGGCGCGGAAGATTAAGGAGCATAATCCGAAGGTCATCACGGTCATGGGCGGAGCCAATTGCGAGTCGCCGATGGGACAGGAGATTGTCAAGAACGTGAAGGCTGTGGACTTCGCTTTCTCCGGCCCCGGTTTGAAAAGCTTCCCCGAGTTTGTCGAGGCCAGCATGAACGGCGACACTGATAAATGCCACCGGATTCAAGGGGTCTTCTCAAGGAGGAACTACTTTTTCCAGCAGCCCAACTCCATCGGCGAAGAGTTGCCGCTGGATATGCCAATCAGCTTGGATTATGAACCGTTCCTGAGCACCGTCGCGGATAACTTCCCGGAAGGCGAGGTCGAACCCTGTCTCTTGTTCGAGACCTCGCGCGGGTGCTGGTGGGGAGAGCGTGCGCATTGCACCTTCTGCGGACTCAACGGCGTGTCGATGGCCTATCGCTCGATGAGTCCTGCGAGAGCCTTGGAACAGTTCGACGAGCTTTTCAAATACTCGCCGCGAGTTTCGCATTACGAATCGGTTGATAACATCCTGCCGAAGAACTATTTCACGGACGTGCTGCCCCTGCTGACCCCGCCCCCGAACGTCGATCTCTTTTACGAGGTCAAGGCCGACCTGAGCGAAGAGGATGTCAAAACGCTATCGCGTGCGAGAGTTAAATCCGTGCAACCGGGCATTGAATCTCTGGCCACCTCGACGCTGAAGCTGATGAAGAAGGGAACGAGCGTCTTTCAAAACCTGTTGCTGCTGAAGCACTGCACCACCCATGACGTTTTCCCCAACTGGAATCTGCTCATCGGTTTTCCGGGCGAGGAAGAGGCCGTATACAAAAAGTATGTGAAAGACCTTCCCCTGCTCGTTCACCTGCCGCCGCCAAGCGGGGTGCATCCCGTCAGATTCGACCGTTACAGCCCTTACTTCACTCAGGCGGAGAAGTATCAACTTGATCTACAGCCGCTCGACTATTATGAGTTGACGTACCCGTTCAGCCGCGAGTCGCTGGCTAATCTCGCTTACTACTTCGAGGATCAGAATGTCGGCGCGAAGTACAAGCTTGAGATGAGCATGTGGATTGATAAAGTCAGAGAGCAGGTCAACATATGGCTCACGCGCTGGTATAACGACGAGCAAAAACCGAAGCTTTACTTCAAACAGAAAGGCGATTCGACCGTGGTGTTCGACTCCCGCTCGTCGAAGGTCATCGAACACGTTCTCAGCGATGCCGCGCGACAGGCGCTCGAACAATTGTCAAAAGTCGGCAGAATCGCCGATCTCAATACACGATTGAGCCACATCCCGAACTTCGACGGGGCTAGAGAAGTGGCGCTCCTGCAAGAACTCGGACTGGTTTTTCAGGAGCATGATAGGTATCTCAGCCTCGTTCTTCCATCCGACCCGAAACCCATGAGTATCAGAAGGTAGGCCGGAACAATCCTGCGACCTGTGCTCACACCCTACAGGCGCACGCCGCTTGCCGCCTCGTAAAGAGAATTTCCCCAACCGAGAGGAGGCTTTGCTTGTCCACAGAATTTCTTGCAGATCAACCCGTGATAAATTCCAACAGGATTGAAGTCGCACTGCCCGTTGATGAAGCGTTGATGACAATTGACGACGTTCTCAGACGTATGGACGGCCTGTCGCCTGAAAAGCGTGCGCTGTTCATCGCGCGGCTGAAAAAAGGCGGAGCCGAAGACTTGAGAATGCGCATCCTTCCGAGGCCGATGCATGCAAAGCACTCGCCTCTCTCCTTCGCCCAACAGCGCCTCTATTTTCTCAACACCTACGAGCCTGACAATCCCTCTTACAACATGCCGTCCGCGCTCCGGTTGGAAGGGCAACTCGACTACGAATCGCTTCGCAAAAGCATCGGCGAGATTATCAGGCGTCATGAAGTGCTGCGGACGACCTTTGCCATCGTGGAAGGCCAGCCCGTCCAACGCGTCTCTCCGGCGACGAACTTTCTTCTGCCTCTGACCGATCTTTCGCAGCTTCCTCAAAACGAACGCGAACCCCTCGCCAAAGGGCTGGCCACCGGAGAGGCTCTGACGCCCTTTGACCTGCATCGCGGCCCTTTGTTTCGAGCGCAGCTTCTGCGGCTCGGCGAACGCGACCACATCCTGCTCCTGACCATGCACCACATCATCTCCGACGGCGAATCCGTCGGCATCCTGACGAAGGAACTGGCTACCCTCTACAGCGCCTTTACGATTAATAAACCGTCTCCCTTCGGGGAGCTTCCGATTCAGTATGCGGATTTCGCACGCTGGCAGAGGGAGCGGCTTCGCGGAGAGACGATGCGGGAGCAACTCAATTACTGGAAGAATCAACTTGATGGCGTAGTTCCGGTCATTGACCTGCCGACCGACCGACCGCGCCCCGCCGTCAAGACGCACCGCGGCGCAGCCGAATACGTCGAGATTCCGGCAAGCCTGACCCGCGCGCTCAAGCATCTGAGCCGGACTGAACAGGTCACACTGTTCATCACGCTGCTCTCCGCTTTCAAAGTTTTGCTCTATCGTCTCTCGGCGCAAGATGACATCGCCGTGGGCTCAGGCATCATCGGTCGAAACCAGCCCGAAACCGAAGGGTTGATCGGCTTCTTTATCAACACGCTGGTATTGCGCACGCGTCTATCAGGCAATCCCACATTTCAGGAAGTGCTCGGACGAGTGCGCGAGGTTGTTCTCGGAGCCTTCGCGCATCAGGAGTTGCCCTTTGAGAAGATCGTCGAGGAACTGAAGCCCGAACGCGATTCGAGTCACAGTCCGATGTTTCAAGTGATGTTCTCCCTGCAAATCATGTCGCCGGAGGCGATTGAGTTTTCGGGTCTGACCATAAGCGCGTTGGACTATGAGTTCGGCACGTCGAAATTCGACATGATTCTCAGCCTCTTTGAAACCACCGAAGGCATCAGCGGTTACTTTGAATACAACAAAGACCTTTTCGATGCCGCAACGATTAAGCGGATGCTCACTCACTATCTGAGGATTCTGGACGAGGTTGTCGCCCAACCGCAGCAACCGATAATTCACATCCGGTTCCAAAGCGATGACGCCTTTGAACCCGTGTCGGAAGTGAATATCAAGGACACCGTCGAGGAGTTCGATTTCCTGTTCTAACGCAAAAGGAGAAGTGACCATGATTGATTGCTTGATTATCGGTTTTAACGATTCGGACTTCGGAACCTACGTTGATCTTCTCACGTCGATGGGTACGGATTCCGGCGCGTTCAGAGACCTCAATCTCGCCTTCATCGAGCACGAAGGCAAGCCCTACCGGAGCATGGACATTCTCAACCGGTTCTACTGGGAAGATAAGCCGGGCGAGCACAAGCCGTTTCACAATGCGGATTTTCTGTGGCCGGTCGTCACTTATCTCGGCTCCTATCTCTCGAAAAGGAATTTGACTTTCGATTACGTCAACCTCTTTCACCTCGAAAAAGAGAAGCTCAGAGAAAAGCTGATGAACAACGAGGTGTTGACGGTGGCCATCACCACGACGCTCTACGTATCGCCGCACCCGATTCTCGACATCGTCCCCTTCGTCCGTGAGCACAACGATAAAGCGAAGATACTCATCGGCGGCCCGTACATCTCAAACCAGCCGAAGCTCGCCGACCAGCAGACCACTCAGCGCCTGTTCGATTATCTCGGCGCAGACATCTACGTGATAAGTCAGGAAGGCGAAGCCGCACTGGTCAACACTATCAAAGCGCTCAAAAACGGAACGAGCCTCGATAAAGTGGATAACATCGCCTACCGGGACGGCCACAAGTTTGTAATGACGGCGACCTCGATTGAATCAAACCCGCTCGAAGAGAACAGGGTGGACTACAGCTTATTTCCGCGCCATGAGATGGACGAGTTCGTCACGCTCAGGACGGCGAAATCCTGCCCTTTCAGTTGTTCGTTTTGCGGCTTTCCGCAACGCGCCGGGAAATATAAGTACCTCGGCGTCGAACTCGTCGAGCAGGAATTGAATGCCATCAGAGAAATCGGCAACGTGACCACGCTGACCTTTATCGACGACACGTTCAACGTGCCGAAGGAGCGTTTCAGGGAAATGCTCCGCATGATGATTAACAACAACTACGGGTTCAAATGGAACTCGTTTTACCGCAGCGACCACGGCGACGAAGCGACCATCGAGTTGATGGCGGCGGCCGGGTGTGAAGGCGTGTTTCTGGGCGTCGAAGCGGGCAGCAACGAGATGCTTCAGAAGATGAACAAGACAGCGCGCCGCGAGCATTACATGAAGTCGATACCGTTGTTGCGAGAGGCTGGCGTCTCGACCCATGCCAACCTGATCGTGGGATTTCCCGGCGACACCTACGAGACCTATCTCGAATCAATCTCTTTGATCGAAGAAGCGAAGCCGGACTTCTACAGAGCACAGTTATGGTATGCCGACCCGGTGACGCCGATCTGGAATAAGGTGGATGAGTATGGCGTGAAAGGCTCGTCGTTCAACTGGTCACACAACACGATGGATTATAAGACGGCGTGCGATCTGGTTGACCGGATGTTTATTTCGATAGAGGGTTCAATCTGGCTTCCGCAGAACGGTTTCGAGCAGTGGAGCACATTCTATCTTCAACGCAAGGGAATGAAGATGGAGCAGATAAAAGCCTTCCTGAAGTGCTTCAACGCAATCATCAAACAGAAGCTTGTCGAGCCTGAACGGACGGAAATCAACCCGACATTGCTTGAGAGCTTGAAGCAGAGCGCAAAGTTCGACAGCGCGGCCAGCCCCTCGATGGAGCCCATTGAGGTTTATTCCGGCTCAAATTACCTTGAGGCCGAGCGTTTCTGGCTCGGAGAGTTCAGCGGCGGCAGCGGTTCGCCGGACACGAGCGACGAGGCGAATCCCGTGTTTGAGACGGAGGCGGCCAGAAGAAACATGCCGTGCGTGATTGAAAAAGCGGTCTTCGATAGCGTGCGTGCGAGGTTTGGGGACGAGCTTCATCTGGTTATCCTCGCGGCTTATGCAATTCTGCACTCATTAATGAGCGAGCGGGAGCAAGCAGACATCATCTTCGGTTTCGCACGCACAGACTTTGAAGCATCCACCGTACCACTAAGACTGCGCGTGTCCCCCGACGTGAGCTTCTCGCGGCTCCTTCAAACCATCCGCGAAAAGCTCGCGCGCTCGGCAAGCCACAGCGCCTTCTCGCCATATCACTTCATTGCCAACCCGCGGCTGATGGGCTTGCATGGAAACTCCTGCCCCGTGTTCAAAGCCGGTTATATGTTCTCAGACACGACCGGCGGAGGGCGGACGACGAAGCTCGACGAAGCTTTGGAGGCTTACCCGCAAGTCAGGCAGCAACTCGGTATTCTGTTGGAAGTCGTCAGAAACGACGGCGATATAAGCCTGAGCCTGAGCTATACGAAAGACGGTTACGACCATGGCGCGGTCGAAGTACTTGCCGCCGACATGAACGGCATGCTGAGAGAGGCGGCTGAGAACCCTGACGTTCCGCTCGCGGAACTTGGTCTCAGCACGTCGGCCATTCAGGGAGCAACGGTTCAGGCCGACGCCACCGAGGTTTTCAACTTCTAATCAACACGCCGACGTTTTGATTGACGGGAGGAAAAGGTTGATGAGCGAGACGAAATCGGACTTCATGGTTATTAATCGGAGAACTCTGGAAGAAAAGGAATACTGGGTCAAAAAGCTGGCGACGCCAACGGAAACCGCAGGTCTGCGGACGGACTATCCTAGACCGGCGGGCTTTTCGGAGCAGACCGGCGCAATCGAACTGAACCTCGACGGCGAGCTTCATCGCCAGTTGATTAAGCTCACAAAGGGCGGTCACTTTCTGCTCTACACGACGTTGATGACAGCCCTCAAGGTCTGCCTTCACAAGTATACGGAGGGCGACCGTGTCGTCGTCGGTAGCCCGGCGCGTTTGCCGGAAGGCGATTCGAGTCAGCCGGTCAATGCGCTTGCCATCGTCGATTATGTGAGCGACGAGTTGCCTTTTCGCGAGTTGCTGATGAGCGTGCGGCAGACGCTGCTCGACGCATATTCAAAACAACTTTATCCGTATCAAAGACTGGTTAAAGACCTCAATCTCGATGGTCTCAGCAACAAGTGCCCGCTCTTCGACATCGCTCTGGTCTTAAAAAACATTCACGGCGAACTGCCGCACGTTAAAAACGATATTACCTTCATCTTCGACAAAGAGACGGAGCAGACGACCGGAACCGTTATCTTTAACACAAGCCTTTTCAAGTTGAAGACCATCGAGCGATTTGCGAACCATTTCAAAACCGCATTGCGCAATGCTCTGGAAAATACGGACACGCGAGTGGGGGAACTGACGCTCTACACACCGGCAGAGAGACAGAGACTCCTGCACGAGTGGAACGAAACGAGAAGCGATTACAGCTACGAGGAATGCATCCACCATCTCTTCGAGCAACAGGCCGCGCATGACCCGCAGGCGCTGGCCGTCGCCTCTCAAGACAGTTCGATTACATACGGCGAGTTGAACGTGCGCGCAAACCGTCTGGCACATGCGTTGAGAGAGAGAGGGGTGGGGGCGGAGACGCTCGTGGGCATCTGCCTGCCGCGCAGCATTGATTCAATCGTCGCAATGCTGGCGACGCTCAAAGCCGGTGGCGCATATGTGCCGCTAGAGCCAGATTATCCGCGCCAGCGCCTGTCCTACATGTTGGAGGATGCCTGCGCCGCACTGGTCATAACTCGCAGCGAGCTTCTCGAAAGACTGCCCGGGACGGGTCAGGACATCCTCTGTCTGGATACGGAGGGCGAGCATCTCGGCATGCACAACGGTGAGAATCCGGCTGGCCCCGCGCGGGCGCAAAATCTGGCCTATGCCATCTATACGTCCGGTTCAACCGGAGCGCCGAAGGCCGTCGCCGTCACGCACGCAGGTTTGACGAATCTTGTGAAGTGGCACATCGGCGAGTATGAGGTGACGCCGGAAGATCGCGCCACGCTGATGGCCGCGCAGGGATTCGATGCGGCGGTGTGGGAACTGTGGCCGTACCTCGTCGCGGGAGCGAGCGTTCATATCGTCGGGGAAGAGGCTAGAAACTCCGGCGCGCGCCTGATGCAGTGGATGTTGAAAGAACAGGTCACGCTCAGCTTCGTTGCGACTCCGCTGGCCGAAGTTTTGATAACCGAGCAGTGGCCGCAGGAAAAAAAATTGAGAGCGATTTTGACCGGAGGTGACCGCCTGCATCGCAGGCCGGGCGGCGAACAAGGACTGCGGTTGGTCAATCACTACGGGCCGACGGAGAACACGGTCGTCGCCACCTTCGGAGAAGTTGCAGAGGAAGGACGGGGCGAAGGGCTGCCGACCATCGGGCGCGCGATGAAGAACGTGAGGGTTTATATTCTGGATGGGAAGCAGCGCGTGGTCGGGGAAGGTGTTCCCGGAGAACTCTACATCGGCGGAGCGGGGCTGGCCAGAGGTTACTGGCAGCGTGCGGATTTGACCGCCGAGCGGTTTGTTCCCGACGAATTGAGCGGAGAGGCGGGCGGTAGATTATACCGTACGGGCGACCTCGTGCGGTATGTCGAAGACGGCCAGCTAGAGTTTCTCGGAAGGGTTGACGAGCAGGTCAAGATCAGGGGCTACAGGGTCGAGCCGGAAGAAGTGGAGGCAATACTGCTGGAACACGAACAGGTGAGCGAGGCGGCGGTCGTGGCGCGCGCGAGCGGAGAAGGAGCGGGAAGAAGGCTCGTCGCCTACGTGGTTTTGAAGGCGGGAAAAGAAATCGGCAGCGATGATTTGAAGCAGTATTTGAGTGAGCGACTGCCCGAACACATGCTGCCTTCGGCGCTCGTGTTGCTCCCTTTTCTGCCTCTTTCGCCGAACGGAAAAGTTGATCGGCGCGCGCTCCCGACCCCTAACGATGCCCGACAGGGCGCGGCGCGCGGCTACGTCGCCCCACGCAACGGGGTGGAAAAGCTGCTGGTCGAAATCTGGTCGCAGGTCTTGGGCGTGGAGGAAATCGGCATCGACGATAACTTCTTCGAGCTGGGCGGCGACTCGATTCTCAGCATTCAAATCATCGCCAGAGCCAATCAGAAGAATATACATTTCACCGCCAAGCAACTCTTCTTACACAAGACGATAGCCGAACTGGCGAAGGAAGTCGGAGACGTGCGAACCGTCGAGGCCGAGCAGGGAAGAGTGACCGGAAGCGTCCCGCTCACACCCATCCAGCATTGGTTCTTCGAGCAAAAGGTCGCAGACGTGCATCACTGGAATCACGCGATGCTGCTCGAACTGCGGCAGCCGCCTCAACCCGACCATTTGAACAAGGCGGTCGAAGAACTTTTGCTTCATCACGATGCGCTTCGACTCCGCTTCGATCTGTCGGAGACGGAATCCCGGCAACGGATTGTGGAGAGCGCCGAGAGCGGGAGTTTCGTTCACGTCGATTTGTCGGCGCTCGCATTCGCCGAACAGCAGAGGAGGATGGAAGAAACGACCGCCGCGCTACAGGCGAGCTTGAACCTCTCGGTGGGGCCGCTTCTGCGCGTCGCTTATTTCGATGAGGGCGGCGGGCGACCGGGCAAACTCCTGTTCATCATTCACCATCTCGTTGTTGATGGCGTCTCGTGGCGCATTCTGCTCGAAGACTTCAACACATCCTACAGCCGCGCGCTCGATAACAAGCCCGCAGCCCTGTGTCAAAAAACGACCTCTTTCAAATATTGGGCGGAGCGTTTGAGCGGGGAAGCGCAGACCGCGAGAATAAAAAGTGAGTTGAATTTCTGGCTCAATCAGGACGAGTTGGAAGATAGACCCCTGCCGCTAGATTTCACGGACGGAGAAAATCTGGCCGGTTCAGCGCAGGCCGTCAACGTGTTTTTGAGTCCGGAGGAGACGAAGGCGTTGCTGCAAGACGTGCCGACCACCTACGGCAGCGAAATAAACGATGTGCTGCTGGCCGCACTGGTCGAAGCAATGAGTCGTTGGAGCGGCAGACGTGCTCTGCGCGTGACGCTTGAAGGGCACGGGCGCGAGGAAATCTTCGACGAAGTGGATTTATCTCGCACGATTGGCTGGTTCACAACGATGTTCCCGGTGCATCTGGATTTGAGCATGGCACGCTCGAAGGAAGAGTCTATTAAAGCTGTAATGGGGCAACTTAAAGAGATACCGAATCGAGGCATCGGCTACGGGATGTTGAAGTATTTATGTCGGGACGAAGAAGTTAAGGAGCGTATGCGACGCATTCCTCAGCCGCAGATCAGCTTCAATTACTTCGGCCAACTCGACCAAATCTTCGAGCCGGAATCCTTGTTCGACCCGGGTGAGACGACAGACTCCGACAGTGTTAACGAAAAGGGGGCGTCGGGGCAGAGCGCGCGCGGTAAGAGATTTCACATCTTGGATGTGACCGCACACGTCGTCGGAGGGCGTCTGGAGTTGGGACTGATATACAGCGAAAACCTTCATCGGCGCGTAACGATTGAGATGCTCGCGCACGACTTCGCAGAGCACTTGCGGGGGATGATAAGCGGGAGTCAGGACATCTCAATGAGCGGCTACGCGCCCGCAGTCTTCAGCCGCGCAAATCTGAGCGAAGAGGAACTTCAGATTCTTCTGGCGCAAGTCGAAGGGCCTGCGCTTGGCCAGTAAGCAGCGCGGCCAATTCTTATCTTCCCCATTCGTCCATCCGGAGCAGTCTCACCAACCCGCAGGTCTTCGACGGCTTTCTGAAACTAACTAACCCCCGGATTAACAACACCGATATGAGCGCGAAAACGATAGAGATAGTCTACCCCCTGTCGCCGATGCAGCAGGGCATGCTCTTTCACGCCATCAGCGAGCCGGAGTCAGGCGTCTATTTCACCCAATTAGTGCTCGGCCTGCGCGGCGACGTAAACATTACGTCGCTTGAAAGAGCATGGCAGACGGTGGTTGATCGCCATCCGGTGTTGCGCACATCGTTTGTCTGGAAGGGGCTGAAAAATCAACTGCAAGTTGTGCATAAGCAGGTCACGTTGCGGTTGACCTACATGGACTGGAGCGACCTGTCAGCCGCAGAGCAGGAGGTTGCTCTAGAGAAGTATCTACAAGAAGACCGAGCACGCGACTTCGACCTGTCCAGACCCCCTCTGATGAGAATGTGTTTGCTCAAAACCGGCGACGCGCGCTATCAGCTGATTTTGAGTTTTCACCACCTGTTGCTCGACGGTTGGAGCTTACAACTGATCTTGAAGGAAGCCTTCTCGCTCTATGACGCTTTCAGAAACGGCAAAGTCCTGAGACTTGAGAAGAGCGCGCCTTTCGTCAACTACATCGAGTGGCTGCAACGTCAGGACATGGCCAGAGCGGAGGCTTTCTGGCGTTCAAACCTCAAGGGTTTTTCAACGCCCACGCCTCTCGCGATGGGACATTCCATAAGCAGCAATCTCAACCCGGAAGAGAGCTTTGGCGAGCAACGCGTCCTACTTGACGAGGAGACGACGGGGCGTCTGCAAATGCTCGCGCGGCAATATCAGATTACGCTGAACACGATAGTGCAGGGGGCATGGGCGCTTCTGCTCGGACGCTACAGTGGAGAGAGGGACGTTGTCTTCGGTGCGACCGTCTCGGGACGCCCGCCGGAACTTTCCGGCGTCGAGACGATGGTCGGCATCTTCATCAACACGCTCCCGGTTCGTATTCGCATCCCCCACGATGCTCTTCTGACGGACTGGCTAATGGGTATTCAAGCTGACCAGATTGAGTTGCGACAATTTGAATATAGCTCGCTTGTGACTGTCCAGGGATGGAGCGAAGTGCCCCGAAACCTACCCCTCTTTGAAAGCCTGCTATCATTTGAGAATTTCCCTATCGCTGCTCCCGTCAACGATGCTGGCGACAGTACGCAAGTTGACAGTTTCGGCTATTTTCACAAATCCAATTACTCACTCGCGATAGTCGTCGGCGCAGGTGACGGGATGTTGTTAGAAACGCAGTATGACCGGAAGCGCTTCGATGATGACTCGATCTCCCTAATGCTCAACCACCTCAAAAACCTGCTCGTAGTAATGGCGACAACTACCAAGCAGAGGCTGGCAGACCTCTCGCTTCTCACCCCCTCCGAGCAACACAGACTGCTCTATGACTGGAATGAAACGAGAAGCGATTACGATTACAATACATGCGTCCACCAACGCTTTGAACAACAGGCGCTGCGCAACCCTCTGGCGCTGGCCGTCGCCTTTCAAGAGCACTCAATCACCTACGGAGAGTTGAACCGCCGGGCTAATCAACTCGCTCATTATCTCCAAT
>CAXTRQ010000158.1:0-13713 GCA_964246705.1 uncultured Pyrinomonadaceae bacterium
CGCCGCGTCGCCCGCTTCCTTGCGGTCGAAGTAATACCCGATGAGCAAGTAAGAGCACAGCCCGACGCCCTCCCAACCGACGAACATCAACAACAGATTGTCAGCCAGCACGAGCGTCAGCATCATGAACATGAACAGATTCAGGTACGCGAAAAAGCGATAGAACGACTTGTCGCCGTGCATGTAGCCGGTCGCGAAAATGTGAATCAGCAGTCCGACAAACGTGATGAAGCAAGCGTAGATGCCGCTCAAGCGATCCATCGCAAATCCGTAGTCGGCGCGAAAGCTTCCCGCTTCAATCCACGTCCATAGGTGGTCGAGCACGACCTTCGGCTCAGGCGACGTGAGCACTCCGCCGCGCCCGAAAGCGACCATGAAAGCGACGATGGTCGAGACGGCGATAGACGCGCAGGCCACGATGCCAATGAAGCGTTCGCTACGCACGCGCCGCCCGACCAGCCAGTTAATAACCGCACCGACGAGCGGCGCAAAGATGATGTAACGAAGCATAATGATAGTGACAAGTGGCGAGTGACGAGCAAAACCAAAAAACTGTGAAGAGTGATGAGAAAGAAGCTATCTTCAACTTGTCACTCGTCGCTCGTCACTGCATTTAAAATTTCAAAACACTGGCGTCGTCAACGTCGAGCGATTCGCGGTTACGGAAGACGGTGATGATAATTCCCAGCCCGACCGCCGCTTCCGCCGCTGCGACCGTCATCACGATAAAGACGAAAAGCTGTCCGGTGACATCGCCGAAGTAGCTCGAAAAGGCGACGAACGTCAGGTTGACGGCGTTGAGCATCAACTCGATGCACATGAACATCGCAATCACGTTGCGCTTAATGATGACGCCGATCACGCCGATGGTGAACAGCACAGCCGATAAAGCCAGATACCACGATAAAGGAATCATAAAAGGTTCATCCCTTGCTGCGCGTGTTGTCTTCACGCGCGGGCGCGGCAGCTTCACCGTGCTCAATCTGCCACTCGGCCATCGCCTGTCCGGTCGTGTCCGTTCGTCCCGGTTGCAGCACGCCCGCACCACTCGCGCCGCTCAACTCACCTGCAATCGCGGGTTCTCCGCCCGGAAAATTTCTTGAAGACAAAAGTTTGACCTGACGCGCCAGCGTAATCGCGCCGACGAGCGCCATCAGAATCAGCACCGAAGTGATTTCAAAGGGCAGCAGGTATTCCGTAAACAGACCCGTCCCGATGGAAGTGGTCAGCCCGACATCGCCCGAAGCGGCGGCTGGCGCAACCTGCGTCATTCCGCCGATGGTCAGCATAAAAACCGCCTCGCCGAAAAGCACCGCTCCGAGCAGCACGGCGAGAAAGAGTAGGTAACCGAGACGAATCGGGCGGTGCGTCTCTTCCTCGACATTCAAAAGCATGATAACGAAGACGACGAGCACCATAATCGCGCCCGCATAGACGATAATCTGCACGGCGGCGATGAAGGGCGCGGCGAGCAGCACGTAGAGACACGCGAGCGAGCCGAAGACGCCGACGAGCGAGATGGCGCTGTAGAGCGGATTGCGTTGCGCGATCAGAGAAATCGCGCAGCCGATAGCCAGCCCGCCGAAGAGTATGAAAAGAGGTATCGTCAACATATCTAAGAAGCCATGATGCCGGGGGGCATCCGGCGGCTCATCACGCTCGCATTCGCCCTCGCCGTCAGTGCGTCACCACTGACCCGTCGTCAATCTGTGATAGATGACATACACGGTCGCCGTCAAAATCACATTCAGAATGGCGAGCGGCAGCAGGAATTTCCAACCGAAGTTCATCAGTTGGTCGAAACGAAAACGCGGCAGCGTGCCGCGCAGCCAGATATACAGAAACAGGAAGAAGACGACCTTCGCCAGAAAGTAGAAGATGCCGAGCACCGGGAGTTGTTCGACGAACGGCCCGTTAAAGCCGCCGAGGAACAGCGTCGTCGCCAACACCGACACCGTGAACATGTTGACGTATTCGGCCATGAAGAACAGCGCGAATTTCAACGCGCTGTATTCGGTGTGAAATCCTGCGACGAGTTCCGTCTCGGCTTCCGGCAAATCAAACGGCACGCGGTTCGTTTCGGCAATCGCCGAAATCAGATAGACGATGAAACCGAGCGGCTGGTAGAAGATATTCCACTGCATCCCGAACCAGCCTTTCTGCTGGTCAACGATGTCGTAGAGATCGAGCGTGCCCGAGAGCAGAACGACGCCGACGAGCGACAGCCCCAACGAAAGTTCATACGAGATCATCTGCGCCGACGCGCGCAGCCCGCCCATCAAACTATACTTGCTGTTCGACGACCAACCGGCGAGCGCGATGCCGTAGACGCCGACCGACGTAATTGCCAGCACGTAGAGAAGCGCGATGTCGAAACGCGCGATGACGAGCGAGACGGGGCCGATGAAAGGCAGATTGATGGTCGGCCCGAACGGGTAGACGATAATCGTCATCAAGGCCGCCGTAATCGCAATCACGGGCGCGAGAAGATAGACGAAGCGGGTCGCCTTGTCGGGAACGATCTCTTCCTTGAAGATAAACTTCAGGAGGTCTGCGAACGGTTGCAGGATGCCGCCGTAGCCGACGCGGTTGGGCCCCAGCCGTCCCTGAATCAGAGCCAGTATGCGCCGCTCAGCCAGCACCGTGTAGGCGACAATCATCAACACCACGACGAACGCGATGTTGATGCCGACGAACTGTGCGATGCCCCTCGCGGCGGTCTGCCCGACGAGATTATTTAGCCAATCCATAAGTTTAACGATGAACTATGAATGCGGAAGAATGAAAGATGGGATGAATTGATTCAATCTATTCATCCTGCTGCCCTCATCCTTGCTCTTCAATCTGCTGCGGTCGCGTTTTCCTCGCGGCGCAGGTTTCCATCAATCGTCAATTGATAAAGCGGGGAAACGAGCACGTCGGGCGGCTCAGGGTTTCCGGCGGCGAGCAGATGGAACTGCGGGACTTTGCCGGTCAGCGTGCCGATTTTGAAAAGCTCATGGCCGACTTCGGGCGTGCCCGTCAGTTTCTCTCCCGTCTCGCCCAACTCGCGCACTTGCGCCAGCAGCACATCCATCTGTGCTGCCCGCTCGCGTCCTGCGGCCAACTCGTACTTAGCCTGCACAGGGTTCGTCTCGTCTTTCAAAAGCGGGTAACGCAAACCTGCGAAGGCGGGAATGCGCTCCGCAATCTCACGAAAGACTGCGCTCGAAGACATTTGAAAATTGAAGTCTGTGCCGAGCGCGTCGGCGAGCATCGTCGTAATCATCCAATCGGCTTTCGATTGATGGACGGGCGGGATTGACTGGCGGATGCGCTGCACAAATCCGTCATTGTTGGTGTATGTCCCGTCAATTTCGGCGAACGATGCTGCCGGGAAAACTACGTCGGCGTGCTCGGTTGTCGTCGTCTGAAAGAGTTCCTGCACGACGAGAAAATCGAGCTTCGAGGGCGCATCTTCGCGTCCCTGCATGTGCGCGGGAAGGAAACTGCCGGCGACGTAGAGAGCGCGCAAGCTTGTGCCTGCCGCATCGAGAATCTCCAACGGGTTCATCGCGCCGTTCATCAACCCGATGTCGTGCACACCGAGACTATTATTAAAAAGCGGCAGCGGATGGAAGAGGAAACGTCTCCCCTCGCGCTCGCCGAGGGCGACGGGAAGTTGCGCTAGCACGGACTGACCTTCGGCGCTCAACTCGCCGCCGAACATCACGATTACGTCGCCCGTCGTTTCGTTAATCAAACTTCGCAAGCTTTCAATCTCACTTGCCTCGACGCCCAACTTGCGCGCCGCCATCTCGTCGTTATGATCGGTGGCGAGTGCCAGCACAGTCGCGTCCTCCGCGCCCTCACGGATGTGTATGAACTGCGCGGCCTGCGTCCTCAAGCGAATCTCACGGCTGTTGATGATGACGAGTTTCGCGCCGCCGTTTCTGACGGCCTGCCGAATCTGTTTTCCGGTCAGCGGCTGCAACTCTTCCGGCTCTCCGCCGATGACGATGATTGTTTTGGCATGGCGAATATCTTTGTGCGTGGCGAGCGGTGCGCCCAAGTTTTCAAAGAAGGGCGCGAGCGTGAAGGCTTCGGTCGCCGTGTAGTTGTCTGTCTCGACGACCTCGCGCGCGAATTTCAGCAGCGCATAGTTGGCCTCGTTGGTCAGGCGCGGGCTGCCGACGACGCCGATTGATGCGCCGCCGTGCGCCTCTCTAATCTCCTGAAGTTTCGACGCCGCGAAACGAATCGCTTCATCCCATGTCGCGGGAATCAACCGTCCGCCCTTTTTATACCGGATGAGCGGAGTGCGCAGGCGTTCTTCGTGATTGATGAAAGGATGCGCGAACCGCCCCTTGATGCAGAGAAACTCCCCGTTGAGGCCGTTAACGTAACGGTCGCGCGCCACCGCGCGCATCACCTCGCCGCCGCGCGCGCCTAAAGAAAGCTGGCAGCCGTCAGAACAAAAGGTGCAGGTCGTGGTCGTCCGCGAAAGCTCCCATGGACGAGTCTGGTGGCGATAAGTGGCGTCGAGCAGCGTTCCCGTCGGGCAGACTTCGATACAGTTGCCGCACTGCGAGCAGTTGAGCCAGCCGCCGTAAGTTCCGATGACGGTATGCGCGCCGCGCCCGCCCGCCTCGATGGCGTCCTCGCCCATCCATTCGTCGCAGACTCGCGTGCAGCGTTTACAGAGAATGCAGCGCTGCGTGTCGTTGGCGACTATCGGCGAGAGGAATTTTTCCGGGTAATAATTCTTGCGTTCGGTGAAGCGTTCTTCCAATCCGCCCCAGTCGAAAACCATCTCCTGCAACTCGCACTCGCCGCCGCGATCACACACAGGACAATCGAGCGGATGATTCGCCAGCAGAAATTCCACCATGCCGCGTTGCGCTTTTTCGATCTCCTCGCTCTCGGTCGTGACCACCATCCCGTCCGTGCAGGTAATCGTGCAGGACGTTTGCAACTTCGGCATCTTCTCGATGCGGACGAGACACATGCGGCATGAAGCCTGAAGCGCAAGGTCTGCGTAATAGCAGAAGGAGGGAATCGCGAAACCATTCTCGCGACACACGTCAATCAGACGCGCGCCCTTCTCAACCTGCAAATCCTGCCCGTTAATTGTGACTTTGACTTGATCCGCCATAATAGTTATTTGACTTTATTAATCGCCTGATCCGGGTGCGCCGGGTTGGGGATGAGCCGTTGATTAGCGCAATCAACGTGCAAATCCAACTTTTCCAACACCGTCTGTCCGATGAAAACTTCGTCCCCGAGTACTAAGCCTTCTTCAAACGTTCGCCGACCTTGAATGACTACTGTTATCGGCCCGACTGCATTAACGGTTTCGTTCCGCCCGTCTGCATACTGGACGACTCTTTGATGTGTCGAATCGAGACCAAGCGCATGCACCAGTCTGTCGGAATGATCGTGCTCACCGCCCCAGTGTCAATCAACGCGCTTGTCTCATAAACACGAACCTGTTCGGGCGCAAGTTGACCGTGCCGCGCCAACGACTCGTCGGCGGCATTGATGAGTTTGACTTGTGCACTGACTTCGCCTATGCAAATCTTTTATCTCGATAAAGTGGCGAGACCTTCTTTTTCGTCCCCGCTGCCCGCCGCGCGTGGCGTCAGATAACGCCGGAAGTCTTCGGGGAATTTCTTGACGGCTGATTGAATCGGCCACGCGGCGGCATCGCCGAGCGGGCAGAAAGATTTCCCTTCGATGTTGTCGCACAAATCCAGTAGTAACTGCGCGTCTTCGGGGCGGCCTTCACCGCTGGCGATGCGCTTGAAAACCTTCACCAGCCAGTCCGTCCCTTCGCGGCAGGGCGTACACCAGCCGCACGACTCATGCTTGTAAAATTCGATGAGGTTTTTGGTTGATTCAAAGACATCAACCGTCTCGTCCATCACGATGAAGCCGCCGGAGCCGACCATCGAACCGGCGGCGACTAGCCCCTCGTAATCCATCCGCACATCTTTACCGATGATGTCGGCGGCGGGCATGATGTAGACGCTTGAGCCACCCGGAATGACCGCCTTCAACTGCCGCCCGCCGAGCATCCCCATGCAGTCTTCCATGATGAACTTTTCCATGTCCCTGTAGCCCATCGGCAGTTCATAGACGCCGGGGCGATTGACATGGCCGGACACAGACCAAACTTTCGTGCCGCCGCTCTTCTCCGTTCCCAACTTTTGATATGCTTCGCCGCCCATCTTGATAATGTCAGGCACAGCCGTCAGTGTCTCGACGTTATTGACGACCGTCGGGCAGCCGTAGAGACCCGCGACGGCGGGGAAGGGCGGCTTCATACGCGGATGCCCGCGCAAGCCTTCGAGCGAATTCAGCAGTGCCGTCTCTTCGCCGCAGATGTACGCGCCCGCGCCCGTATGCGTATAGACCTCGCACGAAAATTCTGTCCCTAAAATCTTCTCGCCGACCAACCCTGCGGCGCGCGCCTCTTCGATGGCCGCGTCCATGATTTCGATGAGATAGCGATATTCGCCGCGCGTGTAGATATATGTGGCGCGCGAGCCGAGCGCATAGGCGGCGATCAGCATTCCCTCGATGAGCATATGCGGGTCGCGCTCCATCAGGTAGCGATCTTTGAAGGTTCCCGGCTCGGATTCGTCCGCATTGCAGACGACATACTTCGGCTTCTGTGAATCCTTCGGCACGAAACTCCACTTCATGCCCGTCGGAAAGCCTGCGCCGCCGCGACCACGCAACGCAGACTTTTTGACTTCGCCGATAACCTCGTCCGACGACATTCCATTAAGCACCGTCTTCAACGCTTCATAGCCGCCGTTCCGGCGATAAACGTCGAGCGTGTGAGAATCCTTCAGCCCGACGCGCTTGAGCTGGAGAGGTTCGCAACCGATGGCTCCAATAAACATAGTTTAGTCAATCGTAACTGCTTGAAAAATTCCTTAGAGCTTATTTCAAAACCTACTGCCGTTTTTAAAGAGCATCAGCATTCTTCTTGAGCGACGACTAACGCAACTTGAAAACGTACTCGTCGCGCTCGCAAGCATCCAGCAGTTCGTCCACACGCTCCGGCGTCAGGTTCTCGTGAAAGTCGAAACCGACTTGCAGCATCGGCGCTGTCCCGCACGAGCCGAGACATTCGACTTCGGAAAGCGAAAACTTGCGGTCGGGCGTCGTTTCGCCGGGGCGGATGCCGAGCCGCTTCCTACACTGCTCCGTGATTTTTCCTGCGCCCATAATTTTGCACGAGAGCGTCCGGCAAATTTGCAGGTGATACTTGCCGACCGGCTCGGTGTTAATCATCGAATAGAAAGTTGCGACTTCCCAAATGTCCGTGATGCGAACGCCGAGACGGTCGGCCAGATAGGCGACTCCCGGTGGGTCGAGATAGCCGCCGCGCTCGCGCTGCACGATGAACATCAAGGGCAGAATAGCCGACCGCTTGACTGGATACTTCGCCAGATGGCGATCAATCTCCGCCTCGACTTCGGGCGAAAACTTGGCTATCTCCGCCGGAACTTTCGCTTCCTGCGGCAAAGGATTATGGGGCGTAAACTGCTGACTCATCTTTTCAGTTTCCGGTTTTTCAGTTTCCAGTTTCCAGTCAAGCTATCAGCCCGCACGACCCTGCTTCGGAGAGTGTTTGAAGCTGAAAACTTAAAACCGAAAAGCTGTTACCTGTCAATTTCGCCGAGCACGATGTCTATCGAGCCGATGACAGCGACCACGTCGGCGACCATCTCGCCCTGAACCATGTGCGGGAGAGCCGAAAGATTGACGAAGCTGGGGCCGCGCATGTGGACGCGAGCCGGTTTCGGCCCGCCGTCGGATTTGATGTAGACCCCCAGTTCGCCCTTCGAGGCTTCAATCGGGTGATAGACCTCGCCCGCCGGAACATTGAAGCCCTCGGCGATAATCAGGAAATGATGAATGAGGGCGTCCATGTGCGTCTTCATCGCTTCGCGTTCGGGCAGCACAACCTTCGGCGCATCGGCCTTGACGGGGCCGGGTTTGAGGCGTCCGAGCGCCTGCAAGACGATCTTATGCGATTCACCCATCTCGCGCATTCGCACCATGTAGCGCGCCCACACGTCGCAACTCTGCTCGATTGGGACATCGAAATCGTAAGTTTCATAGCTCGTATACGGGTTGGCGCGGCGGATGTCCACGCCGACGCCAGAACCGCGCAGGCACGGCCCCGAAAGTCCGAGATCAATCGCGTCTTCGGCAGAGACGATGCCGACCCCCTGCGTGCGCGATTGAAAAATCGTGTTGCCGGAAAGCAGCGTGTGAAACTCTCCGAGCGCCTTCGGAAAATCGTCTGTGAACTGCTTGCAACGCCGCTCGAATCCGGCGGGCAAGTCCATCATCAAGCCGCCGATGCGAAAATAAGAGGGCGTCAATCGTCCGCCCGACGCCGCCTCAATCAAGTTCAAAATCTTCTCGCGCTCGCGGAAGCAGTAGAAGAAGACGGTCATCGCGCCGATGTCGAGCGCGTGTGTGCCGAGCCAGACAAGGTGCGAAGCGATGCGCTGCAATTCGCAGAACAGGACGCGAATCGTCTGCGCCCGTTCGGGTATCTCCAGACCGAGCAGTTTCTCGACCGCCATCACGTAAGCGAGATTGTTTCCCAACGGATTCAGGTAGTCCATCCGGTCTGTGATGACGATGCCCTGCTGATACTTTTTATACTCGAAAAGCTTTTCCATCCCCGTGTGGAGATAGCCGATGTCGGGCGTGCATTTGACGATCATCTCGCCGTCCAAAACCAGTTCGAGACGAAGGACGCCGTGCGTCGAAGGATGCTGCGGCCCCATCGAAATCGTCATCTGCGTATCGAGCGGGCGATCAACAATCTCGAACTGCGGCGAAAGATTTTTGGTAGAAACGCTCATAAGTGAATTTACGTTTTTAGATTTTTGATTTGCGCCTTGAAGAAGTTCGAGAACCAATGCCCCCGCCTTTCAATCCCAAATCAAAAATCTAAAATCACGTCAGGCTGTACGGCTCGTAGCCGCGCAATGGAAAATCTTTGCGTAGCGCATGACCCTGCCAGTCGTCGGGCAGAAGAATGCGGCGCAGGTCTGGATGGCCGTCGAAGATAATGCCGAACATGTCGAAGGTTTCGCGCTCGTGCCAGTTGGCCGTGCGCCAGATGTTCGTCACGGTCGGAACGTGCGTGTCCTCGTCGCTCAGGAGAACTTTGAGGCGCACGCGATGAAACCGTGTCATCGAAAACAGGTGATAGTTGACCTCAAAGCGCGGTTCCTCTTCCTGCCCGCGATCCGCTCCGCAGATGTCCGCGAGAAAGTTGAACTCAAGACCGGGCGCAGTCTTCAAAAACGTGCAGATGGCGACCACATGCTCGCGCGGCACGATAACCGTTACCTCGCCGAAGGCTTCGATAACTTCGCCCACCCACTGCGCATCCTGTCCGCGCAACGCGGTCACAACTTGAGGCGCTTGGTTTGCGGGCGGAGTCGCCGCCGCTGCTTCCGCAATCTGCTTTTCTCTCTCGATGTCGCTCGACATAGCTAATCAGTACCGGCAATACAGGTTTCAGTAATCAGCTTTAGAACTGAAAACCGATTGCTGAATCAAGATGAGCGGCGGCGTTCGTGCCGCGACGCGATAGTGTATGGACGCGAAGGCGTCTCCTGCGCCGCCGCTTCATTGGTTGCAGAGACGCCAGACGGCGGAAGCGTTCCCGGCGGGACAGCCTCGCGCGCGTCCTCTTCGGGAACGTCCCGTCGGTCGCGCAGAGATTCCTTCGACACTTTATCTTGCAGCATCATGACAGCGTGAATCAGCATTTCAGGGCGCGGCGGGCAGCCCGGAATATACACGTCAACGGGAACAACCTTGTCCACGCCCTGCACGATGGCATAGTTATCGAAGACGCCGCCGGAGGTCGCGCACGCGCCCATTGAGATGACCCATTTCGGCTCCGGCATCTGGTCGTAGATGCGCCGCAGCACTGGAGCCATCTTGCGCGAGACGCGGCCTGAGACGATCATCACGTCGGCCTGACGCGGGCTGGCGCGGAACACTTCCGAGCCGAAACGCGCAAGGTCATTGCGTGCCGAGGTCGCGTTCATCATTTCGATGGCGCAGCAGGCGAGACCGAACGTCGCAGGCCACAGGCTCGACTTGCGCGCCCAGTTAACGAGCGAATCGAGCCGCGTCGTGAGAACTTCCGGCAGAGCTTCGGCAAGAATATTTTCTAAACCCATGGTCTCAACTCCTTCGCGGCCTCAAGCGGCGCGCACAACAGCAGGTGCGGTCGCCGGGGCAGCAACCCTCTTCGTCTTTTGTCGCGCTTCCTTCAAGGCCAGCGCGCGTCCCTCCGCTTCAGCTTCATGGCGCGCGCGCTCGCCCCAATCAAAGAGACCCTTCTTCCAGACATAGACGTAGCCGACCAGCAGCAACGCGACAAACAGCATCATCTCGACGTAGGCCAGCCCGCCCAAGCCATCCGTAATCGTCAGCTTTTTGAAGACGACCGCCCACGGCATCATAAAGATTAGCTCGATGTCGAAGAGAATGAAGATCATCGCAATCAGGTAAAACTTGACTGAGAAACGTTCCCTCGCCGAGCCGACGGGGTCTTTGCCGCACTCGTAGGGCATCAGTTTCGTGCGCGTCTGCTTGCGCTGCCCGACGAGTTGCGAGAGCACGACATTGCCAGCCGCAAAACCTATCGCCACAAGGAACATCAGCAGAATCGGCAAATAAGCGCTCAACTCAAACACACTTACCTCCAGTCAGCTTGCGCCGAAAGAAGTGCTTGCGGAAGCACCGTCTAAAAGATTGAGAATGATGGCACAAGCGTATCGTATGCGATGTAAACGGGAGTGTCAAGGCGCATTGCGGAAGGCGCAAAAGCGTGTTTTATAAGGAGATTGACCGCCTTCAAGGGGCTGTGCTACTGTGAATTTGCCCCTTTCGGGGCATGGCCGTTCCCCTCCTTGGTTAGCGTGTCGCGCGCGCATTTACCATTTCGAGAGAGCAAGTGATCACCGGATTCAACACCGACATTGAACACGGCGGCGTTATCTACCACGTACAGACTGAAGATAAAGGACTCGAAACACCGCTCATCCTTTCGCTCGTCTACGTCGGCGGCGCGATTCTCGCCAGCAAGCGTGCTTCCTATCAAGACCTCATCGAGACGGGCTACGATGTCAAGATGCTGACCGAGCGCTTGCAGCGACAGCACAAACTAATTTGCGCCGCCATCCGCGCAGGACGCATCGAAGACCTGAAACGGATGGCCGAAAAAGATGGCGCACATGGCGCGACGACGGCCAATGCTAAACAGCAGGCGGCGGTCACGTCTGTCAAAGTTGCGGAAGAAATCGCGCCTCCTGTCAGCGCGCCTGCCAGCGCACCGAAGGAACCGGCTCTCCTCGACCTCATCACGGATTTCAACGTTCCGATTATTCCGGAAGCAGTTTTTGCGCCGCCGCCCGCTCCTGCGGTCAAGCCCGTCGAGACTGAAGCAATTTCCGCAGAGGCTCCGGTGCTGGCGCGCCAGAAAACTGCGGGCGGTCGTGCGGAAGAGCCGACGGATGAACTGTATTTGAGTTTGATTGATGATGAAGGCGAGTTTCGCGCGGGACAGTTTGCGACCATCAAGATTTATGTCGGGCGCGGGATGTACGGAAAGATGTCTCTAGCGGAATCAGATGTCACTGTGAAAATACTCGGGACGAGTTTTCGCCCTCTGATTATCTCGACCAAAACGGACGAGAACGGATTCGCCGTCGTCCGCGCGCATCTTCCGCACTTTACTTCGGGACGCGCGGCCATCGTCATCCGCGCCGTCGCCGGCGAGGACTCGGCAGAACTGCGGCGCATCATTCACCAGTTATAATTTCCGAAATCCTGAAAGGCTGACACCACGATTGCAAATCACAGTCAACGATGAAGCGGTCGAGATAGCGCAAGGCGCGACGCTCGAACAACTCGTCAAACAGCTTGCGCTGGCTCCTGAGCGGCTGGCCGTCGAACTAAACCGCGAAGTGGTGCGCCGCGCCGCGTGGGCGCAGACGTTGCTATCCGAAGGCGACCGCGTGGAGATTGTTCATTTCGTTGGTGGCGGCTGAACGCTGCGGCTAAAGATTCTGCTATCAAGAATAGACCCGATGCCTTTCGCTTCAGGCGACGCCATTTCTGTTTCTCCGCTTTCCGGTGTAAATTTAATCACACGACGAGAGTGAAGCTGGTTTTTAGGTTCGCTTCAATTTGAGTTCGTCAAAATTTATCTTAACGGGAACATTTATGAGCGCAGTCATTCAGGCACAGACCGGAAATTTTGAAATCGGCGGACGCGTCTTCACTTCGCGTCTGATTGTCGGGACGGGGAAATATCGCAGCTTTGCAGAGATGAAGGCGGCGCATCGCGCATCGGGCGCGGAGATGGTGACGGTCGCCGTCCGGCGCGTGCCGCTCGACAGGAGTTCCGAATCCTTTCTCGACCATCTCGACCCGACGTTAGCGATTCTGCCGAACACCGCCGGTTGCTACACGGCGGACGACGCCATCCGCACGGCTCGGCTCGCGCGCGAAGCCCTCCACACCGATTTCATCAAGCTCGAAGTCATCGGCGATCAGGCGACGCTCTTTCCAGACAACGAGCAAACGCTGGAAGCCGCGCGCGTGCTCGTCCGCGAAGGTTTTACGGTGCTGCCGTATTTCACGGACGACCTGATTATGGCGAAGAAACTGCTCGACGCGGGCTGTGTGGCGGTGATGCCTCTGGCCGCGCCGATTGGTTCCGGGCTTGGCGTGCAGAATCCTGCGAACCTGCGAATCATGCGCGAGCAATTGCCGGACGCGACGATTATTGTCGACGCGGGCGTCGGCACGGCGAGCGACGCGGCGATTGCGATGGAACTCGGCGCAGATGCCGTCTTGATGAACACGGCGATTGCCGAAGCGCAGAACACCGAGCAGATGGCGACCGCGATGCGCCTCGCCATCGAAGCCGGACGACTCGCTTATCTTTCAGGGCGCATGCCGAAGCGGCTCTACGCGAGCGCCTCCAGCCCGCTCACGGGCGTCGTGCGTTAAAGGCTTCGGAAAATCCATCCGGTCTGATGAACGGACGCCGGAAGCCAGAAGTTACAGAACGACCGTGTGTCCAATAAGAAGTTGAGAAACTTCGTCTCGAATCCGAGCGACGTACTGCCGGGACACACGTGTGCGGGCGAACTGCTGTTGCGCGGGTTGGCGGCTCCGTTCGAGAAGTCGAAAGCATTGTTGCCGGTATCCGTGCAGCCTTCGGAGTTTCTCAGCACTGCGGTCGAGTTGTTGCCCGGCGCGGGCGCGCGTCCGCTTCCTTCAAAACAGTTCGCCGTACTTCCATACCCTAAAAAATCAACGATGCCGCCGCCCGTCGGACACGCGCCGCCGAGCGTCTGGACATTACTGACGAGCGCCACCTTTCCGGCGGCGGCAGCCATCGAGATGTTATCTGTGGCATCCGGCAGCGGCAGGTCTGTCGTCCCGCCGCTGCCTGCTCCCTCTCTCACGAGATAGTAATGACCGGGAGCCAGCGAGCCGGAAAGATTCGTCTTCTGCCAACTTCCGCTGGTCGCGCCGCTGTACTGTACTGACCACCCGCTCAAATCAACCGCCACGTTCCCGCGATTGAATAACTCGATGAAATCATTCCTGTAAATCGAGCCGCTATTGCCGCCTCCGCCGTAAGCCTGACTGATAACGACG
>CAXTRQ010000158.1:13756-14061 GCA_964246705.1 uncultured Pyrinomonadaceae bacterium
GCGGGCGTCGGCGTCGGCATAGGCGTCGGTTCAGGTGTCGGTGTTGGCGTCGGAGATGGTGTCGGTTCAGGTGTTGGCGTTGGCGTCGGAGATGGTGTCGGACTTGGTTCCGGCGAAGGTGAAGGCGAGGGGCTTGGCATGGGCGTTGGCGTTGGTGCTATAACGCAAGAGAAAGTTGGCGAATGAGTGTTACGCGGATTGGACGCGTTCACATGAAAGTCCGCCGCGTTATTGTTTGTGTCGGTGCAGCCATCTCCGTTGCGAAGAATTGATGTCGTCATGCTGTGGGCGGGCGTCGTGCCTGA
>CAXTRQ010000159.1:0-13659 GCA_964246705.1 uncultured Pyrinomonadaceae bacterium
ATAATTGGGTCAAGGTCACTTTAAATTACTTAAAAACCAGACCTCGGAAACTTATTTTGGGAGAAGATGAACGCGACTCTGGCGCGGGACAACTTCGACAATGGACGCACGCCGGAGCAATTACGCAGGTCGTTCGAGAACAGCTATGCAGGGGTCATCGCCTGCGACGGCGAGCGCATCATCGGCACGGCGCGCGTTCTGTCGGATGGAGTCTGTAATGCTTACGTCGTGGATGTCTGGACGCTTTCAGAGTATCGCAGGCGCGGTGTGGCGCGAACAATGCTGAGGATGCTTGAGGCCGTGCTTGAAGGCCAGCATGTCTATCTCTTCACGGATGAGGCGATGGCCTTCTACAAGAAACTCGGCTACGACGAGCAGCCGACCGGCCTCAGCAAAGTCGTCGGACGTTGGCTCAGGCGTGAGGCTTAACAAATCATGACCGCACGCTCGTCTTTCGCCCTTCGACGGCGACATCGAGTAGGCGCACCGTCGTTTGCGTGCCGCGTCGTCGAAAACTGTCTGCAATCGTCTCACCAATCTCTGCGAAACGGTCGCGGGCCAGCGCGACGACGCTCGGCCCCGACCCGCTCAAAGCGAGACCGAGGAGGCCGGGCTGTCGCGGCGTCGCCAGAGCTTCGCGGAGTCCCGGCACAAAAGATTCACGGTGCGCTTGATGCAGGCGATCCTGCATCGCCTCCCACAGATACTCGTCGGCGCGTGCTTCCAGCGCGGCGACAAATAAAGCTGCGCGCTGAAGATTATGGACGGCATCCGCACGCTCGACGGTACGCGGCAACGCAGAGCGCGCGTCGGCAGTCTTCGTAGACACGTGTGGGGAAACGACGATAACTTTGATGTCGGGCGGCCATCGGCTTTTAACTGCAAGTACGTCGCCATCGGGCTTCACGCAGCTCACGACCCATCCGCCGTAAACAGCCGCCACGATATTGTCTGCGTGGCCTTCCATCTCAAGCGCGTAACGCAGCGCAGCCGCGTCGGAAATTTCCCTCTCACAAATAGACGAGCAGAGTGTGATACCCGCGACGATGGCCGCCGCGCTGCTACCCAACCCGCGCCCAAGCGGCAACTCGCTGTGAACCGCGAGGCGCACGGGCGGCAGGCGCAAACCTTCGCGCTCGGCGGCAAGACGCATTGCGAGAAAAATCAGATTATCCGCCGTGCGCGGTAAAATTGTTTCTCCTGTGCCCTCGCCGCGACTGCGGACGCGACACGGCACGCCAGAATGCTGTACGACGGTGGCTCTCACAGTCAGGTAAAGTTTGAGAGCAAGGCCGAAGCAATCGAAGCCCGCGCCGAGGTTTGAAGTTGACGCGGGCACGCGCACTTCAAACTTGCGGCCACGCTGGTCGCTTACCTTCGACACCTCTTCGACGGCGATGACGGCCTCACTTTTCACGCGCTCAATTTATCCTCTCGTTCGTCAGATCGGCGTCCGGCTCATGACGCTTGAGATGCTCAAGAATCGCCGTCTTCGTCGCTCTGACGCGCGCGGGCGGATTGCTGTAAGTCCCGGCGAGACGGCCCTCCTCTCTGGACTTACCCTGCGAGCGGTCGTGCGTGTAGAGCGTCTCGCGGTGGTAATTGATGGCGTAGTCGGCATCCTTCAAAACGTGCCCGGTCAGGATAGCCACCACGTCCTGATGCGGGCGGATGACGCCGTCTGCGACCAGTCGCCTGAGTCCCGCGACCGTCGTCGCCGAAGCAGGCTCGCAACCCACACCGTCGCGTCCGATGATGGCTTTCGCGTCCGCAATCTCCTGTTCGCTCACGCTCAGCGCGCGCCCGCCCGTCCACATCACCGCGCGCAGTGCTTTTTTCCACGAAACCGGCGCGCCGATCTTGATGGCCGTCGCCAGCGTTTGCGGTTCCGCGATTGGCTCGAACAGTTCGGACAGAAGGCTCTCGGCAGTGAAGTGCCCGGATGACGATGCCCCGGTCGCAAACAGGCGCGCGAAGGGAGCCGCGCCTTCGGCCTGAATAATTGACAGGCGCGGCAGACGGTCAATGACGCCCATCTCGAACAATTCCTTGAAGCCTTTGCCGAGCGCGGCGCTATTTCCGAGATTCCCGCCCGGCACGACGATGTGCTCCGGCACGCGCCAGCCGCGTTGCTCCAACAATTCAGCGGCGACGGTTTTTTGTCCTTCAATGCGAAAAGGATTAATCGAGTTGACGAGATAGATGGATTCGTCTTCAGCCAGTTCGCGGATAACGCGCATCGCGTCGTCGAAGTTTCCTTCAAGCTCCAGCACCGCAGCCCCGTAATCGAGGCTCTGCGCCAGCTTCGCATGACTGATTTGACCGCGCGGGACGAGAATCGCGCACTGCAAACGCGCGCGCGCGGCGTAGGCCGCGAGACTCGCCGCCGTGTTGCCTGTGCTCGCGCAAACAACCGTCTGCGCTCCAAGTATAACGGCCTGCGTGACGGCGGTCGTCATGCCTGTATCTTTGAACGAGCCGGTCGGATTACAGCCCTGATGTTTGAGCGCGAGCGCATCGAGTCCGCAGTAAGCGGCGGCACGCGGCGCGTCGTAGAGCGGCGTGTTGCCTTCGGCGAGCGTGACGATGGGCGCATCGCCCTCGAAGGGAAGCAACTCACGATAACGCCAGACGCCGCTCCGGTCGTGCGGCTCAAAGGATGCGAGACGCGCAGCCCACACCGCTCGCAATGTTGCTCCGTCAACTCCCTTTCCCGCGTCTCCCAAGACATCGAGCAAGCTTCCGCAACGCGGGCACACGTACAGCCGTTCGTCGAGCGCATAATGCTCGCCGCAGGTGGATTCGATACAACGTTGGAAGGCGCGCGCGGTCGTCGCCTGCATGCTGGTTCCTGCCACTATTCTCTCACCCCCGCCCGCGCGCCCTCGCTCTCTGTTGCCTCGACGCGAGAGGCGCGCCGCTGTAGACCGAACTCGCTGTGGACAGCCAAGACGGCTGCGCGCAAGGCGTCGGCTTCGACAATGAAAGAGACATTGTACTCCGAAGACCCTTGCGCGATAGCTATGATGTTGATGTCCGCATTTCCCAAAGCGCTGAAGGTGCGACCGGCGATGCCCGGCGTGCCGCGCATCTTGTCGCCGACCACGGCCACGACGGCAATCTCCGGTGTCACAGTGATGTGCTCAACCTGACGATGCGCGAGGTCTAATGCGAACGTCTCGCGGAGCGATTCGACCGTACGCGCGACATCCTCTGAATTGACGACGAAGCAGATATCGTTCTGCGATGACGATTGAGAGATGAGCAAGACGTTAGCGCGCGCGTTAGCCGTGGCGGCAAAAGTTTTGGCTGCGACTCCGTGAACGCCGACGATACCGCGTCCGCCGACCGTAATCAGGCTCACGTCCTTAATCGCCGTGATGGCCTTGACGCCTCTCGCGGTCGGGTGTCCCGTCTGCGTAATCTTGGTTCCGCGTCGCTCAGGCGCAAAGCTGTTGCGAATCCAGACCGGGATACCGGCTTCGGCGACCGGGCGGAGCGTCTTCGGGTGCAGCACCTTTGCGCCGAAGTAGGCCAGTTCCGCCGCTTCGTTGTATGAGATTTCGCGGAGCGTGCGCGCGGCGGGCACGAGGCGCGGGTCAGCCGTCAGCACCCCGTCCACGTCTGTCCAGATAATGACCTCTTCCGCTTCGAGCGCCGCGCCGAGAATCGTCGCGGAATAATCCGAGCCGCCGCGTCCGAGCGTCGTCGAAGTTCCTTCGGCGGTCGCTGCGATAAAGCCGGTCACGACCGGAATTGCTCCCTCCTTAATCAATGGTAATAATCTGGCCGACGCGCGCTCGCGCGTCCGGCTCATCAAAGGCTCAGCCTGCCCGTGCGCTCCATCCGTGATGATTAACTCGGAAGCTTCGACGGCCACGCCCTTGATTTTCAACTCGCAGAGCGCACTCGCCAGCAGTCGCGCAGATAGTCTCTCGCCCGCACCGGAAATGGCGTCGAGCGCGCGCGGCGTCAGTTCGCGCAGGAGCGCCGTCCCGCGACACAGGCTCGTCGCCTCTTCGAGAATCGGCTCAATCTCTGCGGCCAGCCGCGTGCGCGCGTCCGTCTCGCTCACGAGGGTTTCAATCGCCGTCAGGTGTTGTGTCCGAAGCGCCACCGCGAGTTCGCCGGATGCGCGCGCATCTCCCGTCTCCGAGGCGCGCGCTGCTCGGATCAGTTGATTCGTCACGCCGCCCATCGCCGAGACGACCACGACCAACGCGCCTTCACCGCCGGAAGCCGCCGCCGCGACTATCTCCGCCGCGCGCCTGATGCACGCGGCATCCCCGACCGACGTGCCGCCGAATTTCATTACTCTAATTTTCTCACTCATCACCTAACGGCCTTTCACTTGGCATACATGAAAGGCCATCAACTTTGTTCGTTGATGGCCTGAGCGAAGGAGTTCAATACCGCCAACAGGCAATCAGGTGCTGCCCTTCTTAGTGATGGTCATAAGAATATTGGCACGCACGCTGATTGACATCAATTTCCGCACCGCGCCGGGTGAAACCGTCGAAGCCGAAGTCTTTGAATGTGTCGAGAGTCTCTTCATGGCAATTATCCGAAGTGACGGCGGCACTCCGCCGCTCGCGGGCTAATCTATGGCTCGCACAGTCTATAACTTTATTTCTGTTTTGTATAATTGATTATTTTTGGATGTCTACAAACAGTGCGCTGTTAAAGACGCTGGAGGCGCAAAGAAGAAGTCAGAGCGCTGGCGGTTTTAACTGAAGATGATTGAGTCAGGTTCTCGATTGCCCGCTCCGCAGGCATCAGGTCGAGGTCGTGAGCGTACCCGTCTTCGCCTTCGCCGGATTTATCTCACTATAAAAATTATGTTTTTGACGATGATTGCACAGGCGATTAAGGTCAATCATCTCATCGAAGCCGACAAGCAGCTTCTTCTTGATGAAAACATTCATCTCAAACAGGAACTCAGACAACACTACGATTTCAGCCACATCATCGGCAACTCAAATCCTCTGCGCCATGTTTACGAGCAGGTCACGCAGGTCGGACGTGTTGTTGCTGGCCGACCACTTTCTGGAAAGGTATGCGCGCGAGCAGGGCAAGAGCATCAGACGTATCTCGACACCGGCCATTGACATGCTCGCCAGCTATCAATGGCCCGGCAACGTGCGCGAGCTTGAGAATATTATCGAGCGTGCGGTGCTGGTCTGTGAAACGAACGTTCTGCACGGACACCATCTGCTGCCGACGCTGCAAACAGCCGAAGGCTCAGGCACGGCCACACGGCTCTCTCTCGAATCAGCGGTCGAAGCATGCGAGCGGGATATTATTCAGGATGCCTTGAAGACGACGCGCGGCAATCGAAAAAAGGCGGCCATGATGCTCGACACCACCGAGCGCATCGTCGGCTATAAAGTCAGAAAGTACGGCATTGACTGTACACGCTTCCGTTCTTAAGCTTGAGAGTTGAAAAGCTGCCTTCTTAGCGTCTTAGCGTCTTTGCGCGAAACTTTTGGTTTTAAGAAGAAAGAAGACGCTAAGACGCTAAGAAAGCGAAAAGCAGATTGCAGACTAACCGCAGAGGACTGCGCCGCCGTTGACGTTGAGGATTTCGCCTGTGATGTGTTTCGCCCAATCGGAGGCGAGGAAGACGATTGAGAGCGCCACGTCGTCCGCCGTCGCCATGCGCTTGAGCGGAATGGCCTCGACTATCTTGTTCCTCTCCTGCTGCTCGTCGAAGACCTCGTCGTTCATCTCCGTGTCAACCCAACCGGGCGCGACGCTATTAACTCTGATGTCGGGCGCGAGTTCGGTGGCGAGCGATTTGGTAAAACTAATCTGGCCTCCTTTCGAGGCCGCGTAGTTCGAGTAGCCCGCTTCGCCGCGCTGTCCGGCGGTCGAACTGACGATGACTATCGAGCCGTGTTTCTGGCGTTTCATCACGGGCACGACGGCGCGGCAACTCGCCCACGTTCCCTTGAGATTCGCGTCGAGGACTCGATCCCACAGCGCTTCGGGTAATTCTTCGACGGGCGCGCCTTCCCAGATGCCTGCATTGGCCACCAGCAGATCAATGCGCCCGAAGCTTTTCACTGTCTCCTCCGCGAGCGTTGCGGCCTGACTCACGTTCGCCACGTCGGCGCGCACCGCCAGCGCACGGACGCCCAACTCGCGCACTTTCCCCACGGCCTCTTCCGCCGCCGCCTCGTTGCTCAGGTAATTAACAACCACGTCGGCTCCGGCTTCAGCCAGCCTGAGCGCGGTCGCGCGACCGATGCCGCGCGAGCCGCCGGTCACAATCGCCACACGACCGCCGAGCAACCCCGACGGAAGCGATATCTTACTGCGAGATTCTTCGGTCAATTTTCTTCCTCCCCGTTTAGCGCACTTCTCAATTGAGTTTTATGGGAATTGATATTTACCACAGAGAGACAGCGAACGCCGAAGGGGTCACGGAGGGTCGAGATGCGCCCTGACGATTGGCGCGAGCAGTTCGGCATTCGCGAGGAAACCGTCGTGCCCGTGGGAGGACGAAAGTTCAGCATAGCTCGCATCCGCGCCCGCCGCGCGCGCGCGCGCGGCGAGGGCGCGCACGTCGCTCGCGGGAAACAGCCAGTCCGAAGAGATTCCGACGAGCAGAAGTCGCGCGCGGATTCTGTTCAAGGCCGTCTCTTCCGACTCGTAGCCGCGCGTTAGATCAAAGTTGTCCATCGCTTTCGAGATGACGAGATACGAATTGGCATCGAAGCGGCCTGTAAAGCTCAAGCCCTGATAATCAAGATAACCCGCGATGTCGAAACGCCCGTTTAAGGAAGCGTGGGGGTCTTCGCCGTTCCGGTTGGGACGGCGTGCGAAACGCTCGTTAAAAAGTTCCGCAGACTTGTAGGAACACATCGCAATAGCGCGCGCCATCGCCAGTCCGGCGGCCGGTTGCGCGTCCGCCGCGTAGCCTCCCGCGCGCCATGCCGGGTCGTTGCGAATCGCCTGACGTTGTAGATGATTGAGCGCCAGTCCCATCGCAGAGAGAGGGGCAGCGCCGATGGCGACGCTGCTCTCGACTTTTTCGGGAAAATCTACGGCCCACCGGAGCGCCTGCATCCCGCCGATTGAGCCGCCGATGACGGCGTAGAGCCTCTCGATGCCCAGATGCTCAATCAAGCGCGCCTGCGCTCTGACCATGTCGCTAATCGTGACGAGGGGAAAGTCGCCGCCGTAAGTCTCGCCGGGATGGTCTGGATTTTCCGAGGTCGGCCCTGTCGAGCCGTAGCAGGAACCGATGACGTTGACGCCGATAACACAGTGGCGTTTCACGTCGAAGAGATTCTCCACGCCGAAGAGTTGCGGCCACCAGTCACCGACACGCGCCGAACCGGAGAGCGCGTGGCAGACGAGAACCGCGTTGTCGCGCGCACGGTTGAGTTCACCGTAGAGCGCATAGCGCAACGTGACGGGACGCAGGACGCCGCCCCCTGTGAGACCGAACGGCTCGTCACGCGCGAAGGTGAAATCGGCTTCGACTGTCGGCGTCAAAGCTGCGCTCATGCCTATACTCCGCCCGCTCCCGCCGCAGCCTTTTGCGGCTCGTCCGTCAACTCGCCGTCCGGCTCTGGCAAAGCGCGCCCGCGTCCCTCCAACGCTTGATTGAGGTCGGCGATGATGTCCCGCACATCTTCAATACCGACGGACAGACGAATCAGTTCGGGCGTGGTTCCCGTGGCGCGTTGCTCTTCTTCGGAGAGTTGCTGATGGGTCGTCGAGGCCGGATGGATAACCAGCGATTTGGCGTCGCCGATGTTGGCGAGGAGACTGAATAGTTTCAACGAATTGATGAAACGCTTCCCGGCTTCGTAGCCGCCGCGAATGCCGAAAGTGATAATCGCGCCCGCCCCGCCCGACAAATACTTCTGCGCGAGCGCGTAGTAGGAACTGCTTTTCAGACCCGGATAATTGACCCACTCCACTTCGTTATGACCTTCGAGGAAATGCGCCACTTCGAGAGCGTTCTCCGAGTGCCGTTCCATGCGCAGGTGTAGCGTCTCCGCGCCCTGCAAAAGCAGGAACGAGTTGAAGGGCGACATGCACGCGCCCGTGTCGCGCAAGCCCTGCACGCGCGCCTTGATGATAAAGGCGAGCGGCCCGAAGGCTTCCGTGTAAGAGACGCCGTGATAGGACGGGTCGGGTTCGGTAAAATCGGGAAACCTGCCCGAAGCCTTCCAGTCGAAGCGCCCTGCGTCAACGATCACGCCGCCGATGCTTGTGCCATGCCCGCCGATGAATTTCGTCGCTGAGTTGATGATGATGTCTGCGCCCCACTCGATGGGACGGCAGAGCGCGGGCGAGGGCGTCGTGTTATCTATGATGAGCGGTAAGCCACGCTCGTGCGCGATTTCGGCCAGACGCTCGATGTCCGTAATGTCGAGCTTCGGATTGCCAACCGTTTCCGAATAGACAGCCTTCGTTTTATCGTTAATCGCGGCGCGCAGCCCTTCGTAATCTGCGGCGTCAACAAAACGCACGTTGATGCCGAGTTTGGGCAACGTATAGTGAAAGAGGTTATACGTGCCGCCGTAGAGCGAGGTGGTCGAGATGATTTCATCACCGGCTTTTGTCAGCGTGAGAATGGTGAGCGTCTCCGCCGCCTGTCCCGACGCGAGCGCCAGCGCCGCCGCGCCGCCTTCGAGGGCGGCGATTCTCTTCTCGAACACGTCGGTCGTCGGATTCATGATGCGCGTATAGATGTTGCCGAACTCCTGCAAGGCGAAGAGACGCGCGGCATGATCCGCGTCGTTGAAAACGTATGAAGTGGTTTGGTAAATCGGGACTGCGCGTGCGTTGGTCGTTTGGTCGGGGTCTTGCCCTCCATGAACGGCGAGCGTGTTGAAGTGAAGTTTCTCAGTTGTTTCGTTCCCGTCAGTTGCCATCAGCTTCTCCTTTAATAGTCGCTACCAAGATTACCCGCCTGTTTCAACTGCTATGTAAATAAAATAGTACGCCTTATTAATGCAAGCCGCATTCGTTCTTCGAGACTCCGCGTCATCTTCCGGCGCGCAGCCGATGGAGGTGTAGCCGTGATTATGGAGAGGGCTATAAGGAACATCGTATCTGACGATGTAGTCCCAGACATCGCGCGACGACCAGAAGGCGAGCGGATTAATCTTGATGAGACCGAACTTCGCGTCCCTCTCGACAACTTGCGCGTGCGTGCGCGCCGGAGATTGATCGCGGCGAATGGCTGTCACCCACGCCCGCAATCCTGCGAGCGTCTGCCGTAGCGGTTCGACCTTGCGCAGTTGACAGCACAGGTCGGGTTGGCGTTCCCACAAACGTTCGCCGTATTGGGCGGACTGCTCCTTGAGCGAGAGAGGTGTCGCACGCCGCTCGAACCGGATGCCGTAGCGCGCTTCAAGCTGATCGCGCAGCGTGTAAGTCTCCGGGAAGAGCAAATCCGTATCAAGATAAAAAGCGCGCGTGCCCGGACTGATACCCGACAGCATCGCGACGAGCACGCAGCCTTCCACACCGAAGCCCGTGGCGAGCGCGATATCCCGGCCAAATTCCTCCGCCGCCCAGCGCAGGACGTCTTCCGGCGGCGCGACCTCGAACTCGTCGGAAATTATTTTGAGTTCTTCATCCGTCGCTTTATGCACGAAAGACGGTGCGGAAACAGGCATAGCAATCCCCCTCTAATCAGCCGCCGCGAATGCAGCCTCTAATTCTTCGATACTTGAAGCCAGCGGAGTTTTCTCGAACCACTTGAGATGCTCGCGCAAGCTGACCACCGCGCCCACGATAATGACCGAAGGCGCACGCATCCCCGCCCGTTCGGCTTCATCGGCAATCGTCCGAAGCGTGCCGGTGACAGTCTCCTGACCATAAGTTCCCCAGCGAATCACAGCCGCAGGCGTCTCAGGCTTTCGTCCGGCAGCAATCAGGTCAGACGCAATCTCGCGCACATGTGTCGCTCTCGATCAAGACCACCACCGTGTTGGGACAAGCCGCTTGCGCCAGCTTTTCTCGCGCCCGCGCACCATCGGTGGCGCGCGCTCCTGTCAGCACGACGACAGATGAAGAGAGGCCGCGATGCGTCAGAGGGATTCCGGCGTAAGCAGGGACGGCGAGCGCGGAACAGACGCCGGGGACAATCTCAAAAGTTATGTTTGCGGCGGAGAGAGCTTGAGCTTCCTCGCCGCCGCGCCCGAACAAAAACGGGTCGCCTCCCTTCAGCCGCACGACGCGCCGCCTCGTCTGTGCGTGCTCGATGAGAAGGCGATTAATCTCTTCCTGCGAGGTCTGACGCCCGCCGCCGACTTTGCCGACATAGATGCGCTCGGCAGAGATGCGGGCGTGACGTAGTAATTCCGGGTTAACCAGATTGTCATAAATAACAATGTCGCATGAGGTTAAAAGGTCGCGTGCGCGGATAGTGAGCAGACCGGGGTCGCCCGGCCCCGCGCCGACGAGATAGACTACGCCTTGTCTGGACGCGCGCAACATTGTCTCTTCAGTTCCGCCGCCTTGTCGCGCAAGAATTCGGGCAGCCCGTCACGCTGATGCGGAAAGGCGCTGTGAAGCCGGGAAGCACACGCTCCAAATATTCGATTAATTCGGAGGCGCGGTCTTTCGTCTCCGTGACCGCCAGCTTACAGAACCGCTTATCTGTGCAGGCGAGCGTGCCTGTGCGAAATGAGGATGGCGCGACCTGAAGATCGAGAGCCGTTAACCCTGAAGCGACGCGCTCGCGCTCCTGCTCCGACACATCCAACACGACGAGGTTTTGTGTGGTCGTCAGCCGCACACGATTGCTGCCTCTCCGTCGGCTCGCGCAACGCGGGGCCGGAAGGCATCCTCGATGTGATGCACACGACCGCGCAGGGAATCATTGCGGGCGCTAATATGGTGCTCGTTGATTTTCACCCGTCGCCGGATCAAGCGCTCGTTGATGGGCCACAGGCTCTCCTGCTCAGAGAGTTGCCACACTTCCTCGAAGACGTGCACATCGCCCGCGAAGCCTACGAGAAACGCGCCGCACTGGTCGAACATTTGAGCATGCAAGCAACCACGTTGACCTGTGTGGATTGAAGATGTGAAACCTCGAGTCAGATGGCGCGTTCCATCAAGATATCCGTCTGGCGGTCTTCACCCAATTGGAAGATGTGTTCTCCGACTTCATGGAATCCCCACTTGCGGTAAAAAGCGAGCGCGCGCGCATTATGTTCCCACACCCCCAGCCATATTGTCCGTGTGCCTTCACGGCGCGCGATCTCGATGCATTCACGCATTAAAGCTTCGCCGACGCCGCGCCCGTGCCAATCATGTTCGACGTATAAACGTGCGATCTCCGTCGGTCTCGCACCGGCCACGCACATGGGCGCTGCGCTGTTGTGCAGCTTGGCATAGCCCACAGCCACGGCGTTGATTTCGGCGACGAGGAATGTTGCGCGGCTGTCTTTTAATTCCTCCATTAGCACGGGCGGGCTGAAGGCCGAGGCGAGGTAAGCAGCCATATCTTCGGGTTTGTTAAAAGACGCGAAAGCGTCGGAGAAGGTGTGCGCTCCAAGCACTGACAGAAGGCTCGTGTCCTCGACCGTCGCGCGGCGGATGTTGATTGTGGGCGTCGTCGTCACGTGGCGAACTTTAACATTCCGTGCGACCAAGTTTCAAAATCTGTGTCCGAAGCCCGGCGAGGCGTGGCTTGGCATCTGAGATACGCGCAGTTCCAAGTGTCAAAACGATAAAACGCGCGGCGGTGATGGCGCATATTACCCGCGTATCAACCCGTTTGACATTGCCGTGAGACGGTCGGCATCGTTTTTCGCACGACAAGCTTGCTGACTGTATTCGTTCGCAATTGTCCTGTGTTCTGTATCACCTATTTTGAGGAGAAGATCATGTGAAGATTCCTGCTAGGAATAGCCGGGATGGTGCTTTTCACCATGCCGGTTTCGGCGCAGACCGCTGAAGAGATCATCGCCAAGTACATCAAGACAGTCGGCGGTATGGAAAAGATTCAGGCCGTGAAGACGTTGCGCCGCACGGGCAAGTTTACGGGAGGCGGAGGCTTCGAGGCGGCCATCCTCGAAGAGAATAAGCGCGGAAACATGGCGCGGCGGGAATTCGCTCTGCAAGGGCTGACCGGAATCACCGCATACGACGGTAAGACCGGATGGAAAATCGAGCCGTGGCAAGGCAAGAAAGACCCTGAGCCGCTCGGCGAAGAAGAGTTAAAGCAAATTCTCGAAGCCTTGGATTTCGACGGGCCGCTCATCAATTACAAGCAGAAGGGCCACAAGGTCGAGTTCGTCGGCATGGAGCCGGTCGAGGGCACGGACGCCTTCAAGCTCAAGATTACGCTCGCCGACGGCGAGGTTCGTTATTATTTCATGGACACGGATTACTACGTTCCCATCAAGATTGAAACGAAGCGGATGATTCGCGGAGCCGAGCGCGAATACGAGACGGCGCTGGGCGACTATAAGGAGGTCGGGGTGGTATCTGCCGCATTCGATTGAGAGCAATGTGAAGGGCAACGCGTTCAAGTCGCAGGTGACTTACGAGAAGGTCGAGGCCAACGTGCCGTTGGATGACAGCCTGTTCCGCATGCCCGCCGCCAGCGCGCAACAGCCGGGCAAGTCGCCCGACGCTTCAAAGACTCAACCGAAGAAGCCCGAAGGCAAAGAGCCGAACACCAAGCCGCGAGAGAACAGGGACAAATGAGTTCAACAGGAGAGAGGGCATTCGAGAGCGATGAAGATAAAAACTATGTGTTGGTTCTCGGCAGCGTTCCTGTTTCTGGCACTGTCGGGAGGTCATGCCGCATCGTTGCAGACTCCACAGGCGCAAACCGCGCAACCGAACGCCCCGGTCAAAGTTGATACCCAGACCATCTCCGGTCTGGGCGCACGCAACATCGGCTCGGCGAGCGGAGGCGTGTGTATGTCCGGCAACGGCGGCTCGATCTTCAAGCCCGTCTTCGACAAGCAGCCGGTGCGGTCAATCGGCGCAATCACCATTGACCCGAAGGACTCGAAAGTTATCTGGGTCGGCACGGGCGAGTCTTGGACACGCAACAGCGTCTCAATCGGCGACGGCGTCTACAAGTCCGTTGACGGCGGTGATAACTGGACGAACATGGGTCTCAAAGAGTCCGAGCGTATCTCCAAGATGTCGACCCGACCGAACCAACACGGTCTATGTCTGCGCGCCGGGCAAGCTGTGGAGCGACAGCGATGAGCGCGGCCTTTACAAGACGACGGACGGCGGAAAGTCTTGGACAAGAGTTTTGAAGGTGGCGAACGCCTCGACGGGTTGCTCGATGATGACAATGGACGAGCAGCATCCGAAGACGCTCTATGCGGGGATGTGAGACTTCCGCCGCAAGGGTTGGACTTTCCGTTCAGGCGGCGAAATTCCCGGCGCTCCGAGCGCAAGCGGTATGTTTAAGAGCACGGACGGCGCAACGTGGACTGAGCTTGAAGAGAAGACAGCCAAGGGGCTTCCTCCGAAACCCTGGGGAGAGTGGCGGTCGCGGCTGCTCTTTCCAAGCCGGGCGTGATCTATGCGTTTATCGAAGCCGAGCCGCCGCAGAACGGCCTCTATCGCTCCGACGACGCGGGGCAGACGTGGATGGCGTTCGACCGCAGCCAGAGCATGATCTGGCGTCCCTTCTATTTCGCCAACCTGATTCTT
>CAXTRQ010000160.1:0-7696 GCA_964246705.1 uncultured Pyrinomonadaceae bacterium
ATTTTTGATAGTGCGCTGAAGATTTAAATGCACGATCCAGTTCTTCAGGCTCGCGTGTCCCGATGCGCTTGTAGATTTCGCCCGGTTCACGACAACCGAAGTAGTTGAGCGCCTCCGGCGGCGGCCCGAAGTAAGCAAGTCTGCCGCCTTTCGTGAGGATGGCAACGTGATGCATCTCTTCAAACTTCTCGAACTTGTGCGTCACCATTACCACGATGCGCCCCTCGTCGGCGAGCCTTCGGAATAGCAACATCATGGTTTCTGTTGATTCCGGGTCGAGTGGCGACGTGGGTTCGTCCAGGAAGATGAAATTAGGCTTAGTGATTAGTTCGATACCGAGGCTGAGACGTTTTTGCTGCCCGCCTGAAAGCTGTCGAAATTGTCTATCGCGTTGCTCCTGCAAGCCGACTATGGCAATCACCTCTTCGACGATGCGCTGCATTTCCAAAGAGGATGTTAGTTCCGGCAGGCGCAGCTTTGCGACGTAGCGGAGAGTGCGCTCAACCGTCAGCACATCGTGCAGAATGTCATGTTGTGGTACGTAACCGATGGAACGACGAAGGGCATCGAAATTGCGGTACAGGTCAAGATCATTCACGAAAACGGTGCCGGTGGTCGCCGGACGTAATCCGTTCAAGGCATCCATCAGCGTGGACTTGCCACAACCTGAAGGCCCCATCAATCCTACAAACTCACGGGGGTAGAGCGCCAGTGAAATATCATGGAGAATCGTTTGACCACCAATCTCTTTAGTAATCTTCTGCGCAGTAATACGACTGCTGCTCAGGTCATGACACTTTATATGGCGTCCGTTGACACGCAGCAGAAAGCCGCCGAGAAAGACCAAGTCGTGTGGCTGAAGCAACCGTGGCGCGGCAAGGGGGTCGCCGTTTACAAACGTGCCGTTGGTGCTGCCGAGGTCTGCGAGGACGGGTTGCTCGACGCCGTTGTAGGAAAGCGTCGCGTGGTGGCGTGAGACGCCGAGCGCGTCCAACACGATGTCATTATCGGGGGCGCGCCCGATCTTGAGCAATGGTTTCCCCGCCGGCTGAGACTGTGATAAGGCGTGCGCGATACCGGCTTCATTCCTTTGAGAGGGTGCGCGCGTCACCGGGGCGACGGAGCTCGAAAGTTTAGCGGCGATCATAAATCGCGCGCGCAACGCCTCCGCCTGCGAAGCTGGTTCGCTCTGCGATGATTGCACAATACGGTCGGCGCGCTTGGTGTGTAGCGTGAATGCTACAATACCGTCAGGGCCAAAGCCGACGCGGTCACCATCCCGCAGTTCGCGATGGGTAATCCGCTCGCCGTTAACGAAAGTTCCTTGGCGCGAATCCAAGTCTGTGATGGTCACACGCCCGTGCTCGTCAACCTCTAACTCGGCGTGTCGGCGTGATACTACCGCCTGTTCAAGCAAGAGTTGGCACAGTGCCGCGTCACGACCCAATACTTGTCGCCCTTCGAGCAGCAGTTTCCGTCCCGTCAATGAGCCGACCAGCCCTTGCAGGTATGGCCTCTCAAGTTCTCCTCGATCACCCTCATGTGACATACCGAACAACGCTCCTTAACCACTTACGGTCAATCTTCTGCTTCTCTATGACAGAGCCTCAATTGAAAGGCGCTACTATACCGACCGCCCGAGCCGCGCAACGGCCCTGCGCTTATCCTCCGGTCGAACTCTCAAGCCTGTGGGTCTTTTGAAGAATCAAAAGTCTCCGACCTCTCGTTCGAGCCTTTCCCCGCAAGGTTCGCGGACAGGTTACCGATCCAAGTAAGCCTGTACATCTCTCCGCGATAGGCTTACATAGATGTCGCCTTTCTCGGCGGGCGGCGTATACGTTTGGCTATCGGCCAATACCACCAGAGACGCGGCGAAAACACAGAACACGATGAGCGATAACAATCTCCAGCGGCTTTTCATACTCTTTCCTTATCGCGTTTGAGTTGATGCTTCGCAGTTCAGACAATCACGGCCGCACGCGTCAGGTAGGCGTCAACGCCATTCACCTTGCAGCGTGAATCCAGCCCAGTAAAAGGATGCTTGCCATCGTTTATCGCGCCACATCTCGACTTGAGCCGCACGTAGCGCGGCTCCGGGGCGTAAATTTTCTTTCAGCATCTTGCGATAGAATCTGACCATCAACTCTGCCGTCGCTTTATCATCGGTTTCCCAAAGACTGCCGACGACGCTAGGCGCGCCCGCATACATGAAGCCACGGGTAAGCCCTATAAGACCTTCACCTTTGAAGTCACGACCGAGCGCGGTGCGGCAGGCGCTTAGCACAACGAGGTCTGCGGAAAGCGTTAAATTAAAAATGTCGAGGGCGCGCAGGAACCCGTCCTGCGGTTGCCCTCTCTGGTCGAACATCGAGAGCGCGACGCCGGAAAGTTCTGGATGTGCGGCGTTGATAACAGCGTGTGTGGCGAAGTGCACAATTCGACTACTGCTTACCTCGGTGCTACTTGCAGTTTCACGGCTCGCATCAAAATCCAGTGCTTGAACTACCGAACCCGGCGGGGCCAGCGATGCGATCTGTTGGGCTTCCCAGCGCGTTCTGAACAGGCGCGGCAATGCCAAGTAAAGCGGTGCTTCACCGTCTTCCCTCAACGGTTGATTGTTCGCCCCGACATGCCCGCCAGTCGGCGTGTCGCTCGCCCCCGTGCTGATGGCCGACGACGAAGATATTTTCAACGAAGTTTCCGCGAAACGTTCGTCATCCAGAGAGAATACCGGGTCGGCGAGGATAGCAACGAGTCTCGTCGCCTTAGCTCGCGGCGCGGGCTCGCGGCGCAGCATTGCGAGCGTTGAGGCTGACGGTAAAGTGATTACCTCATGACCGACGATGAGGGGTACATTGTCACGGGACGAAAGAGCGGACGGATGCGTCGGCGAGGGGAGCGCGCCAAAAGCAGTGAGTTGCAGCGCGCCCGGAGCGACGATGAGTAAGCGCTTTGCGCCCAGTTGCGCGGCTACTGGGGCAAGCAGCATATGACTTAGACGCGCCGCCGCCTTTTAATTCGGTGGGGGGGGTGTGGCTTGGCGGGTCCCCCTCTGCACGGAGGTTTCGTCCGGCATGGAGCGATTACGCTCTGTCAACAGTTCTCGGACATGCACAGCGGCCTGTTCGATTGTCCGCCGGTCGGGGAGCGTGTAAGCGACGATGGCTGTGGGTGATACTGCCCATAGAAAGCTCCGCTCTTTACCGAGGGTATATTCAAGCAGCAGCGTATCAGCGTCTACTATTTCGCGTTGGATATTCGCGGCGCTTAATGGCTGTGGCTGGGTGAGCGCAGCGTAGCGCGGGCTGACCTGACGGATTTGCGTTTCCGTTTCGCTCAACGCGACGGAAAGCTCATCAACATCTGTCGCCGCTGCCAACGCCTGCGCCGTCGTGTAGGTCTCGTTCAATAGCTGTCGTTGGTAGCCCGCGGCGGCGTTGAGTTTTGCGCGGAGGGTGCGTTCGCGCTCAAGCAGCGGGGAGGGAACGTCGTGCCGCACGTCCACGCCCGCTTCGTTCAATAGGTCGAGCAGGCAGCGTGCACGCGCGCGCTCGCTGCCCTCAAGGGCTGCGGCAGCCGACCCGCGATTGGGATCGAGCCGTTGCATGTGCATCAACAGATCGATGTAGAACTCGTAGTAGTCTTGCACCAGAGCGGAGAAGGACAGGCGGAGGGGCTGGCTGGTAACTTGTGCGCGCAGAGACTCCACGATGACGAGCGCCGCTTCGACATCCACGCGGGCATTATACAAGTTGCCCTGACCGCGTTCGACGTGCGCGAGACCGAGCAGGGTGATGGCCTCGCCCGTGCGGTCGCCTACGGCACGACGCATAGGAAGTGCCGCCGCAAAAGATTCCTGCGCTTGACTCAACTCGTTGAGCGCGTAGCGACACCATCCGATATTGGTCAGTGTGTCGGCCTCACCGCCGCGGTCACTGTTAGTGGAGCGCGAAATTTGAAGCGACTGCATGAGATATTCGATTGCCTTGGCCGGACGATTCGTCCGCCGGTAAACTTCTCCAATCGCCGCTAGTCGTGCGGCTCGACCGCGTGGATCGCCCAGTTTGTCAATCATCTCCAGCGATCGCTGGAAGTAATCAAGCGCTTTGTCATAGTCGCTGCGTAATACATGAACCCAGCCCATGCCAAGAAGGTCTAGAGGCTCGCCTGAAAGGTCGCCGATACGCTGGCGCGTCGCGAGTGCCGAAGCGAAGTCAACGAACGCTTTGTCCGTCTCTCCAAGATAGAGGTAAGCCCACGCGTGCCCGGTGCGCGCGACCGCCTCGCCATAGTCGTCGCCGGACGCATGCATAGCGGTCTCGGATTCTCTGCAATCCGCGAGCGCCTGTTCATTTTTGCCGAGCAGACGGTACGTGAGGCAGCGACCGTAGAGCGCGACCGCCGTCTCATAAGGCTCGTCCAACGCTCTCCACAGAGCGATAGACTGCCCGAACTTCTCTAGCGCCTGTAGCAGTGAGGCGGCGGTCTTTCGCGCCCGCAGGATTTCACCTTCTGTAACGGCCTGCTCGGCGGCGAGACGGCTTTCGTCGCGCGGCACTGAGGGACGCAATTCGCTGATTGAAATCTCGTAATGCCCGCGCGGCGCGGCGCGTTCCAGCGTGCGGATTTCCACGCGGTATGTTCCGCGCTGTCTGGCTATGAAGGAGGCGGTTTCACGCCCGCGCGCTCCATTCGGGCGATCAACCGTGACGTGTTTACCGTCGAGATCGAAGATGGTAACGACGACATCGCTCCCCTGCTGCTTAACCGTTATTCGCGTGTACTGGCCTTCGACCAATTCTAAGACATAGTTATGAACATCATTTCCGCCGATCTCTTGTTGGAGGGCGCGTCCTGGCACGAGCATTACGGAGTCGACAGTTTGTGCGCGAGGGGCGGAATTGGTCGTCACTGTCCTGCCCGTGACAGCCGGGAGCGGCCGCGCGAGCAGGAGCAGCGCGCAAAGGAGGCTTTTGCCACAGATGACAAGACGTTGGGGTGAAAGAGACATCTTGATTCGATCGGCCTCGGCTTGAAAATGAGGCTGTGTGTGATGGACGAGAGTAGGGCATCCATCCGGCTGAAAGCTGACTCGCTTTTGGCGAGTCGGAGTGAGCAACCGTCGGGTTAATCAGTGCGCTTCTGAAAGGGCCGTATCAGTTCACGGCTCGGTGTGCCTGTTCGTTAACAGAGACTACATAACAGTCAGGCGCTTCACCACGGCATTCAAGGCACAGGCGATACTTCTTGGTCTCTAAGCTGCGTAAGTCAAGTTCAACTGATAGCGTCCTGCCGTTTGAGTTGGCCGTTGTCGTAATCAGCGGCTTGCCGAAGGCATCAACAACAGTCACCGCATATCGCCCACTACTACTTCCCTCAGGCATTCGTAAACGAAGTCGCTGACGTTCGCGCAAAAGATTAATGTCGCGCTGTTTACTGCCCTTAGCATCCCCGTCGCGCAGTAGGCCGTCTTCTTTCAAGTTGACCTCAATGAGCGGCAGAGTTGACGACTTTGGCGATATTCTTGTTGCCGCTTTTTGGCGTCGCGTCAGTTGAGTTTTCTGCGTCGTAAATGCGTCGCCGTTTAGTGACACCGGCCTTGTCTCATTTGTGGTTCCGGGAGAAGTCATCATGGGGGACGACGAGGGCGTGGGCGACCCCGCTATTTCCTGCCGCGAATTGTTCAGAGCGACTGTAGTCGTGTCTTTACGCATGTTCCATATCAGTGCTACAGCCGCGAATCCGATGAGGAAGAGACTCACAGACCCAACGATGAGGGACGTGCGGCGCAATGTTAGAGATGATAAAGTCACGCTCAACTCAGGCCACCATAAGTCTCTTGTCGCTGCCAACGGGCGGCGGCACATTCTTGCGCTGCGATAGGAGCGAAAGCACTCCGAGCAGTTGAACAGATGTTCACGTAATGGCAGGTCTGGTAATACGCTTGAACAGGCTACGGCTCTCAACTGCTCGACAGATGGGCAGTCGCGCCGTTCGCCATTAGGAAACTCAGTCGCGAAATAGGCTTGGGCGAATGTGACAATCTCTTCTGGATCGGCAAATAGTCCTTCACGAGTATTATCTTCGTGATTCATTTGCACGTTCCTCTCTCGTTTGACATCGTTGCGTGAGGCCATCAATTAGATTGAGATAGTTGCCACTTTATTTCCAAAGGTGTTGACCAACAATCCGGGTAACTATCCCGTGCGCGAGGCAGCATGAATATTTTCTCTGCAATAGTGTAGAGGGGTTGAGGAAGGCAAAAGGTATCATCCGGGGAAAGATTTTTTAGTTTGATATCGTTATTTATGGTGATGGGGAAGGGCGCTGGTAATCCGCTAGTTCTTGTAGCGTCCGTTTTTGTCCTTGCTGCGTTCCTGCCCCTCTATGTGTTTCATCAGCGTGACCAGATGCCTGTGGTATCTGTTTCTCACAACTTTAGCATTCATGCCGAGATGGCGCGCGATGTCATCGAAACTGTAATCCAACGTCAGCCACTCGAAGACCCCGCGCGTCCACTGGTCCATCGCGGCGACTAGTTCGTCCAGCAGTATCCGGCGTTCGACATTGGTCGCTTGAGCGCGCCACTCCGCTTCTAAGTGCGCCTCCGTTTCAAAGCGAAGGCGATTGTTATCCTTCTCACGTTCGGCGAGAATCAAGCGCTTGAAGGTTTTGAACAGGTAGCCATCAAGTTCATTTATTTGCTGTGATCTTTCATCCCGTGCGCGTGTGACTTGGGCGGCAGCTTTAAGCAACAGCGTGCGGATTCGCGCCGTGTCGCTCCCGGGCAGCAGGCGCGCCGCATAATCATGTGATTGCAGCCAAATTCTACCAGCGGACGCATATAAGTCAGGAGCAACCGGCCCGAACTCATCTATGTATCCGAATTTAAGTATGCCCCATTCTGGTGCGGGGTGAGCATATCGTGGCATCTCTAACCTCCGAGGTCATGGCGCGCATCAGATTACACTTGTATTTTTATTTAACGTCAAGCTTTTTATATATGAGGGGAGAGCCATGGGGTTTAGCGTTTTCAGCGCAGGTCGCTGCCTTTGCTTCAACGGAAACTCCAAAATAGCATCGTGCCTTCAATACCTTTTTTAGACGCTCGAATGAGGACACCGCGTCGCTAATGAATTCTCCCTCAATCGGGCAATAACATACTTGGCTCACCTGTACTTTGGGAGCCGCTCTGTGGCTTGCCGTAGTGCATACTAACTCCTTTATTGCCTGTCAGTGTCGCGCCCGCGCGGCATGGTGCCCTTGCATTTGACGATGGGGCTACGGCTGGTCGGGTTATCCATGCTGCCGTGGGTATTCCGATTGACTTTCTAGACTTTGGGCAAGCAGTAACCCAGATTGTGAAGCAACTGGCGAAACTTCTCTTCGTCCACCGCCGCGACGACGAGATGCTTTTCGCCCGCGCGCAGGCAGAACGGCTTTATCTTTTCGTGCTGCGCTAAGGCTTTAGCCAATGCGGCGTCCGCGCATTCGATTAGCACTGCCGGGCCACACTCCTGCAACTGTCTGGCATTGCGCTCCGACTCTTGCAGAAAAGCCTCGACCGTTTCCGGCAACGGTTGTTCGTCGTGCGCCTGTAAGAACTCACGCAACTCGGTTATCTGATGACCGCTTTCCAACGCCGACATAGTTCTGGCGCGATTCAGATACCAGACCGATTCAGACTCCTTTTCGG
>CAXTRQ010000160.1:7706-13655 GCA_964246705.1 uncultured Pyrinomonadaceae bacterium
CGATCCAGCCGTACGGACCGGGGCGCAGCGCCTCGGCGTACGTCTCCAGCAGCAACCTCTCTTCAGGCAGGAGCGGCTCGCCCGTCGCGTTGATCTTCAAGCTGGGCAGCACGGTGATGGTGGCGCGTGCCGTCACTTGTGTCGGAATATAGTTGTCCGTCACGCCCAGGCAGTACGCGCCCAGCGGCGTCAGTCGAAAATAGAGCAGGCCATCATAACGGCTGAAGAATTCATAATCGTCCGCGCCCCACAGGTCTCTGAAATCCTGTCGCGCTCCGGCTGGCGGGATATACGCGACATCAACCACGCCGAGCGTCGCGGCATATTCAAACAGGAAACAGAGCGCATAGCGGCCTTGCAGAATGCTCCACTTGCCGAAGCCCTCGTAGCCGAGACTGCCGTATTCCAATTCTTCGATGTACAACTGCCAGGGATCGCGCGTCACCTCGAAGTCAAATCCCACGGCGCGCATGTAGCGGAAGACCTCATCCACCTTGACCCACTGACCGACCGGACATTCTTTCAACGCATCTACGATCACGGCCCGCCTGCCGGTCGTCGAGGTCAGCCCGCGTGCGCCTTTACCCGTCTGCCCTTTAATAACATCAATACGCCGCAACTCATCCAGTAGCTTCGTCTTCAACCAACGCTGCCAGCACAGGCTCAATGTGTCCGAGGGTGAACTGCTCAAAGCCTTGCGCCCGGCTTTGGTCAAGGCCAGCCGCTTGCCGCTGAGTTCCGCCAATCCGGCGGCTTGCACGAGCAAAGGCCACGCGAACGCTTTAATCGCCCCCGTCTCCTGCTCATGCTTTTTCTTCTTCGGCTGATGCGGCTCGTAGTAATAGTCACCGCCCCGCAAGAGCGCTGCAATCTCATCAATGGTCGTGGACGAAGGCAGAGAGGTTTTGTCGCTGACCGCAAGTTTGCCGCGTTCGATCAATCGCAGGACGGTCAGAAGATCATGCGGGGCATGACGCTCCATCGCACACTGCGCTAATGGGATTTGTTGGATCTTCACTTCGCGCCGGCGCGCTTCAAAGTCAAAGCCCTCTTCGCGTCGGTTGAAAACCTCCGGCAACTCATCAGTGACCTTGAGTTGAGGCGCGCGAGGCTCGGGCACAAACGCCTTCAAACGTTCCTGCAACTCCGAGGGCATCAGGCCGTCGTAGTAGATGAACAAACACAGTAGCGAAGGTGTGCGGTTATACCCCCAATGGTCGCGTGTCCCCCAATCGGGCTGGCGTCCATATCTGGCCTGAAAGCGCTCTGCGCGAAACAACCCGTCGGACGAGTGGACAGCTTCAGACACAGCCGTTCGCTGTGTTTCATCCAGTCGCTCCCACTGCCTGTGCAGGCTGTCGCCTTCCAGATGCCGCGCAATCAAGGCCACCAGTTCCGGCTTGCGCGTAGGCTTCTCTGCCGTGGGCAATAAGGCCAGATGCTTCTTCAAATCATCGACCGTCAAGCGGTTCAACGCTTCGACCACACTTTGCAGTTTCAACTCTTCTTTGCGATAAGGCATCCGTTTACCTCAACACGCCTCCTGAAAAGGATGAACCAATTTAACGAATAGCTCCCGCTTTTGCCCAATCGACCTGTGCCACCAGTGACTAAGACTCTAGGCAGCATGGAATTATTCAAACTGTGCAGGCTGCATGGAATAGCGCCAGCACGCTTTGCTGCACGCTCAGCGCCATCCCCGTCGCGGAAGCAGTGGACGCAACCGGGATTTCTATCTGGCCTGAGACCATAGTGGTTATTTCGCCCTGCGTTGTTGCTGATGTTGGAGGCGGTGGCGGCGTAACTCCAGCTGAAATTTGACCTGCAAAGGCAATGCTAGCCAGCATAAGAGTTAACACTACCGCCCTTCCAAGCCGTTTTAGGGATCTCATTGTGTTCTCGTGAAAAGTGAAGTTATGTGCGATTGATGGTGAAGTGGATTCCTTACAGACCACCCAAGCCGGCTCCCGAGGGCGCATCTTAACACTCAGCCCATTCCGAGACGTGTTGGGATGCGCCCCTTTACATCTACCGCCGCCACTTTTTTATCAACTACAGAGGAAGGTAATCCTCACATGACTTTAGCTGAAGAGCTAATGAACCGGATAGCCGATCAGACTCTCACACTAAATCAAAGGGCGCGCTTCGGTGTCAACTTGCGTTCGGCACGCGTCGCCGCGACGTTGAAGCAGTTGAGGCTCAACAGAAATTGCGCCTCGGTGGTAGCGTATTCTTCATCGGCCACGCCGTAAGAGACCAAGATCACTTCACGCCGCACTCTCTGAAAAGTTTTTCGATGTTGCCTGTCTCATGTACCGCAGGCCGCCATTCATCCATCGTAATCCCCGTTAGTAACTCCGGCGGCTCTTCGATGAAGAGATGCCGCTCGATGAGACTGCCTAAGATGAAGAGGTCAATACTGTCATAAACGTAAGTTTTCGATGGGTGATATGGTAGGCCCACCGGCGCACAAGATTTCATTGAGTTCGTCGAAGAGGTCTATCTATCATGGGCGCGTCAGAATAAGCGCTCGTGGAAGCACGACGAATTCCGTGCGCGCACGATCTGCGAAAGCAAGTATTTCAAAGGTTAAGAGCTTCGCGCAGCTCTCGCTCCCTCAGGTTGAGCAGTTCAAGAAGACCCGGCGAGAATCTTTCTCAAAGCGCGGCACTGTGCGTAGTCCCGCCTCCGTCAACCGTGCGTCAGAGTTGCTCAGTTAGGATCTTCTGGCTGGCCATCAAGTGCGGTGTGACAGAAAAGAATCCGTGCTCGGAGGTCAAGAACTTGGCCGAGGACAACAAACGCTGGATGTGGATTGCTTTGTGTCGCGCCACTCGTCAAGTCGTGGCGTATGTCATTCGTGACAGAAGTCGCGCGACGTGTCAAAAACTCTGGCAGCAAATCCCTGCCAGTTACCTGACGGCTCATTGCGACAGTGACTTTGGGGAAGCGTACAATTCAGTCAGCCCCTCGCAGCAAGACACCGCCGCAGGCAAACAGACCGGGGTTAACTGCACCTGTCGAGCGATGGAATAACACCTTGCGGCAAGGACTCAGACGCTTCGTCAGGAAGAGTAAGTCATAGTCCAAGTCCGATATCATGCACGACATCTGCTTACGCCTCTTTCTTCATGAAGATAATCAATCACTGCCTCCCTCCCCTCAGTGAGCCACTACCAAATTGTAAATCTGCGGTGATTAAACTTTTCGTTTAATTGACCAAACAAGTACACGGTAATCATTTCTTGATCTGTAAAAACAGGCTTGAAATTACTCGTGTGTTGATATTTCAAAGAACATTGATTATCGTAAGTGTGACAGACAAGCAAATAAATTTGAATGAGTTGATTGTCCATAAGCAAGAAAATCTTATCATTCTCACTTGTCTGCTATTTCTCTAATCTTGATTCGCATAATTTACAAATAACACTATGAAAAATCACATACTTTGTTTTGCCTTGGCGTTGATCGCTTTTTCAAGCTACTCATTTGCACAAGTGCCGTATAATTCAGCGGTACCGAATGGCTACACGAAAAAAGCGATAGTTTCCGAACAGGTCGGTCTGACGCAAGTCACAATTACTTATCATCGTCCCGCAGTCAAAGGCCGCGAAGGTAAAATTTGGGGCGAGATCGTTCACAAAGGCTTTATTGATCAAGGATTCGGGAACGGCAAACTTACGCCTTGGCGGGCAGGCGCGAACGAAAATACCATCATCGAATTTGATAATGATGTAAAAGTCGAAGGTCAAACTCTGCCGAAAGGAAAATACGGGTTTTTTATCGCGTATGATCCATTGGAAAGCACAATTATTTTTTCCAAAAGATCGGATGCTTGGGGTTCATTTTTTTACGACGAAAAAGAAGATGTTTTACGTGTAAAAGTTAAACCTCAGCCGATTGAGAAAAGCGTCGAGAATCTGAAATACGAGTTTTCAAATCAAACGCCGAATTCCGCTGTAATCGCTCTTTCGTGGGAAAAACTATCGATACCTTTCAAGGTTGAAGTTGATTATTTGAAACAACAATTTGATGCTTTCGTGGCCGAATCGCAAAATCCGCGCGGCTTTACGTCGCAGGGATTAAACATCGCCGCAAGCTGGTGTTTGCAGAATAATTACCAACTGGAAAAAGGGCTTGAATGGGCAACGTCAGCAACAAGCCCGAAATTTCCGGGCGATCCGACTTCATTTTCCGCACTTTCGACTAAAGCAGGAATTCTCGATAAACTCGGCAAATCTGATGAGGCAGCGGCAGTTATCAAAAGCGCATTGCCTTTCGGCAGCGTTGTCGAACTTCAGCAATTTGGCAGACAACTTTTAACAGCCAAGAAGCCGAAAGCTGCATTAGAGGTTTTTCAGTTTAATTACAACAAAAATCCGAATCAATTTACAACGTTGATAGGCATGGCGAGAGGATTGTCTGCCAATGGCGAATACGCAAAAGCCCTGGAATTCGCTAACAAGGCTTTACCGTTAGCGCCTAATGATTCCAATAAACAAGCAGTTCAGGCGATGATTGAACAGCTGAAAGCAGGTAAAGACATCAATTAATTTCCTTTTAAACAATACTGCCACCCTAGTAAACGTTCCGAAAACATGTGGGACTATACAGTTGCTTAGAAATTCAATGGTGCTCAAAAATACATCTCGAATTTTAGTTTCGGAGATTCGTTAGAGATTCATGTTCTCAAGCATGAACTGGTTTAGGGAATCAACCATCCGGCCTCTGTAGGCTTCAAAATCAAAATGTAGCGCGAGAAATCTTAATATTAGTTCATGTGCCGGGCGCTTGTTTATGACTCGCGGCGCGATTGATGCGCTGGAAGGGGCCGGACAGATGCCCGCAGAGTTTTTACGTCGGCATCAAACGGGCCATTGGGGCGAGCTATGCGAAGCAGACAAGAGGAAGAATGTGCGCCTCAGTCAGACGGGGCAACTTTTCATCAGCCATGTAACCACACCTCCGATTTTTTACCTCGCTGACGATAACCTAATCGGACTGCGGTTCATAATCTCAAGGCAGATAAGAGCGGAAATAATATGTGGTGAAAAAAGGCATCGGCAATTGAATTCAATTTTCAAATGATCAAAAGTCACGTATCCCATTAACTATTTTGTAGATATGCCATATATTTTAGGCAACTTTGCGCCTATGCGTTAGGAGATTGCAGTATGGAGTGGCAAGAGACAATTAGCGTGCTCGGTGGGCGGAAGGTGATGTGTAAGGATGTAGTCTCTGGCGCTGCTTTCGTGCAAACGGTCGAGCGCGGATTACCGCGTAGCGCCGTTACGGAACTGAAACGCTTCAGCCACCTATCCGACTCTGATTTAGCCGCGGTCATCCCGCGCCGCACGCTGACGAGCATCAGGCAGGCACGCCGACTCACGCTAGAACAGTCTGACCGCATCGCGCGCACCGCAGGCATCGCCGCTCTCGCGCAACGGGTCTTCGGCGATGTGGAGGTCGCGCGCGAGTGGCTGCTGACATCGAACCCGGCACTTGAGGGACACGTCCCGCTCCGGCTATTGCGAACCGGAAGTGGCGCGCATCTGGGCGAGGCAGTTCTCCTGCACATTGAGTACGAAGTTTATGAATAATGTTCGCGTGGCCTCCGGCGAGCAGACCTTACCCGCCGCTGACAGGAGAAGGGGCGCGGCTCGTCGGCGGAAGGTGGAACTCGTCGGCCGGCCGCCTCACAGACTGTCCGGGTTAATAGCGAGCGAGGCCGCCAGCCCACCTAACTTCACGCAGCGACCTCGCGGCACGCCCGCTTACCCAGAGGCGGACTGCCCGTGGGCGGGCGACTCCCCTCCGTGCCCGCCCCCTTAGCCCATCATTTCATGGTAATTTGGACGCCGGTCTGAGTCGCCATCCGCCTCACGATGCCAGCTAAACTGATTCCCTTAACCGAGAGCGTGACGAAGGCTTTCGCATCCCCAGACGTGA
>CAXTRQ010000161.1:0-13613 GCA_964246705.1 uncultured Pyrinomonadaceae bacterium
TTTCGTAATAATTTTTGTCCGCGCTCCTCCCGCAAGGTCGCTAAGAAGGGTGCTTTCTAACTTTCTGAATCCTCTGCGATGGCTAACCAGCCGGGTCTGTATGAACCTGTACGTGCGTGCGTGAAATCTCTTTTTCAATCGCGCGCAGCACTTTGACTGTCAGCGCGTGCGCCTCTTCGAGACTCTGGTTGCGTCTCACCTCAAGATGCAAATCAATAAACTTGTAGGAACCCGAACGGCGCGTCCGCAAATCATGAAAGCCGATTACGCCTTCATCCCGAAAGCGCGCGACAACTCTCGCCACCTGCTCGTCAATCTCGATTGGTAGCCGCCGATCCATCAGAATATCTATCGCCTCGCGCGCCACACCGACTGCCGACCAGAGAATGTAAGCTGAAATCCCCAGAGAGAAAACCGGATCGGCCTGCTGCCAGCCTGTCAGCGCGACTGTCAACAAGGCGAGGAGCGCCGCCGCGTTCGTGTAAACGTCGGACGCGTAATGGACGGCATCGGCGTTGAGCGCAGGTGAATCGGTCGCCCGTGCGACCTTCCGCAAGCGTGCGACGAGGGCGAGACTGACGAGCGAGGCGATAAACATCGTCGCGATGCCCAAGCCCTCGTGTCCGATCTCCGGCGGTGAGATAAGCCGCAGAGAGGCTCGCCAGATAAGATAAAGCCCCGAAGCGAAAATCACGACGGCCTGAAAAAGTCCGGCGAGCGATTCGGCCTTGCCGTGCCCGTAGAGGTGGTCTTCGTCGGGCGGGCGCGAAGCGGCGCGGACGGCGATGAAGTTGATGGTCGAAGCGAAGATGTCCATCGTCGAATCGAGCAGCGATGCCCAGATGCTAATCGAACCTGTGAACCAGCCCGTCCCCGTCTTCAAGATGATGAGAAAGGCCGCCGCCAGAATCGAGAGCCGCGTCGCCAGATGTTTGGCGTGAGCTTCTTCCTGACGGGAGAGTTTTAAACTGCTCTCGGCTGCGGTTGCGTTCATAGTATTTCTAAGAATCTAAGAGCGTGTCATCTTTTGGCGATCAACATGTCTTCGCAAATTATAGTCCGCAAGATGGCGGCAATTGAAATTGTCAGCCCGTCGTGCTACTCCGGCATCAATGACCGAGCGCGTCGGGGTGCTCGGAAACTTCTTCCATGACGCGGGAGCGTGCGCGCATTGTGACCACGGCCACGCCCGCGAAGATCAGCGCCGCCGCAATCCATGTGCGTGAACTCCACTGCTCTGCCGCGCCGAGCACGAGCGGCGCGGCGGCGAAAGCCACGAGCGGTTGCAGGTAAATATAGACCGCGACCGTGCTCGGCGAGACGCGCGCCAGCGCCCACGCGTTCAAGTAGTATGCTCCGACCGTCGGAATGAGGATGATGTAAAGAACGGCGAGCCATGCCGACCCGCTCAGATTTTCCAACGGCGACTGCGCCAGATAATAACCGCCGAACGGCACGCCCAAGATGCAGCCGAAGCCGAACATCCATGAGATGACCGTCAGCGTGCCGTAGCGTTTGAACATCTCCTGCGAGATGGCGATGTATGCTCCATAGCAGATGGCGTTGGCGACGAGCAGCAGGTTGCCGAGAGTTTTGTCGCCGGAGAAATCGGCGCGAAAAGGATCGACGAGATAGATGACGCCGCAGGCCGCGATGATTGTGCCGAGAGATTTGCGTCGCGATAAACCTTCGTAGCCGAGAAGCACGCTGACGAGCAGTGTAAAGACGGGAATAGTCGTGCCCAGTAGCGTCGCGTTGATGACGGTTGAGAGCGCCAGTCCTTTGGTGAAAAGAAATTGGTTGAGGACGACGCCGAGCACACCATACAGTGCGAAGCGCGCATAATCGCTGCGGCGTGTGATGCGGACGTGTTTTGTGAAGCGACGGAGAATGGCGAAGGCGATAGCCGCCCCGGCAATGCGGATGGCGACAAGTCCTGTGCTCGGCAGGCTACGCAGGGCAATCTTGCCGATAATCGGCCACGTCCCGAACATCAATTGGACGGCGATGAGAGCCAGATGCGGCTCGATGTGTGCGGTGCGGCGTAGCGTTCCAGCTTGGCTCATCGCGCGCCTGCTCCTGCGGAGTAAACGCATACAAGCGAACTGCGCCGCTTCGACTGCGAGGCACAATCAACAAGGCGAGAGGTGGCAAAGCGACAGGCCAAGATTAACAACACCGCTTAGCTATATGCTCCGCCCTGTGCGCCCGTGCCTTCGCCCGTCCGCTCGTCTTCAGGTGGACGGGCGGTCGGCGATGATGAGCCGGTTTCCTCGCCCTGTGGAGTCTGTCCGTGCTGCGCGCCGTATTCCTGACTTTCGCGGTCGGTCTGGACGGCATCCGGCAGCGGCTCGCCCTGTTTCTGTTCACTCATCTGTCTTAATCCTCTAGGCATATAAAAATCTAAGCCATCAGATAAAGCGGGTTCTCCAAAATCTTCTTGAAAGTTTGGAGGAACTTCGCGCCCGTCGCACCATCAATAACGCGGTGATCGCAAGACATCGTGACGCGCATAATCTGGCGGACGACGATTTCGCCGTCACGCACGACAGGCTTCGGCTGCATCGCACCGACGGCGAGAATCGCCGCTTCCGGCGGATTGATGACGGCGGTGAAATCCTCAATTCCGAACATGCCGAGATTGCTGATGGAGAATGTTGCGCCCGTATATTCTTCCGGCTTGAGCTTGCGCGCGCGCGCGCGTCCCGCCAGTTCGCGTACTTCGCGGCTAATTTGCCCGACGCCTTTGCGTTCCGCCGAACGAATGACGGGCGTAATCAATCCGTCTTCGATGGCGACGGCAACGCCGATGTCTGCGCGCTCGTAGTAGCGTATTGATTTTTCCTGAAACGAAGCGTTGACCGACGGGTGTTGAATCAGTGCGACCGCCGCGACCTTGACGATGAGGTCGTTGATGCTGGCTTTGAATTCCGGGTCAAGCTCGTTCAACTGGCGACGCAACTCAGCCGCGCGCTCCATCTCGATTTCCGTGGTGAGAAAGAAATGTGGGATGGGGCCGAGCGAAGAGACGAGACGGCGCGCAATCGTGCTCCGCATCGTCGTTATCGGTTCGTCGCGGTACGCGGACGCACCTTCGTCGGCTGGCGGCGTGTAAGTTGGCGGCGCGGGAGTTTGCGTCCGAGCGGCCTGCGGCGCGGGCGTTTGTGTTGCAGTCGCGGGCGCTTGCTGCTGCTGTGCGTCTGAACTGATGGCCGCTTCAATATCGCGTTTGACGATGCGCCCGCCCGGGCCGCTGCCGGAAAGCGTTTGGAGATTGATGCCCGCCTCGGCGGCCATGCGCGCGGCAATGGGCGAAACAATTAGCCGGCCGCCTGCGGGATCGGCGCTCTGGCCATTGCCCGAATTATCGGCGCTGCCACCGCCCGCACGTTGCGGAGGTTGAGCCTGTTTGGTATCTCGCGTCTCAGTCTGCGCGTTAGCCGGTGCGCCCCCGACATCACCCGCGAGCGGTTGGCCTTGAATGGTGGCCTGCGTCCGCGCGCCGTCAGGGACAACTGTCGCCAGTTCGCTCTGCGCTCCATCGCCGCCAGCCTTCACAGACCCTTCAATACTCTTTTTATTCGCCGCCGCTGCTTCGCCCGTTGAAGCTTCGGAGAGCAAGCCGGAGATGTCTTCGTCAGGCTCGGCGATGATGGCGATGATGGCACCGAGTGGGACGGGCTCGCCCTCTCTGACGAGAATCTTGCGGAGCACGCCCGGCGTCAACGCTTGCGCTTCCATCGTGGCCTTGTCCGTGTCAACTTCGGCGAGCGGTTCGCCGACTCCAACCTTGTCGCCCTCTTTCTTGAGCCAGCGCGCCAGTTGTCCCTCCTCCATCGTTGGAGAGAGCTTGGGCATTACGACCTGCGTTGCCATTCAGACTCCTATCAATTCATTGTTTCGTTGATTCATTTATTCAATCAACAATCAAGCAATGAGTAAATGAATCAATCTAAGTAGCTGACTTCACGGACAGCCGCCACCAGACGCTCGACATCCGGCAGCGCGAGCCTCTCCAGATTCTTCGCATAAGGCATTGGAGCATCCACGCCGGAGAGACGCTTCACAGGGGCGTCCAAGTAATCGAAAGCACGCTCCATAATCTGCGCGCTAATCTCAGCGCCGACACCGCAGAAGGCGTGCGACTCTTCGGCAACTACCACGCGGTTCGTTTTCTTGACCGACTTGATAATCGTCTCGATGTCGAGCGGCCTGATCGTGCGCGGGTCAATAACTTCGACCGAGACGCCCTGCTTCTCCAACTCTTCCGCCGCCTTCAAAGCAAAGGGAACCATCAGCGAGCGCGCGATAATCGTCACGTCCGTGCCTTCGCGTTTGACATCTGCGACGCCGAGCGGAATCGTGAAATCTTCGCCCTCCGGCACTTCGCCCTTGTTGCCGTACATCCTCTCCTGTTCGAGAAATATCACAGGGTCGTCGTCACGAATCGCGCTCTTGAGAAGCCCCTTGGCGTCGGCGGGCGTCGAGGGCATCACAACCTTGAGGCCCGGAAAATGCGCGTACCAAGATTCGAGCGCCTGCGAATGCTGCGAAGAAACCTGATAGGCGGAACCGTTCGGGCCGCGAAAGACTATCGGGATTCTGAACTGGCCGCCGGACATGTAACGCATCTTGGCCGCCGAGTTGATAATCTGGTCAGTCGCCAAAATCGAAAAATTGAAAGTCATAAACTCGATAATCGGACGAAGGCCGACCATCGCCGCGCCGACGCCGAGACCCGCGAAGCCAAGCTCTGTAATCGGCGAATCAATCACGCGCTTGTCGCCAAATTCTTCCAGCAGTCCTTTTGAAACTTTGTAAGCGCCCTGATACGCCGCGACCTCTTCGCCCATCAAAAAAACATCCGGGTCGCGTTGCATCTCCTCGCGCATGGCTTGATTGAGCGCCTCGCGCATCGTGATAACGGCCATTCGGTAAACCTCCAAAAACAGTAACAAGTGACAAGCAAAACCGGGGACAGTTTTCAGTTTTCACTGAAGAGTGTTGAGAGCGATGCTTTTTTTAACCTCTCACCCGTTACTTGTCACTTTTATCGGATTTGCGTAAATGTGTGTGAACAACTCTTCCGGCGCGGGTTCAGGACTTGAATCGGCGAACTTCAGAGCGTGTTCGACCTCTTCGCGTGCGCGCTTCTCGATGTCTGAGACAGTCGTATCTTCAAGCAAACCTTTTTGCTTCAGGCTGTCTGTGAAAACCTTGATGGGGTCGCGCTCCTGATACTTCTCAATCTCGGCGCGCGTGCGGTAATTGCCCGGATCGGACATCGAGTGTCCCATGAAACGGTAAGTGCGAATTTCGAGAAGCGTCGGGAGCAACTCGTTGCGTGCGCGTGCGACCGCACGCTTGGTCGCCTCGTGAACCGCGAGCACGTCCATCCCGTCAACAAATTCGGAGGCCATGTTGTAGGCGGGAGCTTTTTGCGAAACGTCTTGCAGAGACATCGCGCGCGCCAGAGACGTGCCCATTCCGTACTGGTTGTTTTCACAGATATAGATGCAGGGCAGTTTCCATAGTTGCGCCATGTTGAGTGATTCGTGGAATGCGCCCTGATTGACCGCCGCTTCGCCGAAGAAGCAAAGCGTCACTCGATCCATCTCGCGATATTTCGACGCAAACGCGACGCCCGTCGCCAGCGGTATCTGGCCTCCGACGATGCCGTGCCCGCCGAGAAAATTATTGTCCGCGTCGAACAGGTGCATTGAGCCGCCTTTGCCCGCCGAACAACCCCCGGCTTTGCCAAATAGCTCCGCCATCACTTCATCCGCAGACGTACCTTTGGCGAGACTATGCCCGTGGTCACGATAGCTGGTGATAACGTAGTCGTCCGGGCGCAGCGCAACGAGAGAACCGACGGCAACTGCTTCCTGTCCGATATAGAGATGGCAAAAACCGCCGATCTTGCCGAGCGTGTAAGCCTCCGCAGACTTTTCCTCGAAACGGCGAATCAGAATCATCTGGTAAAGCATGTGAAGAAGCGTTTCACGGTCGAGTTCCTCGATACTCTGCCGTTGATGTTGCTGGCGCTGCTCATGTTCTGCGCTCAGTTCAGCAGGGTTGATGCTATCTATCGTTTCGTGTTCGACAACACCCGTATGCGCCGCCGCAACGCCTGTTGATTCGGCGCGAGGTTTCATTGGAGTCACTTTTAATTCACTCATCTGAACATTCTCTTCGCGCGTTTGCGAACCGCCCTCGGATAGAACTCCACAGGCGATGCTGAGCGCGCAGCAAAAACCTTTTGCGATTTGTTTTTGGTAGTTCGTTTGTAACGAAGAGAGATTATACGCGGTTCAGCCGCCGCGCGCAAAAAGGCAGTAGTGAAACAAAAAAAGGCGCGCAATTGGCATTCGAGCCAACGCGCGCCGCAATGAATAGGGAAGACTTTTGAGAGTTTATCTGAAGGCGTCTATCGAAGCGATAGTGTGCGCGGCGCTGATGGACGAAGCCGTGGGCGCGAGTTTGCGTGCATGCTTGTCGCGTTGCATATTACGGTCGGCGGTCATCAGTAGCAGGTCTGAGGTTTCGCCATCTCCCGGAAAACATCCGATGCCGATACTGACGCCGATCTGCATCGTCTTGCCGGTACGCACCGGAAACTTGTACGATTCGACAGCCGTGCGGATACGCTCCGCGACCATCCCGGCCACGTCCGTGGACGCCATCGGCATAATCGCCACGAACTCGTCGCCCGCGTACCGTGCGAGCACATCCATCTGTCGCAACTGTTTCTTGACAACTTCGGCGACGGTCGCCAGCACACGGTCGCCGATGCCATGCCCGTGCGCGTTGTTGATCTTCCTGAACTCATCCAAATCCAGACTGAGTACGGTCAGAGGCTCTCGATTGAGACGCTGGCATTCGGCAATGCGCTGCTCCAGCATCAAGTGAAGCGCGCGGGCGTTGGGCAGGTCTGTGAGTGGATCGGTCAGCGCGCTCTCCTTCGTCTTCTCGAACATGAGAGCATTATTGAGAGCACTCGAAGCGTGCTGGCAGACGGATTCGAGCAGCCGCACCTGCTCCATCGTATAAGACGCACGGTTGGCTGAATAGAGCGTAATCGCGCCGAACGCGCCGTCTTCGCGAATGAGCGGGGAGACGAGGACGCCGCGAATATTGCTCGCGATTTCCTCCGGAACGCCCACGAGGTCGAGTTCCGGCGAGGTGTTGCACATCGAACGCGCGTTGGCGATGACCCAGCCCGTGATGCCTTCGCCGATGGTAATGCGGCGGCGGACAAACGCTTCGGCGTGTTCGCCTGCCACGTGCGCCGCCAAAGCTTTGCCGGATTTATCGTCAACGATGGAGATGATGCACGTATCGAACGGCACGATGGCGCGCAGCTTGCTTGAGACGAGCGTCACAGTGTCCTGCAAGTTGAGCGACGAGCCGATGGTCTGTGCGATCTCATGCAGAGCGAAAACTTCGCGCTGAGCTTCGGCAATCGAGCGGAAGCCTGAAACGTCGTCCGGTGCGCCCAGCACGTCCGAAGCGAGACCGGCATCGGGACGCGCGTTAGCCATCCCTTTGTTCTCTTCCGACGCGACCTGTTCCCGAATATCCTGCGCAGCGATGAGGCTGTCGAAATAGTCGATTTGATCGCAGAACTTATCAACCACGCTCGGATCGAAAGACGAGCCTGCCATCCGTCGCAACAATGCCAGTGAATCCTCGCGTTTCATTCCGACGCGGTACGGGCGGTCGCACCGGGTCGCGTCGTAGAAGTCCACGACCGAGATGATGCGCGCGACGAGCGGAATCTGTTCGGCTCTCAAACCTTTCGGATAACCCGTCCCGTCCCACTTCTCATGATGAAAGCGCACGATGTCTTCAACCGGGTAAGGGAAGTTGACGCGCTTAATGATGTCGCCCCCGACAACCGTGTGAATCTTCATCTTGTCGAACTCGGCAGCCGTCAGCTTACCCGGCTTGTTCAAGATGTATTCAGGAACAGCGAGCTTGCCCACGTCATGCAGCAGCGCTCCGGCACGCAAGGCATCAAGCTCGGACGCGCTGACGCCGAGAATGCGCCCCAACTCCATTGCGTAAATCTGCGTGCGGCGGACGTGTCCGTGCGTTGTCTGGTCTTTAGCATCAATCGCGATGGCGAGCGATTCGATGGTATTCATGTGCAGGTCAGCCATCTCCTGTATGTGGCGAGTCTTTTCCGCCTCGGCGCGGCGAATTTCTTCGACGCGCTGTTCGTTGAAGTGGTAGAGAAGATAGACGAGAACGATGATCAGTAACCCGACGAAAACAAACGTCAGACTGCTGCTCTGCCATGCTGCATAAAAGAGAGCCGACGACGATGCCCCTGCAATCTGCGTCATCGAAGTCCACATCAGACTGTCGCGCGAAAGCATCAATCTCGTATGGCCTGCTTCAAACGCAATAAAGGCGGTCGAGGCGATGGTTCGCAGGAAATACTGAACCAGCGCCAACGCGCAGAGCGGCAGCAACAATCTGCTCAAGGGAGCATCCTGAGCGGGAGCAGCGCCCGCGTCGGCGGCAAATAATTGGATGAGCGTGACGTAGAGAAAGACGGCGCAGTACGTCGAGACGGCTGCCGCGCCGGTTGATAAAAAGATGAGACGGCGATCCGGCGAACGGCGCGTCGAATTGAAGCCGTCGACTGCCGCCAGCAGCGTGGCGGGCGCTGCGCCGAACATCATCGCCGCGAGGAAGATAAATGCGTCGGCCACCGATTTGCGGCTCTGGTTGGCTCCGTCGGCATTCGTCAGACTGACGGTGAACTGTCCGGCTGCAACCGTCAAAAACAAAAGACCAGCGCACCACGCAAGTTGCACTAAGTTGAGTGTTCTCAGGCTGTTAAGAGAGTGAAACAGAAGCAACGCCGCAACTATTGAGACGCTGCCAAGAAGAGCAAGGCTTCTCCAGTTTCCTTTTGGCATGGTGACGCTATTCTTACTGACTTTGGGATGTTTTAAAAAGATTGGTGGCATTGTCGCCAGTAGAGTGAATCTACAGACGAACCGCTCTGCTTGACCTTGGAAGGGGCACCTGTCAAACACTTGTGCCAAACAGTGTTGGCAAAAACAAAATAGCTTTTTTTAACCGCCGCGTCAAGCTATTTGTTAATAAAACCATAGATTTGCGAGGAGAAAGGCGTTTCAAAACCGGATTAATGTCCCTCTCATCGTGGAGCCGTAAGGCATTGAGCGGCACAGCCATGCTTTTAAATGTCAAACTGATTAGCAATAGCGCGGTAAATTCTGCAAATGAAGGAGAAAACCTTTGTCGGGAGGGCGAAACCGTGAATACCTCAGAGGGTGAACGGGCGTTCCCACCTCGACTGCGACTATACTCAGTATGCTATAGTCGCAACTGTTTGATAATTCAAGAGTTTAGCTGAAAAGAAGGGTGCACGTTTTTCCGCTACGCGATTATTCGCTTTTAACAGAAGCGGGTTGGAGTGAGAAGAAAAATCGTGGATTTCCCTCTATTCTCAGACTAAATTGCGCGCACCGCAAGTCAGTAATGCGCCATACCGTTGGGAAGAACGCGCAACCTCGCATGGTTTCGAGCAGCGCGCTCCCGTTGGGCGTTTAGATGGTGCCCGGCGTCCCTCGTCAGATCGTAGATGAGGAGATGGACGCTCGACGGTCGAAAAGAAAGCGCGCACAAGCTGTTTTAGCGCCTACAGTTTAGACTCTCCGCAGAGAGTTTTAATCTGTGGCTTAAACCATTAACATTGAGCTGTTGCGGAAACGCTCCAGCGAAACGCGTGCGAAAGCCCGTGCAGCTCCCAACAGTCTGACCCTTCAAGGGTACAGGAGGAAACTCGATGCGAAGAACTTTAGCTCTTCTGGCTTTACTCACCGTTGCCAGTGCCGGTGGCGCTTGTACGACGACGGACAACACGAATAACGCGAACACCAACGCGACGACGAATACCACGACGAACACCACCACCACCACGAATACATCCACCAATACCGCCACCTCCAACACCGGGACGAGCAATACTGGAACGTCCAACACTGGGACGAGCAATACTGGAACCAGTACGAACATGAACGGCAACATGAACGGCAACATGAGCGGCGGCAACACGAACACGCGTGGCAACATGAACGGCAACATGAGCGGTGGCAACACCAACGCGCGCAGCAACACGAATTCCACTTCTAACACCCGTACCAACACGAACAAGTAGTTTCAGTTCGTCCTGCTGGAAATCAGAAGGTGCGCTTGCTCAAGGCAGGCGCACCTTTTTGTTTGTCGTGCAATCTTGTGAACCGCGACCATCTTCTGTTAGCGTTGAGACATGCAGGACATGGATGCAAAGGCCGATATGGGATACAGCTTCCTGACGGATGAAAGCAGCGTCCGCGAAGCTTTAGTTAAATTTGAAAACGAAAGCATCGTCGGTTTGGATACCGAAACATACTGGGACACGGCTACGAAGCAATCAGGCGTCTCGCTTGTGCAGTTAGCAACAAACGAAGGTGAGGTCATTGTCGTTGACGCGCTCGTGCTCGGCGTCGAACTGCTCCGTCCGATAATCGAGTCGCCTGCTGTTTTAATGGCCGCGCACAACGCGCGTTTTGACGAGGGTGTGCTGACCGGAGAGGGGCTTCATCCCGTCGGCTTCGTGGACACTTTGAGGATGGCACGGCAGGCTTTGAATCTTGCGTCGTATAGTCTGGCAGCGGTGTCGGAACATCTGTTCGGTCTTCCGCTGGATAAGACCCTGCAAAAGTCGAACTGGCATCGTCGCCCGCTCACTAAAGCACAGCTTAGCTATGCGGCGCACGACGCGCGCGTGACGTTGCAGGTTTACGAGACGCTTCGGGAGTTACTCGCAGAACAAGGCCGTCTGGAAGATGTGCTGCGCTTCTCGACGCTTACGCCGAGCGTGCTGCGCGAGCGAAAGCGTCGGCGGCGCATTGTGCAGACGCCTTCCGAGCCTTTGACGGAAGAACAAAAAAGAGTTGTCCTTCATCTGAAAAGATGGAGGACGCTGCGCGCTAATCTTCAACGAGCACCTGCCTACATGATTTGCCCCGACAAGACATTGGAACACCTTGCGCGCACGCAGCCTGTGACGCTCGAAGAACTGGCGACGATTTACGGATTGGGCGAGTCAAAGATCGCGCGGTTCGGAGAAGAATTACTGGAAGCCCTGCAAGAAGCCCTCAAGTGAAAAGCGAATAATCCCGGCTAAAATCGCTTAACGACAAAGCAGAGAGAGCCTGAAAGCCTTCTTCATTTGCGTTCCTTACTTCTTCGGGACTTTGCGTCTTTGCTTGAAACTTATTCCCACGCAAGACGCGAAGAAGTACGAAAAGTTGAGCATCTGAGAATTACGCTAAGAGACGACGCCCGCATTGTTGGCGGCCTGCGCGTCGAGTTGCGCTGCGAGTTCGTCGGGTGTCGTCACGGGTTGCTGACAGCTATAGTTTTCGCAGACGTAGGCGGTCGCCTGCCCTCCTTGCGCCGGGCGGTCGTGAAGCAGAGGGACGATGCGCGCGGCTTGCTCATCACCGGCGATTCCGCGCACCACAACTTTATTTGGAATATATCGTCTCCACACTTCACGCGCCAGAAGATGCGCGTCGGTTGAATCGCCGACGCTGACCATCACAATCTCTTTCGGGTTCGACAGGTAAAGATCGAGTGCGCCGAGAGCGTAGCCGAAAGCGGAAGGATAAGCCGCCATCTGGTCGCGTACCAGACGAAAGACGGTCGTCGCGCGACGCCTGTAGTCTTCGTTACCGTTGAGGATCGAGAGCCTTGTCAGAACTTCTATGGCGACGGAATTGCCGGAGGGCGTGGCGTTGTCGAAATAATCTTTGGTGCGGACGATCAGCTTCTCGCCGCTGATGCCCGTATAGAAAAAACCGCCATCTTCGCTGTCCCAAAATTCTTCAATCATCTTCGCCGCGAGAGACATCGCTTCTTCCAGCCAGCGCAGTGTACCCGTCGTTTCAAAGAGCGTGATTAGACCGGAAGCGACACAGGCATAGTCGTCCAGATAGGCGACGTATTTCGCTTGACCGTCTTTGTAAACGTGGAGCAGCAGCAGGTCTTCTTTTCGCAGGTGGTCGAGAAGAAATTGCGCGTTGCGCTCGGCGACCTCACGGTAATCGTCGCGCCCGAGGATGGCCGCCGCTTCGGCGAAGCTTTCGAGCATCATCCCGTTCCAAGCCGTCAGGATTTTTTCATCACGACCCGGCTTGATGCGTCCTTCGCGCGCCTCGAACAGCACGCGCCGCCCACGCTCGACCGCTTCTTTCAAGCGAGCCGCAGAGATACTAAACTCTTTCGCCACCTCTTGTGCCGGGCGCGGCAGGTTGAGAATATTATTCTCCTCAAAATTGCCCTCTTCCGTGACCCCATAAAACGCGCAGAAGACGATGCCATCTTCCTCGCCGAGAAGTTCGATAATCTCGCCGCGCGTCCAGACGAAGAATTTCCCTTCGACGCCTTCGGAATCCGCGTCCTGCGTGGAATAAAAACTGCCGCTCGCGTCCGTCATTTCGCGGAGAATATGATCGAACGTCTCTTCGGCGATGCGTTTGAAAAACGGTTCGCCGGTCGCTTGAAAGACGTGAAGGTAGAGACGCGACAGCAGCGCGTTATCGTAAAGCATCTTCTCAAAATGCGGGACGAGCCAGAGCGCGTCTGTCGAATAGCGATGGAAACCGCCGCCGAGTTGATCGTATAGCCCGCCCTCGGCCATCTTGCGGCAGGTGTGTGTAACCATTTCGAGCGCCTGACGATTGCCTGTGCGTTGAAAAGTACGCAACGCGAATTCAAGATTCATCGAAGATGGAAACTTCGGAGCGCCGCCGAAACCTCCATGCTTCGCGTCGTAGTTGCGCGCGAGGCCGCGAAAAGCGTCGTCGAGTAATTTGGACGTGATCGCTTCCTTCGACTCCGGCGCGAGACTCATGCGGCGCAGTTCGCTGAGTAATTCCTGAGCAGTCTGCGCGACCTCTGCGGGCTGCGCGCGATAGGCTTCGGCAACGCCCGACAGAACGCGCGGGAAACCGGGCATCTGGTAGCGGTCTTGAGGCGGAAAATAAGTCCCGCCGTAGAAGGGAACGAGGTCAGGCGTCAGAAAGACGGTGAGCGGCCAACCGCCATGCCGCGTCATCATCTGCACGGCGCTCATGTAGATTTGGTCGAGGTCGGGACGCTCTTCGCGGTCAACTTTGATGTTGACGAAATTTTCGTTCATCAAACGAGCGATCTCTTCATTCTCGAACGATTCGCGCTCCATCACATGACACCAGTGGCAGGCCGAATAACCGATGCTCAAGAGAATCGGCTTGTTCTCGGCGCGTGATTTCGAGAGGGCTTCTTCGCCCCACGGATGCCAGTCAACCGGATTGTGCGCGTGCTGCAAAAGATACGGACTCGTCTCGTCAATCAAACGATTGGTGTGCGCATGCTCTGCCATCTCTACTGAAAACCCCCCGGATAAATAGATTTTTTGAATTGAAGAGATTATGTCCCCCCGCGCTCGATTCGGCAAACTCAGACCACACACAAAGACTGCTCTCATCCTTCTTCCTTTGCGCCTCCGGCGTCTTTGCGTGAAACTTCTTTCTTCTCAGAAAAAAGGT
>CAXTRQ010000162.1:0-589 GCA_964246705.1 uncultured Pyrinomonadaceae bacterium
AGAGCAAGAGCCGAAGCGAGTGGCGACACCGTTTCACACTTGTTTCACAACCGGGGTGGATGACTTAAATTCTGGTGAGAATCTGCATGTAAGAAAAGCGAAAGTAGATGAGTGTACGAGTAAGTGTGCACAAACGAAGTAATTGTGTGCGCTTATTGTCGGAACAAACGGCTTATAAATAAACAATTTCGCCGGATTGTTTAACAAAGCATTGACAATTCAATACCATTTGTTACAATACGCGTTCACCAGAATTCCCCTTCTGGCCGTGATTCAGGTATATCTCAGGCTCATGCGCCAGAGGGAAACCTTCACAAACTTCGATTCCATATAACTGATATAAGCCCCTTACCTCGGCAGGCCCTCTTCCGCCTCTTCCGTAGGAGTAAACTTATGAATCGTATAGGCACTTGGCTTGCCTTCGTGCTGATGTTTTGCGTGTGCGCGAGCGTTGTGATTATTACGCCTTCTCGCGCACAGCCTTCTGGGAGTCTAAGTCCCGATTTAAAAGCCACCGCCGACATCATTCGGAAGGTGAACAGGGGCGAGGGCGGCGAACGCGTCCGCGTCATTATTCAGCCTAGAGAGA
>CAXTRQ010000162.1:599-13553 GCA_964246705.1 uncultured Pyrinomonadaceae bacterium
GTGGACAGGCGAACTCGACACCGCTCTTCTGCTTTGCGGGGCGAGTGATGTCGGACAATTCCAGAACTTCAACCTTCGCGTCGTCAATCTGCCTGCGAGCGCAGCCGCAGCTCTAGCCCTGCGGAGCGACATCGCCTACGTCTCTCTCAACAAGGAGGTGCGGACACTGGGCCATGTCACGCTTACGACCGGCGCAGACGCCGTGCGCGGCACAAACGGCACGACCGCCGTGGGGTTGGACGGGACTGGGGTGGGTATTGCTGTTCTCGATTCGGGAATAGACACCGGCCACAAGGCATTTCTTAATAAGAGTAACAAATTGCGCGTCGTCGCCGACCAAGATTTCACGGGCGAGGCACGCACCGACGACCCCTACGGGCACGGCACGCACGTCGCAGCCATCCTCGCCGGAAACGGCCGTATTTCAAACGCCGCTTATCTGGGCGTCGCCCCGAACGCCAGCCTCATCAACCTCCGTGTCTTGAACTCGCAGGGCGTCGGCACGACTTCTCACCTACTGGGAGCGCTCGACTGGGTTCTGTCTAACCGCGCCCGCTTCAACATTCGTGTCGTCAATCTGAGTCTCGGAATGCCGACCACTGATTCATACAGGAATGATCCGGTATGCCAAGCCGTACGTAAACTCGTTGATGCCGGAATCGTCGTCGTGGCCGCCGCTGGCAACAACGGCAAGGACAGCAGCGACAATAAGGTTTACGGGCACGTGCACTCGCCCGGCAATGAACCCTCGGCTATCACCCTCGGAGCAACGAACAGTTTCGGCACTGACACGCGTGCTGATGATACGGTGGCCTCGTACAGTTCGCGCGGCCCCACACGCAGCTATTGGACGGACTCCTCCGGCGTCAAACACTACGACAACTTACTTAAACCCGACTTGGTCGCTCCCGGGAACAAGATTATTAGCGCCGAGGCAGTCGATAACTATCTGGTCACACAGAATCCTCAGATTGATGCCGGGGTAAGCAGGGCTGACAACCGCAAGCAGATGTACTTGAACGGGACCTCGATGGCGACCCCGATAGCAGCGGGGGCGGCGGCGCTCATGTTGCAGGCAAATCCCACCTTAACGCCGAACCTCGTCAAGGCCATCATGATGTACACGGCGCAGCCACTCGCCAGCTTTAATATGTTCGAGCAGGGCGCGGGGCAACTTAACATTGAGGGCGCGGTGCGGCTCGCCAAGTTGGTGCGTACAGACCTTTCAAACAACACACCGCTCGGAGACGCGCTGCTCAACACGGGACAGCCGCCCATCTCGGAGACGACCATCGCAGGCTACACGTTCTCCTGGTCGCGCGGCCTCATCCTTAACCACACTTACGTTACGGGCGTTGATCTCATCACCAAGTATCAGAAAATCTACGGGCGAGGGTTGTTACTCGGCGACGGCGTGATTACAGGCGACGGCGTTATCACTGGCGACACGACGGTCATTACTGACGGCGTCATCACAGGCGACCAGATTATGACCAGCAGCGGCGTTATCACTGGCGACGGAACCCCGTTCCTGAGCATCTGGCCGCTACTCGGCGACGGGACAAGATTAAGTGATGGAGACATCTTGAGCGACGGCGTTATCACCGGCGATGGAGTTATTACGGGCGACGGCGTCATCACGGGTGATGGCATGACCACCAGCGACCTCGTCCAGCAGGCTCAATCAGCGACTATGGACGGCGAAGAAACCACGGCGATGGTCGCGGAGGAGGACGACGGGATTGACTGCTCAGATTATTAAATGCGAAGCTCTTTTGACCTCGCGCGCCGTCTTGGATGGCGCACGAGATAGAAGAACGAAGCTGCTTAAACCGGAAAGGCTATGAACAGACGAAATCCCGCTCGGGCTTTCATGTGGACGATCATCGCGTTGGGTTCGGCGGCGCTATTATTCTCCGTGCACGCCTTGCCTGTCGCACGGCTCGACCTGCGCTACCTGCTGCTGGCGCTTCTGGTCTGCGTTAGTTCTCACATCGCCGTGCCGATTCCGCGCGTCAGCGGACGCATCACCGTTTCCGACACTCTCATCTTTCTGACGATTTTGCTCTACGGCGGCGAAGCAGCCGTCCTCTTGTCGGCTATGGAAGGCGTCTACGCCAGCTTGCGAATCAGCAAAAAGGCGGCCACGATTCTTTTCAACGCTGCTGTTCTAGCCCTCTCGACATTCATTACCACCTGTGTCCTGCGCGTGCTCTTCGGGTCTGTCGAAATAGTGGGCATCAACGATTCTGCCCACTACCTCACCGCCATCTTCGTCATGGCGCTCGTGCAGTACTTCGCCAACTCAAGTCTGATCGCCGTCGAAAAGTCACTCAAGCTCGGCGAGCGATTCTGGCAGACATGGAAGACCTACTATCTCTGGACTTCGGTGACCTATCTCGCGGGGGCATCGGCTGCCGGCATCACCGCCCGCCTCGTCAACGTGGTCGGTCTCTACGCGGTCTCGGTGACAGTCCCGATCATCGGTATCATCTATTTTACCTACCGGACGTACCTAAAGAACCTTGCGGCATCGGAAGCGCACGTCATAGAGCTTTCACGCTACATTAGCGATTTGAAGCGGAGTGAAGAGGAGCGTGAAAAAATTCTGCTCCGCGAGCAGGCGGCACGCGCCGAGGCCGAGGCCGCCAACCGCATCAAGGACGAATTTCTATCCACACTCTCTCACGAACTGCGCACGCCGCTGACCTCCATCATCGGCTGGGCCGCACTGCTGCGCATTAACAAGATGACGGAAGAAGTTCAGGCGCAAGCTCTGGAAACCATCGAGCGTAATGCGAAAATTCAATCCCAACTGATAGACGACCTGCTCGACGTTTCGCGCATCATCTCAGGTAAGCTGCTCCTCGACACGCGGGAGATTAACTTGGCTTCGGTGGTGGCGGACTCCATCAATGTTGTACGCCCGGCGGCTAATGCTAAGGGCATTCACCTGACGTACGAGGCTGGTGCGGGGAGAGAGACAATCTCTGGAGACGCGGCGCGCTTGCAACAGATCGCGTGGAATTTGCTCTCCAACGCGGTGAAGTTTACGCCGGAGGGCGGGGAGGTTCGTGTTCGATTGGAGCGCGTCGGAACACAGGCCAAGCTCACGGTAAGCGATACAGGGAAAGGAATAGCGGCGCAATTTCTGCCGCACGTCTTCGACCGCTTTCGCCAAGCCGACAGCGCCACGACGCGGACTCACGGGGGACTTGGATTGGGGCTGGCTATCGTCCGTCACTTAGTGGAACTGCACGGGGGGACAGTCGAGGTGGACAGCCCCGGCGAGGGGAAAGGCTCGATGTTTTCTGTCACCTTGCCGCTCACACCCGCGAGTGCTTTCGACACCGGGAATGAAAAATCCAGAGTGCTAAGGGAGGATGCCGCCACCGCTCACTTGCTGCACACCGAAATGTTGGACGGACTACGTGTCCTCGTCGTTGATGACGAAAGTGACACGCTTCAAGTGATCAGCACGGTCATCGCGCAATCAGGCGCAGAAGTCATGGCCTGCGCCTCCGCCGCAGAAGCTTTAGAGGCGTTAAAGCGCTGGCGTCCCGATATTTTAATTAGCGACATCGGGATGCCGGGCGAGGATGGCTATGCTCTGATTCGTCAGGTGCGTGCGCTGCCTGCCGAGGGCGGCGGACGCATCCCTGCGGCGGCACTCACCGCCTACGCGCGGGATGAAGACCTCAAGCGCGCGCTTGACGCGGGCTATCAGATGCACGTCGCCAAGCCGGTCAGTCCGCACGACCTGATTTCCGCAGTGTCAAACCTAACTCTTACTTTGTAGCCCGCGCCGCATGGGGCGATCTCGGTCGGACAGCATGGTAGCCCGACGACAAATCAAAAAAGTAGAACTCACGAATAGATGCTGTCACCAAGTTGAATGTTCAGCATTCAAATCAACCACAGCATCATTTTTGAAACACGACTGATTTCTTTACTCAGCGCTCCTCAACCGGCGATAGGCCATCCACACTATTTCCTCTTCCGCGTCGTTCCTTCCCACGCATCTCTTCTCTCATCTGCTGAAACTGTTGCCATTGCTCCGGCGTCAGCACCTTCTGCAAATGTTCGTCGGCCTGTCGGCGAATCTCTATGACGCGCGGCTCTGATTCTTTGCGTAATGCTTGTAACTGTTCGCGCGTGTCGCCCAGTATCTTTTGCACCTGAGATTTCTGTTCGTCTCTGAGTTTCAGGCGCTCGGACATCTGATCGAAACGGTCTTGTCTGCTCACCTGAGCGCCGCCTCTAGACCATCCGCGATAGGCGTTCAGGGCGAGTGCGCCCGCCGCGAAGCCAAGCAGAAATATAAGCACCGTGGCGGCTCGAACCTGCCATCTGTTTCTAATGTTCCTGTCCATAATTATTTCACCTATCATCATCGGACTCGTAGAGCGTAGAGAGCACCTGCCCGTATGACATTTGATCTGTGGGCAGGTCGCTCTGGTCGAAGAGCACTTCTTCCGCCGAATAGGAATTGTAAGTAGAAGCCATTTCCTGTGATCCTGTTGTCGGCTGAGAGCCGGGTGCGAAGACGGTTAAAATCGCCAACGCCGCGACCGTCGCCGCCATCGAGGAGACGAGCGCGCCGGTCGCGTTCCACAGACGCCTGAGTGCGGATGTCTCATTGGCTGCTTGCCGCTCCCGCAGTGCGGCCAAGACTCGCGTCTGGAAGAAAGGAGACGGTTCGATTGTCTCTGCGACACGTTCTCTGAGCAGAAGCGCAGAGATTTGCGCCGCCTCAAAGGCGCGCAGGCATTCTGTGCACTGATCTGTATGAGCGTGAATGTTCGCCAACTCGCTCTCGCTCAAACTGGATAGAGGCGCGTTCTCGATAATGCTGATGATGTGTTCGTCTCTCATCTCTCACCTCGCGGTTTCTAAACTCTGGTCGGATTCTTTCTCTTATAGGACAGTAATTGTTCGACAGCCTTTCGCATCTTGCGTCGCGCGCGGAATGCCTGCACCTTGACCTTCGAGACAGACCATCCTGTTATCTCCGCCACCTCTTTGACCGGCGTATCTTCACCATCAATCAGCGTCAAAACCAACTGGTCGTCGGGAGACATCGTCTCAAGGACGCGGCTGGCTAAATCAGCAGCTACGAGACTTCGCTCGCTCGCTCGATGACGCTCGGTGGCCGTGCCTGCCAACTTGTCGTCCAACCACGTGCTCTCATCTTCCGTCAGGTCGGAAACCGTCAACTCTGGCCTACGCTTTAAGCTACGGAGCATGTTGAGGCAGGTGTTGGTCGTGATGCGCGTCAGCCAGCCCTCCATCGAGCCGCTCCCTTCGTAGCTGTCGAGTTGTGTGAAAGCCTTCAGGAAGACTTCCTGCGCTGCTTCTTCGACGAGACTGCGCTGGCGAAAGTAGCGGCTGGCAAACCGAAAGACGCGCGGGCTGTAGCGCCGCATGATCTCCGCGAAGGCGGATTCGTCGCCTTCGCGCGCCAGACGCGCCAACTCCAAATCCTGTGTCTGTTCGTAATCGTTCGACAGAAGCCTACCTGTTCAAAGATACCGGGCAGCGAATTGAGGGGAGCGCTCCCCTCTGTCCGCCGGTTCCGGTAAATGCTTCGATTCATCTATGGCAAAATGTAATCTCCACACACCGGCACATCAACAGCCTCTCTTAGCGACGATAGTAACGTCCGGCATCATCCTTGTCGCGCAGCACGTAGGTGTAGAGCGCCGAGCCGCCCGCCCCCAAGAGAGCGCCGATGATGGCACCCTTCTTGCCGCCGCTTGCCGCACCGACAGCCGCGCCGACGCCAGTACCCGCTGCGACGGTCAATTTATCACGGCGCTCTTCCGTAAAAGAGCGATCCGCATTGTGCCGGTCATAGTTGACGCGCCGTGAGTTGTCATACCGCCTGTTTTGCGTCGTGTATCGCACGTCGCGGTTACGAGAAGTTTGCGCCCAAGCAGGCATTGCCGCGGCGGTGAGCAAGACCGCACACATGATTGCCACAAATATCTTTTTCATACCCTCACCTCTTCCTTGTTGGTTTTTTAAGGAGAGTCAAGCTTTTTCATGCGAAGGCGCTTCAATGACCTTCTGACAGGTAAGACACCAAGCTTCACCAAAAAGTTACAACGCTCCATTCAATCTTGTGAGACTGGCTGCTTCTCATTCGGAGCGTAATGATCAAATTCACGATTCCCAACCATGACCGGATGTAACGGAATTGGCGTCGGCGGTGTCTATCGAGATGTGAGGATTTTGAGGGCAGAATCTTTGATTGAAACCGGGCATTAACGAACTGACGGCGAGCGGAGCCTCGATAGGAAGAGAATCATGAAGTGGATCAAATTAAATCTGAGCGGCAAGAAACGTTTCGTGATAGCGGTCGGCGTTGTGGCGCTTATCGCGGTTGTGGGATTTTTTCTTTGGGGAGATCGGGCGAGTGCCGCCGAATACATGACGGCGAAAGTAGAGAGAGGGAATCTGCGCAACTCCGTCACCGCGACGGGTACGCTACAGGCCGTCACGACGGTAGAGGTCGGCAGTCAGGCTTCGGGCACGATCTCTGCGCTCTACGCTGATTTCAACTCGACGGTCAAGAAAGGTCAGATTATCGCGCAACTCGACCCGTCAACCACACAGGCGCAGGTCGAGCAGGCGCGCGCAAACCTCGTACAGGCACGCGCCGGACTCGAACAGGCGCAGGCGGGTGTCGCGCAATCGCGCGCCAGCATCAGCCAATCGCGCGCGGGCGTCACCGATGCTCAGGCCAAAGCATTAGCCGCCAAATCAACCGTGCAGAACCAGCAGGCGGGCGTCTCCGGCGCGCAGGCCAACCTCGCCGTGCTGAAGGCGCAGATGGACGACGCCGCCAGTTTCCTTCGCCAGCAGGAGTCGCTCGCGGCGAGCGGCGTCATCGCGCGGCGCGATGTCGAGACGGCGCAGACGAGCTACAAAACGGCGGAAGCTCGTTACAATCAGGCCGCCACGCAAGTACAGCAGGCGCAGTTGAGCGCGCAATCGTCTCTGAGTTCAGGAATTGTTCAGTCGCAGGCGCAGGTCGAGCAGGCACAGGCACAAGTTCAGCAGGCTCAGGCTCAGGCTCAGAATTCGGCGGCTCAGGTGCAGAACGCGGCGGCGGGAGTGCAGCAGGCAGAGGCCGCTCTGCGCCTCGCCGAAATAAATCTGTCTCACACGACGATTACCTCGCCGATTGATGGCGTCGTGGTCTCGCGTGACGTTGACGTTGGTCAGACTGTGGCCGCCAGCCTCTCAGCCCCGACGCTCTTCACCATCGCTAACGACCTGACGCAGATGCAGGTCATGGCTAACATAGATCAGGCGGACATCGGATTGGTCGAGCAGGCGAAGAGTGTGAGTTTTACGGTAGATGCCTTTCCGGGCGACGAGTTCAAAGGCACGATTCAACAGATGCGACTCAACCCGCAGAACGTCCAGAACGTCGTGACTTATAACGTCGTGATTGACGTGCGCAACCCGGAACAGAAACTCAAGCCCGGCATGACCGCCAATCTGGAAATCACAATTGACGAGCGCAACGACGTGCTCAAGGTTCCTAACGCCGCGCTGCGTTTCACGCCGCAAGTGACGACCGCACAACGGCAGCAGCCAAGTCAGGGCGGAGTTGCCGGAAGTTCCGTTCAAGGTTCTCGACGCGGCTCTCAACAGGCGGCAAATGCGAACAGCGCCAACGGAGACAATTCAACGGCAGTGAGCGGGGCGCAGGCAGAAGGTGCGCGTGAACGAATCGCACCGGCCACCTCGCCCGTGCTGGAAGGCCAGACCCGGCGTGTCTGGGTGCTCGGTCAAGACGGTAAGCCGCAGCCTCGTCGGATTAAGGTCGGCCTGACGGACGGCGCTGCGACCGAAGTTCTCGAAGGCGATTTACGTGAAGGTGAGATAGTCGTCACCGGCCAGAACGTCTCCAGTGCGAGCAAGCTTCAGACTGGTCAGACTGCGCCGGGCTTCGGCGGCGCGCCGCGCACTGGTGGCGCGGGCGGAGCAGGAGGACGCGGTGGTACTGGCGGCGGGCGCGCGAGGTAATCGTCGTGTGTCACAAAAATTGACGGCCGCCGGAACACCGTCCACGTATCGGCGGCTGTCAGATTGTTCACAGTAGCGCGAGGGGAAGTCGAAACAATGCAAGCAACATTCGAGATTAGACCGCAAGAAATTGAAATAAACGCCGGACTGCTCGCGCGAGATGAAGAAGCGCGCCCGGTCATCGAACTGGAACAGATTCATAAAACTTACATGATGGGCGATATCGAGGTGCATGCCTTGCGCGGCATCTCGCTCACCATCAGAAAAGGCGAGTTCGTGGCGATCATGGGCACTTCCGGCTCCGGCAAGTCTACGACAATGAACATCATCGGCTGTCTCGACCGCCCGACGAAGGGAAAGTACATCCTCGACGGCGAGGATGTTTCCGAGATGTCGAAGGACGAGCGCGCAGACATTCGCAGTCAAAAGCTCGGCTTCGTCTTTCAGGGTTTCAACCTGCTGTCGCGCACCTCGGCCCTTGAGAACGTCGAACTGCCGATGCTCTACGCGGGCATCGAGACGGCGGAGCGCCACAGCCGTTCGATGGAGGCGCTGCGTTCGGTGGGACTGGCGGGGCGTGAGCACAACCATCCTAATCAACTGTCAGGCGGGCAACAGCAGCGCGTGGCGATTGCACGCTCTCTTGTCAATCGTCCGGCGCTCATTCTCGCAGACGAGCCGACCGGCAATCTTGATTCGCGGACTTCAATTGAAGTGATGGAGATTTTTCAAAAGCTCAACCGCGAACGCGGCATGACACTCATCCTCGTCACACACGAGCCTGACATCGCAGAGTATGCGGATCGCGTCATCGTCTTCAAAGACGGCAGAATCAAGGACGATTACCGGATCGAAAATCCGCGCGATGCGTCGGAGCAGTTGAATCTTCTGCCCAACGCGGAACAGGAAGCAGACTAAAGGACGAGCGGTGACATTCGACCGCCTGAAGGATGAGCAGACCATGAATTTATTGATGATTGTCCGCGTCGCTTTTCGTGCCCTCGTGCGCAACAAGATGCGCGCTGCTTTGACCATGCTCGGCATCATCATCGGCGTCTCAGCGGTGATCGCGATGGTCAGCATCGGGCAGGGGGCGCAAGCCTCCGTGCAAGCTCAAATAGAAGGCATGGGTACGAACCTGCTTTTCGTCAGCGCGGGCGCGCAGAACGTGGGCGGCGTGCGCAGCGGTGCGGGTGACAGCGGCGGAACCAACACGCTCACCGTCGCAGACCTTGAGGCGATACGGCATGAAGTGCCGAGCGTTTCGATGGTCACGCCGACCGTCAATGCCAGATCACAGATAGTTGTCGGCAATCAAAACTGGAACACCTCCGTTCAGGGCGTGAGCGAACAGTTTCCCGAAGTTCGCAAGTGGGCGGTGCAGAGCGGCGCGTTCTTCACAGAGGCGGACGTGCACACCTCCGCACGCGTCATCGTGCTCGGGCAGACCATCGCCGATAATCTGTTCCCCGGCGCAGACCCCCTCGGTCAATCCGTGCGCGTGATGAATCTTCCTTTCAAGGTCGTCGGCGTGATGGCTCGTAAAGGTCAAGACCCGCAGGGACGCGATCAGGATGATACGGCGTTTGCCCCTTACACCGCCGTGCAGAAAAAGCTCTTAGGAAACACGCGCCTGCAAGTCGCCTACGTCTCGGCCGTCTCGCAAGACGCCACCTATACGGCGCAGACGCAGATTGCAGAACTTTTGCGCCAGCGTCATAAACTGTCGGCTAACGCGCCGGACGATTTCACTGTACGCAACATGACGGATGTGGCAGAGGCGGCTAATGAGACCAACAATATTATGACGATGCTCCTCGGCAGCATTGCGGGCGTGTCGCTCCTTGTGGGCGGCATCGGGATTATGAACATCATGCTCGTGTCTGTGACCGAGCGGACGCGCGAAATCGGCATCCGCATGGCGATAGGCGCGCGCTCGTCCGCCGTGCGCAGGCAATTCCTGATCGAATCAATCGTGCTCAGCCTGACCGGAGGGCTGGTCGGAATCCTGCTCGGCATTGTGGTCTCTGTGGCTATCCCGATGATGTTTGGCTGGCCGACGCTCGTCTCCACCGCGGCCATCATCGGCTCGGTCATCTTCTCGGCAGTCGTCGGCATTTCATTCGGCTATTATCCGGCGCGCAAGGCCGCCGGACTCGACCCGATTGACGCTTTACGCTACGAGTAACCACCTCATCGCGCGCGTGATTGCGCGCCGCGTTTTTGCCTGCGTTGCGCCTCCCTGTGATGAGACCGGGAGGCGCTTGTGATTTTTACGATAAAGTTGGGGCGCATACAGAGACTGATGAACTGGCCGACAGGCCGCGCTATGTTGAACTCAAGGGATGCAGCATGAAGACAGTCATTTTACTTATCGTCTCGAATATTTTTATGACCATCGCGTGGTATGGTCACCTGAAATATCAAGGGAAGCCGCTTGTGTTGATGATTTTGCTTAGCTGGTCGGTGGCGCTCTTTGAATATATCTTTCAAGTTCCGGCGAATCGCATTGGCGCGCAAACCTTCACGGTCACACAGTTGAAGATCATGCAGGAATGTATCACCCTTGTCGTATTCACCGTGATCGCGTATCTCTTCTTCGGCCAAACGCTCAAGTGGAACAACGTCGTCTCTTACGCGCTCATCGTCGGGGCGGTCTATTTTTCGTTTGCATTTTAGACGGAGCGATGCGCGCCGCACTGAAGAGGTGAGACAGGCGACAAATGAAACATTTCGGGTGGCGGCAATGGACTGTGGTGCTGGCATTTCTCTTGGTCGTGTCGGTGACCGGCTTTTTCGCCGTGCGGACAGTGCGCCGTGCGCTCTACTGGCACAATCACAGGGATGAGCAGATTCGCCCGTGGATGAGCATCGGCTATATCTCACGCTCTTATAGCGTGCCGCCGCACGTCCTCTACCGCGCGCTTGGGTTGCCACATAAGCCAGCTGATAGGCGACCCATCAGGGAAATCGCGCGCGCAGAGAATCGCCCGGTTGAAGAAGTGATTACCGTCTTGCAGGACGCCGTCATTCATGCGCGACCGCCGTACCCACCGCCACCGCCACCTGATGACGGGGACGCCGCCTTGCCCGGAGAGCGCGCGCCATGAACTTTACAGACCAATTACTTTCGGCGCTCTCCCTCTACGGTTATCCGGTGCTGTTTGGAGTCATCGCCGTCGCTTCGACCGGCGTTCCATTCCCCGTCACACTGATGCTTATTGTCGCCGGGTCTTTCGTCGAGCAGGGCGAGATGAATCTGTGGTGGGTGCTCGGACTGGCGAGCGGTGGAGCAATCGTCGGCGATCAAATCGGCTACGGTCTGGGGCGTTGGGGAGGTCGGCGTCTGGCGTTGAAGATCAGCCGCAAATTCAGCGGCGGCGAAGTTAAGTTGCAGAAGGCGGAAGCCTTCTCCGAAAGGTGGGGCGGCGTGGGCATCTTCTTCAGTCGCTGGCTCGTGACGCCGCTCGGCCCTTGGCTCAACGTCACGAGCGGCATCACCAACTACCCTTGGCCTCGCTTCCTTTTCTGGGACGTGCTCGGCGAGGTGCTCTGGGTGGTTATATACGTCATGTTGGGCAAGATATTCAGCGACCGCGTGGAATCTATGAGCGACATGCTTGGTGATTTGACGTGGGTCATCCTCGGCTTGATTGCTGCCGTCCTCTTAGGTTGGAAATTGTTGAAATACTTTCGTCCGACAAACTCTGTCGTGAGGGAAGAAACACGTGCTCTCATTGATCCCGCATCTTGATTTGGTTATCTGTTTAACTTGAGCGAGAGCAGCCTATCAAGGATAACTTCGCCTGTTCTTGTGCCTCTATTGACGCGATCCGGCAATTTCAAGAAATTCTCCTGCCCGAGCGAATGACTGTCGAAAGCAAATAATTGTAACCATTCGCTCTTACTTGGCGTCTCTATTAACAGGTCGAGTTCCCCCGGGCTTGATGAAAGTCCCAAGGTGTACTCGGCCTAAATTATTTTTGGAGGGGGGAACTCATGAAGAAATTGTTGGCACTGACGTTGTTACTGGCTTCGATTGGATTCGGCGCATCGCTCACGGAGGCGAAGGCGGCTGAAAGATTAAATTCTCCGGCGGCCACTATGGCGGCAAGCGCGGTCGCGCCGCAGTGGCGAAACCAACGCCGTTGGGACAGGCGTGATAACCGCCGTGTCCGTACCGTAACTCAGGCACGCCTTGTGCGTGTTGGAAGACAAGTCTACCGCGAGACATATCAAGTCATGTATTGGCCGAACGGCAGGACTCAAACGAGGCTCATCGGCCGGGTCAGAGTTCGTTAACAGGTTCTTAATTAACCATCAATCAGGTTGATGGAAGTGAAGGGGAAATAGGATGAGGAACTACAGAAGTCGAAGATTCTTTGCGAGCTTGTTGATGCTCATGCTGCTTACCTGCATGGCGCTTCCCGGTGCGACTTTCGCCCAACGGCGCAACGACCAACGGCGCGAAGAGAGACAGGAGCGACGTGCGCAGGGGCGCGGTCGCAACTGGGATCGCTACGGTCAATACGGTGGCTCTTTCCAACTCCGCCAGACGGCGCTGAACGCGGGTTACAACGAGGGCATCAAGGAAGGCCGTAAGGACAGCAACCGGCGCAGAAATTCAAACTACCGCAACAACAGCGCCTACCGGAACGCCGACAAGGATTACAGTTCAAAGCTCGGTGACAAGGAGTTGTACCGACGTTATTACCGTGAGGGGTACGAGAACGGTTACGACGACGGCTACAACGGTAACTAATACGACCTGAAGATGTGCGACATCGCGCGAATCAGCGCAGGTCTTTCAAGATCGCAATTGCGCTACCATCATTTGTACAGTGCAATCGGCTATCAGTAGTAAGACCACTTTTCGGGTTTACTTCAATGGGGGGAATAAAATATGCATTGGCT
>CAXTRQ010000163.1:0-8221 GCA_964246705.1 uncultured Pyrinomonadaceae bacterium
GCGTGCGGACGAGCGCGCGCCGGGTGGCTTTGAAGTTGACGTGGTTGAAGCGGAGGTCTTGCAGGCGGTCGAAGGCTATCCGATTACGCCGAAGGAGCATGGCACTGAATTTTTGATGGATCATCGCCATCTCTGGCTGCGCTCGCGTCGCCAACATGCGATTTTAAAAGTTCGTCATACGGTCGTCCGCGCCGTGCGCGACTTTCTCGATAACGACAACTTCACGCTCGCGGACGCCCCTATCCTGACTCCCGCCGCGTGCGAAGGCACGACGACTCTCTTCGAGGTGGATTATTTCGAGGACGAGAAAGCTTACCTGACGCAGTCCGGGCAACTCTACAACGAAGCGACCGCCGCGGCCTTCGGCAAGAGCTACTGTTTCGGCCCCACCTTTCGCGCCGAGCGCTCCAAGACGAGGCGACACCTGACCGAGTTTTGGATGGTCGAACCTGAAATGGCTTTCGCCACGCTCGACGACGTGATGAACCTCTGTGAGCGTTTTCTTTCATATATCGCCTCGCGCGTGCTTGAAGAGAGGCGCGAAGAGTTGAAAATTCTTGAGCGTGAGACGGCGAAGCTGGAAGCAATCGTGCCGCCATTCCCGCGCCTGCATTACGACGATGCGGTACGCATGCTGCAAGAGGGGCACGAGCGCGGCGAATTGGAGACACGCTTCGAGTGGGGCGGCGATTTCGGCGCGCCGGACGAGACGTATCTCTCGAATAAGTTCGAGCGCCCTCTGATGGTGCATCGCTACCCGGCGGCGGTCAAAGCCTTCTACATGGCGCGCGACCCGGAACGCACAGAGCTGGCGCTGGGCGTTGACGTGCTGGCTTCCGAAGGCTACGGCGAGGTGATCGGCGGCGGCGAGCGCGCGACCTCGCTCGAATTTTTGGAAGAGCAGCTTAAGGTGCACGAACTTCCGCGCGCGGCTTTTGAATGGTATCTCGACCTGCGCCGTTATGGCAGCGTGCCGCACGCAGGCTTCGGAATGGGCATCGAACGCTGTACGGCATGGATGTGCGGCATCGAGCACGTGCGCGAGACGATCCCGTTTCCGCGTATGCTCTACCGCATCAGACCTTAATCAATATTCAAGACAAATTCGAGTTTATCAAATGAGCGCAAATCAAGAACGCATTGTCACAATTTTCGGCGGCTCGAAGTGCGGCGAGGATTGCGCCGAGTATGCGCAGGCGCGACGCATCGGGCAACTGCTGGCCGAACAGGGCTACACGATCTGCACGGGCGGCTACCTCGGCGTGATGGAAGCGGCGAGTCGCGGCGCGCACGAGCGCGGCGGGCGTGTCCTCGGCATCGTCATGAACCAATTTAAAGCTGAGCCGAACCGCTATCTCACGGACAAAGTTGCGAGCGCACACTTTTATGAACGCCTGCAAAATCTGATTACGCGCTCGGTCGGTTTCATCGCTCTGCGGGGTGGGATGGGCACGGTCACCGAACTGTCTCTGGTCTGGAACAAACTGCAAACGCGCGTCATCGAATCGCGCCCGATTGTGCTGGTCGGCGAGAGCTGGCCGCCGGTCATCGAAGCTTTCCGCCAACACCTCGTCGTCAGCGAACAGGACGTGCGCTTGCTCGATTTTGCACAGACGGCGGAAGATGCCGTGCAGATTATTACGGAAAAATCTAAGGGGGTGAAACTATGACTTGCCCGAACTGCGGAGCCGGTTTGATGAGCGGCGCAAAGTTTTGCGGAGCGTGCGGGACGCCCATCACTGCGCCTACAGAGGCAGCGGCGACGGGGGGCGGCGCGGGAGCATCTTCGTCAACACAGGCGGCGCACGGCATCAACATTGACGCAGACTCGCGCGGCGAGGGACGCGGCTACACATACGAGGTGCTGCATCAACCTTCGTTTGCCTTAGCCGTCATTAAAATGCAGGCCGAGCAATCCATCCAAGCCGAATCGGGCGCGATGGTTTCGATGTCTGCGAACATCGAATTGCAATCGCAGATGAAGGGCGGGCTGATGGGAGCTTTGAAGCGCGCGGCGGGCGGCGAATCGGCCTTCGTCTCGACGTTCACGGCGCGCGGCGGCCCCGGTGAAGTGACGCTCGCGCCGGGCGGCCCCGGCGACATCGCGGCGATTGAGATGGGACAACAGAGCTTCTTCGTGCAGTCGAGTTCGTATCTCGCGGGCGATGTCGGTCTAACGGTTGATACGAAGTGGGGCGGCGCGAAATCTTTCTTCGGCGGTGAAGGATTGTTCGTCTTGCAGGTTAGCGGCTCCGGCGTGCTGCTTGTCTCTTCCTTCGGCGCGATTCATCGCAAGCGGCTCGACCGTGGCGAACGTTATGTCGTTGATACAGGCCACCTCGTCGCATGGGAAGGCACGACGCAATATACACTGCGTAAGGCGGCGGCGGGCTTCTTCGGCAGCCTGACGAGCGGCGAGGGCATGGTCGCGGAGTTTACAGGGCCGGGAGAAATTCTGATTCAGACGCGCAACCTCGCGGCCTTCGCCGGATTAATCAAACCATTCTTCCCAACACAGAGCGGCGGCGGCAGCGGCGGCTTTAATTTTAATATCGGCGGATGAAGGGCTGTGTGACGAGCGTGACTTTGAAGACAAGCGAGACAGTAACAGAACAGACGCAGACGATGATGGTCAGCCGTCTGCCCGGCGCTGGACGACGCGTGAGTATTATCGGCGTCCCGTGCGGTTTCGGAGCCAGTATTGCAGGAGTTGACCTTGGCCCGGCGGCAATGCGTGTGGCGCGTCTCAATCAACGCATCGCGCAACTCGGCTATGAAGTCCGAGACCTCGGCGACCTGCGTCTGGTCTGCCCGACGACGACGCCAAATCCGCACGAGAAGGTGAAATTCCTGCCCGAAATCACTGCTGCCTGCGAACATCTCGCGCGCGAAACAAAGACGATTCTGGACGGTGGCGAACTGCCGGTTATTCTGGGCGGAGATCATTCGATTGCCATCGGCTCGATGTCCGGCGTGACCTCATACTACCGCGAGCGCGGGCAGCCGGTCGGCCTGATATGGTTCGACGCGCATGCCGATATGAACACCCCGGAGACATCGCCCTCCGGCAATATTCACGGCATGCCTCTGGCCGTCCTCTTCGGTTACGGAGCGGAGGAGTTGACCGGCATCGAAGGCTTCGCGCCTAAACTCGACCCACAATTCTGCGTCCACGTCGGGGCGCGCGATGTAGACCCCGGAGAGCGAGAATTGATTCGACAACTCGGCGTCAGATTCATCACGATGCGCGAGATTGACGAACGCGGGATGAGGGCGTGTATTGACGAGGCCATTTCAATCGCGGGGAAAGCTCCTGCGGGCTTTCACGTGACGCTCGATATAGATGCGCTCGATCCCGGCGACGCTCCCGGCTCCGGCACGGTCGTGCGCGGCGGCCTGACCTATCGTGAAGCTCATCTGGCGATGGAGCACATCGCGGAAGCGGGCGGCATGCTTTCGCTCGAAGTGGTCGAAATCAACACCGCTCTCGACATCAACAATCGCACCGCCGAACTGGGCGTCGAATTGGTTCTCTCAGCGCTTGGCAAAACAATTCTGTAAGAAAATCCGAAAATTCCGAAAATCACAAGTCTGAAAATTAGAAAGCCGTCCGAGCAAAGATTTTTGGACTCGTGGCTTTCGATTTTGAATTAGAAAAAGATGGCAAAGAAAATTCGCGTAGGTCTGATATTCGGCGGGCGTTCTGGCGAACATGAAGTCTCGATTCGTTCGGCGCGCGCTCTGATGCGTGCGATTGATCCGAAAAAATATTCGGTGGTTCCGCTTGCCATCACGAGGGAAGGGCACTGGCTTTCGCCTGCGGAAGCGGCGGCGATGTTGCCGGATGCAGGCAAGGGACTTTTAACGGATGAGGTGGCGGCTGCGGAGAACGCCGTCACCATCATCGGCGACCCTTCACGCGGCGGCCTCGTCGCGCTCGAAAGGAACGGCAATAATTCACAGGCGCAGGCGTTGGATGTCATCTTTCCTGTGCTGCATGGAACTTACGGCGAGGACGGAACGATTCAAGGTTTGCTTGAGATGGCGGGCCTGCCTTATGTCGGCTGCGGCGTGCTCGCTTCAAGCTGCGGGATGGACAAGGTGGCGATGAAGGCGCTGTTTCGAGATGCCGGCCTACCCATCTGCAAATACACTTGGTTCTTACGCTCGAAGTGGGAAGCGGAGGGCACACGTCTCGTCCACCGAGTCGCACAGGAGATAGGTTTCCCCTGTTTCGTCAAACCGGCCAATCTAGGCTCTTCGGTCGGCGTCTCTCGCGCCACAGACCACGAGACGCTCGCCGAGTCAATCGCCTTGGCGGCGCGCTACGATCGGAAAATTATTGTCGAAGAAGGTTTGAACGCGCGCGAAATTGAGTGCGCCGTGCTGGGCAACGACGAGCCGGAAGCGAGCCTGCCGGGCGAGTACGTCGTGCTCAAAGAAGGCTCAGAGTTTTTAGACTATACGGAGAAATATACAGACACAGGCCATGTCGAGTTTATCGTTCCGGCTGCGCTCTCCAAGCGTCTGATAACGCAGATACAGCGGATGGCGAAGCTGGCCTTTAAAAGCCTCGATGGCTCCGGGCTGGCGCGTGTTGATTTCTTTCTGCGGCGAGATACAGGGGAATTGCTCATCAACGAACTGAATACGCTTCCGGGTCTCACGGAAGTCTCAGGCTATCCGAAACTCTGGGGCGCGACGGGCAAGCCCTTTCCCTTAGTTATTGATCGGCTCATCGAACTCGCCTTTGAGAGACACAGGGACAAGGCACGCAACGAGACGAGCCTGTAGTTGCGGGATGAAAATTAAGATTTCGGAGCCTTGTAGCCGCGACGTGTCCGCGCTTCGACATCTTGACGCGCGAGCTTAATTTCAATGGCTCGCCAACGACCGTCGCGCACGCGGTTGGTCGGCTGATAGCTGATGGTATATTGATTACTCAACTCTGCGACGATACCTGCGAAGGCGTCTGCCAGAGCTTGCCCGCCCGGCGTCGAGACATATCTTCCGCCGCTCTTGTTCGCATAATTTTTCAAGACCCCTGCGGAGACCGCACGCTGCGTCAACGGCGTCATTTGATCCGCCATGTCCACAGTATAAATGGTCGCGTTCGCCGCCAGCGCATTGGAGAGGGCTTTATCCATCGAAGCGCCGCTGTGTGTATCTTCGCCGTCAGAGAGGACGATGATGGCTCGCCGCTTTTCGGGGCGCTTCGAGAGGTCAACTGCCGCGCGTAGGACGGCATCGTTGAGCGCGGTCATGCCTTTCGCCTTGAGACCGTAAGTCATCGGCGGGAGGTCTCGGCCTGCGGAGAAATCCTGAACCTGCTCAATCTTAGTATCGAAATTATAGATGGCCGCTACATCGTCCTCGCGCATTCCGTCGAGGAATCGGATGGCCGCCGCGCGCGCCAGAGAGATGCGCCCTTCCATGCTGCCGGAGGTGTCGAGAAGAATGGCGGCGGCAAAAGGGGTCTCTTCGAGTGTAAAAGTATTGATGATCTGTTCGTGTCCGTCCTCGAAGATTTTGAACTCAGAGCGCGGGAGCTTATGGACGAACTTGCCCTGTCCATCCGTCACCGTGACGTTCAAAACCACAAGGTCGGATTCGACGCGCACCACCTCGTCATCTTGATTTTGGAGGGCATTTGAAGAGACAGCACAGCAAATTAAGCCGAGAATCAGTGCGGCGGGGAAGAGCAGCAGCCGGAATGTATGAGAGGAGCAGAGTCGCAAGGTCTTTCTCATGCTTGTCGAATACATCATGGAGTCAGTGTACGAATCAGACGGATGAGTTCGAGCATCTCGTTAGAGTGTTCGATGATCGAAGTAGAGACGACGAACCTCGAACTCTTCTCGACGTTCTTACTCAACTCTTCGGAGAGTTCAGCCAGCCGGACGAGCGCCGCTTCGAGTTTTTGCGGAGGGTCTTTCAACTGTTCATCGTCGTCGGAACCACCCGCGCTGCTGCGAATCTTGCGCGCCAATTTTTCCATGCGCTCCAGCTTTTTGAGGTCATCGCGTGAGAGTGCATTGCTCACTTTAAAACTCGCGCGCAACCCCGCGCCAAGCTGTGCGTTTTCCTTCGCACGCTCCACATTATCCTTGAAAGAATCTTCTTCATGTCGAATCGCTGCGCGCTGCCTGAGTTCGTCTTCCGGCGAGCCGAGCGGGGAATCTTCACGATCCTTGTTCGGAGAAGGGAAATTTGAATTGTTCGTGGATTGCGCCGCGGCAGACGCAGAGAGAGAGAAGATGAAAGCTATGCTGAACAGAAGAGTCTTGAACATGGACATCCAAATAAGTCGATCCTAAAGCTTTTCAAAAGTAAGGCCCACCTGTCCACTCCCAAACGGGCCAATGCACGGAGTGTAGCCAAAGAAGCGCAGGCCGTGCAAAAGTTTAGCCAATCTAAAAATTGATTCAACGTCCTTGTGACGTAAAACCCGTAGATAAAGGTTGTCCGAGCGCTAGACGCGGACTGCCATAAACTAAAGACGAAGTTCTAATCGAGATATTGCGAAAACTCCAAGAGCAGTCTTCGAGTCATGAATTTTAGAATCGCAACGAAATAGTTCTTCCTCGGCGAGCGGTTGAGACAGCATTTTGGAGTCACAGCCGTTTCCGTTATCCCTACATAAAAAGTCGTTTAGCCATGCTGAGTGAAGTAAACACTAGAAGATTTGTCGTCACGCCGACCTCTCAAGTTTTAGATGAGCAGTAGCTAACGAATCGGGTCAGCCGTCTCCGGGGTGTTCAGATAATCATCCCCCTTCTTCGGCTTCGGACGCGGAACAACGACAACTTTCTCGCGGCGCTCAGGCAGACGCTCAGGCGGGCGGCGTGCTCCAACCTCAGATTTAAAAGCGATTTCATCAGAGCGTGTGCTGCTTTTGAGTTTAACGGCATGTGCGCTAATCCATTCGCGCGAGGGAACCATGATTGAATAGCGTCCTTCGCCGCCCGGTTCGAGGCTCGACGGCGCGACCTGCAACTGACGCCTCTCAGTCTCTCCGCCGTCACGGCGCTTCAACTCAAGCTCGATAATTAAATTTTCAAGCGGCGCACCTGAGATATTACGCACAGTGCCCGCGATGATCGCCTGAGAACCCTTCAGCATTGCTTCATCCTCAAGGATATGCGCCTCAAAGGATTTTACCTGTTTCTGTTTTTCAGGCTGCGCCGTGGACTGTTGCGACTGCTGAATCGTTGGCTGACAGCTTGTGAGTAGCAAAGTCGAAACGGCTAAGAGTGCGCTCAACTTTAAAGCTTGCCGTTGAAGGAGCAAAAATCTGCCCGCTAAAATGCTCTGAGACATAACCTAAAAAGATTTCTGGGAGTCTTAAAATGAATTTCGGCGACCCGCTCAGAGTTCAATGAACTTCTGAGACGGGGGACTCTAAATTGCTGATCTGATTGACTGATACGGGCTGTCGAAATATGGCTTGGGAAGTTACCGTTGCTGCGGCTCTCTTCCGGGGGGTGGGCCGCCCGTAATTCTTTCGACGAGCGCGATAATGAACTCCTGTTCAGCGATGCCGCTGCTGCGTAAAGTTATCCACTGCGTCCCCAACTCGCTCTCGCTACGCCCTTCAACTTTGGCGTTGACCGAAACATTCGTGCTCTTATTATCGAGCGGTTCGACCTCGACCGTTAAGGTGTAGCGGCCACGAGTCCATGCGTAGTTGTTAGGTTCTGGAATCTGCGCGTAGCGGTTAAGCTCTGACTGCGAGGGGATAGTCCCACGGGTGAAGGTGAAGGGCTGTGTGATGAGCACGCCGATATTCAATTTCGAGACTGTTTCGTCGAGAATTAATTTGCGTTCGCGCATCAATTCTTCTACGGCTTTGGCGACGACATCATTTGGCGCTGAGAGGCGATAAGGATTGGGCACAGGCGGCGGCACGGGTGTCCGCCCACGGCCAAAATCAATGCCGCGCCCAGCGCCCGTGCTCGTGTTGCCTCCGTTGACGGCAGGCACACGGTTGTTGCTCTGGTCGCGGATACGGTCGTTCTGTTGGTCAACGCCCTTCTCTTGAGCGTGAATGGCCGCCGCCGATCCCAATAAGATAAATAAGAGAGCAAATATGGTCTTCATCTTCATCCCCTCCGGTTTAAGACGCCATCTCGCGGCCAAGCTTTCTGCCAATAGACGAGGCGGTTGCGAGAATAAATCATCACTTTGACGAACACAAGAAACTTGGAGTCTCAATCGAAAG
>CAXTRQ010000163.1:8231-13552 GCA_964246705.1 uncultured Pyrinomonadaceae bacterium
TTGTTGCCCGCGGCAACGTCGAATTCCGCTCGCTGTTAGATTTGCCGCCGGGAGACCTCGGGCTGGGGGGGTGTCGGACTCTCTATCGTATCGGGAGAATCCCCGGCGCTCTGGCCTCTCGTGCGTTCCCATTCGCGTAGAGCCTGCACACCGCGCTGGAAGTCGGCTTCACTATGATAAAAGTTGTGCGCGCCGTCGTTGCGATCCGGATTGCGCACGTAATAGAGATAGTCTGTCTGCGCGGGATTGAGCGCCGCTTCGAGCGAACGCGCGGCGGGAGAGGCGACGGGGCCGGGCGGCAATCCATGCACCTTTCGCGTATTGTAGGGCGAGACTCTTTCCACGTCGCTCAGATAGACCTTCCCATCATTCTTCCATTTGCCCGCCATCTTCGAGGCATAGATGATAGTCGAGTCAATACCGAGCGGAATGTCGAGTCGCAAGCGATTGTAAATCACAGAAGCCACAAGCGGTCTCTCCTCTTTCAACTTGGCCTCAGTTTCAATCAGCGAAGCGATGGTTACAATCTCTCTCGGACTCTTATTCTGCGCACGCGCCTGTTCGTCCAGATTTTTCTCCCAGACCTGTCTGAACCGGCGCACGAGCGCCGAAATAATTTCGCGCGGCGTGACGCTTGGCGAGAAGTTATAGGTATCAGGATATAGATAACCTTCGAGATTCTTCGCCGTGGGGTCTAGGTCGCGAATCTCGCTCGTATCGTCCATCAGAGACAGCGCTTCATCCGGGCTGCGAAGTTTGAGTTCGGGGATGCGTGCCATGAGCGCGGCAATATCCCAACGCGTCCAGCCTTCCAAGACTGTGAAACGGCTCAGACGCTGCTCGCCCTCTTCAAGTTTGACCAGCACGTTGAGCGGGGAGATCGGAGACGGAAAGCGATATTCCCCTGCTTTGAGGCGCGAGCCGGAGCCGCTCAAGCGAAGATAGAGCCGGAAGAGCCAGCCGCGTCTGATAACGCCAAAATCGGTCAATCGTTCGACAATCTGGTCAGGCGTTGAACCGCGTGTGATTTCAATGTAGTCGGCTTCGTGTGTGTGGGAAATCGGCGTGCGAAGCTCTGTGTAAGACCAGTATGCGAAAGCCGTGGAGGCGAGGACGAACAGCATGAGAGCAATGAGAATAATGCGCGACAGTTTCATCTATAAAAACCCGTGAGCCGGAATAATTTCTGATTTATCTATGTATCTATTGGTCGAAAATCATCTATTGGTTGAAGCGTTTTGTTGTGCCAGATAATCACGTAGGATGATGGTCGCCGCCTCGCTGTCCACGCGAGCCTTAATCTGCTCGATAGTGCAGCCTGCGGCGCGCAAATTCTCTTCGGCCTCCTGAGAGGTGAGCCGCTCGTCCTGTAGGTCTACGGGGAGGTGGAGAGAGAGTCCGAGGTTTGTGGCGATGCGCTGCGCTTCGTGTGCCGCGTCTCCGGCAGTTCCATCGAGACGCAGCGGCAAACCAATTACCACTGTTTGTACGTCAAACTGTCTGCACAATTCTGCAATCGTGCGGAGCAACTGTTTCCAGTTTGAACGTTTGATAGCGGGAAGCGGTCGGACGGTCAGGCGCAACTCATCCGAGACGGCTACGCCGACGCGCTTGAGGCCGAGGTCAAGTCCCAAAACACGACCTGCGACAAGGCGACCAGAGGCTTGATTTTCGATGTTCGTGATTTCTATTTCCGGCACTTGAATAATGATTTAGGGAGCTAAGCGGAGTATAGCTTAGCCGGACGCGGGCGCGCTACCTGAAGCGGCTTGCAGCACTTCCGGTGACTACTGTATGATCCGAAATCAGTAGCATTGCAGCGTAAAGCAAAGTTGTTACGCTCTTTCACATAAGTCGCAGGTCTTTTCTCTCTTGAGGTGAATTGATGTCTTTTCGCAGTAAATTTCTTCTCGTCGTCTTTTCGGCCACGCTGGCTCTCTACGCAGTCGTCGGCGGTTGGATGTCCACGCGCGCGCAGCAGCAACAGAACGACCCCGGCGCACAGCTTCGTATTTTCGAGAGCGTGCTCCAACACATTCAGCAGGATTACGTTGATGAGCCGGACTTGAACAAGGTGCGTGCGGGAGCTTTGCGTGGCCTCGCCTACGGCCTCGACCCTTACTCGACCTATCTCACGGCGGATCAGGTGCGCGATTTTCGCGCCAACGTCAACAACACGCAGGTCGGTATCGGCGCGGAACTTTCGCAGGTGGCTTCCTATCTCTACGTGATTGCGCCAGTCAAGCGCGGCCCGGCTGAACAGGCGGGCGTGCAGGCCGGAGACATCATCGAGTATATAGATGGAAAAGCGACGCGCGACATTTCGCTTTATGACGCGCGACAGTTGCTCAACGGCTCGGCTGGTTCCGAAGTCAAACTTCGCATCCTGCGCGCAGGGACGCGTCCCTTTGCTGTCACAGTGCGGCGCGGCGCGGTGCAGATTCCGGGCGCTGAAGGGCGCATGGAAGCGGGGCGCATTGGTGTCATTCGCGTCAACAGTCTGGACAACGGAGAGGCCGCAGATGTCCGCGCACGTGCACAGGAGCTTTTGAAGCAGGGCGCGCAGAAACTTGTGCTCGACCTGCGCAATGTCGCGGGCGGTTCACTCGCGGAAGGCGTTAAGGTCGCCAACTTCTTCATCAAAGACGGCGCGTTGGCGCAGACCATCGGGCGCGGCAACAAAGCCCTCAAGACCTTGAGCGCCGATCCGAAGGAGACGATTTTCGATGGCCCTGTCTCGCTCGTGATTGATCGCGGGACGGCGGGCGCAGCGGAAATCATCGCCTCCGCGTTTATCGAGCGGAAGCGTGGCGACGTGGTCGGAGAGAAAAGCTTCGGTGCGGGAGCCGAACAGCAACTCTTCACGCTTCGCAACGGCGATGGCCTGCTGTTGACGACTGTCAAATGGGCTTCCTCGACCGGCAAGCCCTTTCTCGCCGCAGGCATCGTGCCTTCGGTCGAGGTCAAGCGTCCCGAACTCGCAGACGCGGTTGACCCGGACGATTTAACGGGCAACGACAACGACGAGATTGCTCAGCCGAACAACTCCGGAAACGACAAAACAGAGGTGTCGCCCGAAGCGGCCTCGCCCAAGCAGCAACCGGAAGACGTGCAGTTGAAAAAGGCGCTCGAACTTTTGAGGGACAAAGATAAGCCAGCCGCGCAGCAAAAAGCGGCGTAGCATTCTGTCGAAAGCTAAAAGTTAGCAAGCTCAAAGGTGAGAGCGGGTCGGAGACGTTTCCGACCCGCTCTCTTTTTTCTTTGAGTGAGGGGATGTTATGAAATTTTCTTCTTTCTCTGCGTCTTTGCGCGAAACCATTTTTCACGCGAAAGCGCAAAAAATTTAGACTCTCTCTGGGACACCGAGGCGTGCCCGACGCGCAACGGAAATTTGCTCTATAGGGGAATGTTGCCGTGCTTCTTCGGCGGGTTTGTGTCGCGTTTATTTTCGAGCATGGAGAGGGCGCTGATGAGCTTTGCGCGCGTCTGTGAAGGCTCGATAATCTCGTCAATGAAGCCGCGCTCGGCGGCGATGTAAGGGTTAGCAAATTTCTCTTCAAACTCCGAGACGCGCGCGCGCCGCGCCGCCTCCTCGTCCGCAGCCTCTGCAATCTCGCGCCGGTAGAGCACGCCGACCGCGCCTTCCGCTCCCATAACGGCGATCTCGGCGGTCGGCCAAGCGAAATTGATGTCCGTGCGAATGTGCTTTGAGGCCATCACGCAGTAAGCGCCGCCGTAGGCTTTGCGTGTGATGACCGTCACCTTCGGGACGGTCGCTTCGGCGAAGGCGTAGAGAAGTTTCGCGCCGTGACGGATAATGCCTCCGTGCTCCTGCCGAACGCCGGGGAGAAATCCCGGAACATCTTCAAAGACGATGAGCGGGATGTTGAAGCAATCGCAAAAGCGGACGAAGCGCGCGGCCTTGATTGATGCATCAATATCCAAGACGCCCGCCAGATAGGCCGGTTGGTTGGCGACGATGCCGACGCTGCGACCATCCAAGCGCGCGAATCCGACGACGATATTCGGGGCGTAATGCTCGTGCACCTCAAAAAAGTAACGCTCATCTACGACCGCGTGAATCACCTCGCGGATGTCGTAAGGTTGATTTGAAGCTTCGGGGATAATGCTGTTGAGGCTCTCATCCGTACGATCAGAGGGGTCTGCGCTGACGAGGCGAGGTGGGTCGTCCATGTTGTTCGAGGGGATGAAGGAGAGCAGTTCGCGGACGAGAAGCAGCGCGTGTTCATCCGAGTCGGCTGAGAAGTGCGCGACGCCGGAGATACGATTGTGCGTGTCGGCACCGCCGAGGTCTTCTTTCGTCACGTCTTCGTGCGTCACCGTGCGAATCACGTCGGGGCCGGTGATGAACATGTAGGACGTGTTCTTGACCATCACGTTGAAGTCTGTAATCGCCGGACTGTAGACCGCTCCGCCCGCGCACGGCCCCATGATGCAGCTAATCTGCGGCACGACGCCGGAGGCGAGCGTGTTGCGCAGGAAGATGTCCGCATAGCCGCCGAGACTGACGACGCCCTCCTGTATCCGCGCGCCGCCGGAATCGTTAAGGCCGACGACGGGCGCGCCCAAGCGCATCGCCATGTCCAACACCTTGCAGATTTTTTCCGCGTGCGTTTCGGAGAGCGACCCGCCGAAGACCGTGAAATCCTGTGCGAAGACGAAGACGCAGCGACCTGCGACGAGTCCATGCCCGGTCACGACGCCGTCGCCCGGGTAGAGTTGTTCTTCGAGTCCGAAGTCGCGCGAGCGATGGACGACCAACTGGCCGAATTCCTCAAAAGTTCCTTCGTCGAGAAAAAACTCGATGCGCTCGCGCGCAGTCAATTTGCCGGAGGCGTGTTGGCGCTCGATGCGCGCACGGCCTCCGCCTTCGCGCGCGCCCTCGATGCGGCGGCGCAGGCGCTCAAGTTTCGTCTGCTTGGAGTGAATCGGTTCAGCTTTCATAGAATTTGTTTGAACTGTACAGTTGGTCGGCGAATCCCGTTCGGATGATTATACATGCCTGTCGAAAAATTGATGCCGCTCTTCGGAGGCTCACGCGACCATCCGGCGGCGTAGCGAACGCATCGCCCATTCGGCGGCGAGGAGCGAGGTGGCAATCAAGTAGAGAGCTTCAAAGAAATGGCGTGTGGCGAAGGAGGCGGTCAAGAAAGCTCTCGCCAGATCAATCGCGCTCGTGACGGGAATCGCCCACGCCACCCATTGCAACGCATTGGGCAACACGTCGAGCGGAAACCAGACGCCGCAGACGAAGATAGCTGCGAAATAGAGATTGATGTAGAGATTGTAAGAATCAATGT
>CAXTRQ010000164.1:0-13005 GCA_964246705.1 uncultured Pyrinomonadaceae bacterium
CGTCGGCACAATCACACACGACGCGCCGCTCGTGCGTGCTTCCTCCAAAAACTTCGCATCCTCGACAAAGACAATCGCGCCCTCCGCCGCGCTCTCGACGCTTGCCACGCGTCTGACGATTGTCGTTTCATCGCCAATCACACGCCCGCCCACCAAAGCGGCAAGTTCGGCGACAGTTCGGCCTTCATTTGTTGTGCTCATAGAAGTCTGAAGTCGAAAGTCTGGGGTCTGAAATTTGAAGGCCAAAAATCGGAAGCATTTATCTTTTGGCTTTCGACTCCAAAATTCAGACTCCAGACATTTAACTGTCTAGTCGTGGGAGAATTTACGCGAATGGAATAGCAGCATTATCCGCTTCAAATAGTGTCGGCTGCTTCGGCCTCTTTCTCGTCGCGCCGCACGGCGCGGGAGAAGCCGCGCTGCGAGCCGCGAATAAAATTAGCGAGATGAAGGACATGCTCGTCGTCGGTCTGCTCCATTTCGCGGAGCGCCCTCTCCAGTGGAAGCCCTGCGCGAAAGAGCAGTCTGTAGGCTTCTCTGAGGGCGCGGCGAGAAAGCGGCGAGAAGGCGGCGCGACGCAGGCCGACCGTGTTCAATCCGCGCACGCGCGCAGGGTTGCCGTCCGTCGTGAAGAACGGCAGCACGTCCTGCACGATTTTTGATTTCCCGCCGACCATCGCGTAGCGCCCGATACGTGTGAACTGGTGCGCGCCGACATTCGACGAGAGAAAGGCGTGGTCTTCGACGCGGATATGACCGGCGAGCGCTACGCCGTTGGCGAAAATATTATCGTCGCCCACTTCGCAGTTGTGCGCGATGTGTGTGCCGATCATCAGAAAGTTGCGATTGCCGACACGCGTCAATGCGCCCTCGCCGCTCGCACGGTGAATCGTCACGTATTCGCGGATGAGATTGTCTTCGCCAAGGACGAGGCGGCTCGGCTCGCCTTTAAATTTCACGTCCTGCGGCTCGCCGCCCAGACAGGCGTGCTCGAAAATACGGTTACGCGCGCCCAGCGTGGTGAAACGTTTGACGACCGCATGCGCGCCGATCTCACAGCCTGCGCCGACAATCGTATCGTCCTCGATAACGGCGTAGGGCGCGACGCGCACTCCGGCGGCGATCTCCGCGTGGGGGCTGATGATGGCGGTCGGATGAATGCTCATAACTTCGTTTTCGGCGCGATAGTATATGTTCACAGAGGGTAGCTGCAAACCGTCGCGCGGCGAAAACCCGACTCGCCCATCGTCCCACTCAATCGCCAATCGCTTTTAGTGAATGCCGGACTAAAAGTCTTTGAAGTAAGTCACCTCATAAGGCTGGTCGTCCGCCGTTTTACGAATCCACCTGTCAGCCATCGCGTCCTCGCCGTTCAAATTCTCGACACGCTCCGGCGTTCCATTGTTCTGCGCGCCGCAATCGGCGCGCACCAGCACCATCCTGATCTGGTTCGAGTTGACGAGCGAGCTGAATTTCTTCAACTCGTTGCGCGTCACTTTATACATGAACTGAAAGGCTTCTCCGGCTTCTCTGGTTTTCCAGAACTCGGTGGTGCAGATTTTCAATTCGGGGGCCGGGCAAATGGAAAAGACTTGGACGACATCGTGTGTGCGCTTGAGCGCGCGGTCGGCGATTTTGTTTAACGAAAGCTTCTTGACATCAGGTTGCTCGCCCCCGGCTTTAGGTTGAGCGGAGAGCAGGCTTCCCTCAAGGTCGTCAATTTTCTTACGCAAGGAGGCAAGCTCGTTGTAGAGGTAAATCATCTTGAAAGCATTTCTCTCAAGCACCCCCTGTCGAATTTCCGTGACCCGTGCCAGCCGTTTGAGCACAGACCTTTGATCTACCTTGCGCTCGAAACTCGCGTTGAGCGGAAGGATGAAGAGCAGGTCGCATTCTTCAAACTCCGTCCCGAAGCGAATCGGCAGGTTATCAATTACTCCGCCGTCTTCGTAAAACTCGTCTTCAATCGGCGTGTATTGAAAGAGCGGCGGAATGTCCATCGAGCAGAAGACGCCCGTGCGGATGTCTCCCAACTGTTTAGCGACGCGGTAAGTTCCCGGCGTGATGACCGGGCGCGGGCGACGATTCGGAAGATTGGCGGAGAGGCTGTCCCAATCGTCGCGATTGGTGGTGAAAGCCAGATTAGCCTTCGCGATGTTCGAGCGTGTGAAATAGAAACGGATCGCGTCGGGCGCGTTCGGATTTTCGACGTGGTAGAGAATCCTCTGACCGGCATCTGTATTACTGAAGATGGTGTTGAAGGTTTCCTGCCAAGGATCGTTGGAGAGAAAGTAGTTCTGGCGGGTTGGGATATAGGTGATTGGCCGGATGACGTTCTTCACGTTGACACGGCTCCACCATTGTTCGAGCGCGCCCGCGTCGCCATTCTTCGACTTAATCAGACCTGCCAGCCAGAACAGAGCATTCCACGAACCGATTGACGTGGCGGCAATCATCTGCACCTTGCTGTGCGCGTTGTTCTCTTCGAGAAACTCATAAATCGCCTTCATCGCACCCGCCTGATAAGCCCCCTTCGCGCCACCGCCGGAGAGGATGATGCCGATTTTCCGATACCGCTCCAATGGGTTCGTCGTCTCCGGTGCGCGCTCCGTCACTCGTCCCGGCAGCACAGGCTGCGGCACTTCGACGGGCGCGGTGAACAGGCGGCGATAGATGCGGTAACTATGGCCTGCGACGTAGTGGCTGAGCCAGATACCCGCCACCGCAATGAGAATCGTCATCAGCGATGAGATAATCGGCGTCAACGTGAGGACTGCGGCAACGCCGAGGGCAGCCGCTATTCTGGCGAGTCTATTCGGATTCTGCGAGAGCGCAAATTCGCCCATCGAAGTGACGCACGCACCTATTTTCAGGAGAATCCATGGAATGACGATCTGCACAACCGCCGGAAAGAAGCAGAAGAAATAGAGCGCCGCCACCAGCAGCAACGGAATGCTGAACTCCAAGGGCAGGCGTACCAATAACCAGTCGAAAGGTATCAAGACTCTGCGTGAAAACAATTTGAGGATTCTCATAGCAGCAATTCTCCTTTTGCGGGTGGGAGCCATCAGGGCTGTCGTTGGGTCATAAGGCGAGCAGACAACTGAGAATGACCGAGGGATGCTTCGAGAAGTACGGCGAGGACGCAACCGGCCTTGAGGTGAGGCTTTTCTACTGTAAGGAAAAGCTTGGAAGTTATGCAAAAAGCTGTCGCAGGGACTCATACGCCCGCGACAATTTCCTGTCAACAGCAAAGACTCGTAAAAAAAAAGACCGTTAGAGATAGGCCGCCGTCCGCCTTTCTTCAGCATTAATTTCCGCTCCATCCAAATATGACCGGAGTCGCCGTAATATTTCATAAAACGTCGTCGCCGCCCGCCCCGCAGCCGGCAACGACGGATGTTTGCCGCCTCTTCTCACCGAAAATTTTGAAGGACGAAGAAGCCTTTCAAGCATCTAAAAAGCTCGCCCCTTGAGAGGCGCAACGTGCCGCCGGAGGGGCTGTCGGCTGGTGCAACTTCGCCGTGTTTGAAGGCTCACAATCGCCGGTCGAGACCCGCCGAAAGCCTCGCGCCGGACGCTGTCCGGCGGTCGTAACGTCTTGCGTATATTTGGAGATACCGTTATCATGCCCGTTGTTTTAATGCGCCTGCATGAAGGCACAAGCACAGCCATTCAATTCATACGCAGTTGAAGTTATCGCGTCCGAGCAGTTGCGGGGACGCCGTGCGGTTTTTTTAAGTCAAGGAGAATAAGATTTGTTCAGCGATCAATTCCGTCGGGGCGAGTCGGAGAAGCCGAGATTCAGCGGCGTCAAAAGCTCGAAGCTCATCTCGAATCTTTCGGACGCAGCGTGGAAAGCCTTTCAGTCCGTTAACCGGCTTTTGCCTGAAGGTGAGGCGATTCGCCCGAAGTGGGCACCGGGGCCGCTCCTGAAATCCTACGAGCGCACATCGCCGCCGCTCGGCTTCCCGCGCGAGACCGATTCGTTGTGCCCGCGTTGCGTCAAAGAAGTCCGCGACGCGGTGATTACGGGCGAGACGACGCTTGAATCTCTGATGCACCAGCATCCCGGCGAAATCAAGGCGCAGATTATCGAAGAAGACGGGCGGGTCTACATGACGAAGACCTGCCCGAAGCACGGCGATTTTAAAGACCTCATGGCAACCGATGCGCGTTTTCTCGAACGCATCGAAAAGCTCTTCTTCGGACGCGACTTTCGCGCCGCCGAGGATTCGCACGTTCATAAGCACGGCACTTCCAACATCAAGTTCGGGCGCGGCGCAGTCCTCACGGTTGACCTGACGAACCGCTGCAACATGATGTGCAATCCATGCTTCATGGACGCCAATCAGGTCGGCTACGTCCATGAGCCGACTTTTGCAGATACGAAAGCAATCCTTGATAACGCCGTCTCGTTCAAGCCGCGCCGACAGATCATCATTCTCTTCTCCGGCGGCGAACCGACGCTCTCGCCTTACTATCTGGAGGCGGTCGCCTACGCCAAGAAGGTCGGCTTCTATCGCATCCTCGCCGCGACGAACGGCATCCGCTTTGCCGAAGACATCGAATTTTGCAAACAAGCGAAAGAGGCCGGACAGCATGGCGTCTATCTGCAATTCGACGGGGTCAGCGAAGAGAAGAACAAGCATCGCGGCGTCGGCAATCTCTTCGATGTGAAGTTGCGCGCGATTGAGAATCTGGCGGCAGTCGGGATTAAGGTCACGCTCGTGACCACCATCGTCAACACCATCAACAACGACGCCATCGGTCAGATCGTCGAGTTCGCCGCCAAGAATATTGACAAGGTTCAGACCATCGCCTTCCAGCCCGTCTCGTTCACGGGGCGCGACGAAGACGTGCCAGACGAGATTCGCCTCAAGCAGCGTTACACGCTCGCGGGGATGGCTGAAGATTTAGAAACCCAGCTTGGCGGAAACCTCAAGGCTCTGCGCGACTGGTTTCCGCTCTCGTCCTATTCGGCTTTCACCTCCGTCATGGATATGCTGCAAGGCGCGGACGCCCCTTGGGGTTGGTCTTCGTGTAACTGCCATCCGAACTGCGGCATCTTCACACTGATGGTCGTCAATCGGCAGACGGGCGCGTGGACGCCGCTCTTCGATTTCTTCAACTACGAGCAGTTTATGAAGGACGTAGGAGTGATTACCGACACGGCGCGCGGGCGCAAACTTTCTTACGCGCAACTGGGGATGGCCATCATGCGCAACTTCGACGCCGCGCGCGCGCCCGAAGGCTTCCCGATTTCGCAGATTCTCAATCTCTTCAAACCGTCCTCGACCAACTCGAACTCAGACCGCAACGACCGCATGAAGACGCAAGCCGCCGGGGCAGAAGACCCCTCAGACATCTGGCGCGTGCTCTGCGTCGAAGGCATGTGGTTCCAAGACCTCTTCAACTACGACTTCCGCCGCACCGAGATGTGCGTTATCCCTTACGGCACACAGGAAGGCGAAATTTCCTTCTGCGCTTACAACACAGGAGTCGGCTGGCGGCAGATTATCGAGAACATGCACAAGACGGCCAACCTCTCCGAGTGGTACAAAGAGCACGGACGCCATGCCGTCTACGCCAAGGGCAAACCCGTGCCCGGCATCTCCAAGAAGCACACGCTGTCTCTGCCCATCGTGCAGGCGATTCTCAACGAGGACGCCGGCCATCCAGTGAAAGCGACGACGCCCTATCTCGTCGAAGAGACGGAGCAAGAAGCCGTAAGTCAATAAACCGCGACCGTGCGGCACGACTCAAAAATCATTATTGTAGATAAAGAAGAAACTCGAATGCGGACGCTCGGACAGCAGTCTTAAACCTTAGTGGCGAGGCGGTTCGCCCGCGCGTTCGTCTGTGTCGTCGTTCATCGAAGATAGCGCGTGCGGTTGTTGGATAACGCGCAGTTCGGCGACGACATCGCGGATGCGTGTGGCGAGTTGTTCGATAATCTGGACGCGTCGGCGCGATGAATCACTCAGGTCTTCGCGCAGGAGCAGTTGCGCCTGACCGAGAAGGCCGGTTAAGGGGTTGTTGATTTCGTGGCGCACGTGGGCCGCCATGTCTGCGATTTCGGCCAGACGCGCCTCGTAGAGGGCGACCCGCTGGCGCAAACTCTCGCTGCTCGTCGGCATCTCCGTCTCAGCGCATGGCTCGTCCTTATTCATCGGCTTCTCTCGACGCCCACGGAAAAAAGCATTTCGCTTACATTTTGTCTGCAAGAGAAGTCGGGCGGTTGACAACTGCCACCCGGCTTACGTAAATTCAAAGTCACCGCATTATTGGGAGGTGGTGAAATGGTATCACACCTGACTCTGGATCAGGCTTTCGGGGTTCGAGTCCCTGCCTCCCAGCCAAACTTTTAAATAGTCAACAGCTTAGAGGTAATACAGACGAGCCGGGTAATCAATAGAGGTTACCTGACTCGTTTTCTTTTTGCTATCCGGAGGTTGGCTACGGGAGAGATTTTCAGACAGTTTCTCAAGGTTGTGTCTACGGCGCGAGAAGCTTTCAGGCAGACTTACGTTACAAGTGCTATAAGTTTCTGCTGACCCAAGTAATTATATATGTGCCGTGCTTCTCTTGATCTTCCGGGTTCACTTGGCGCTCAATTTCAATGAGCTTTTCCTTTGCTAATCTCTCCAGAATCTCTGCGATTGCCAGTTCCGGCACTTCCACGCCTGCGGCTGTGAGTTTATCGTAGATTTCAACGCCACCGATACGGACTTCGCCCAGCCCGGTATCATTTCTGATGATGTTCTTGATCTTTAGGAATAAGCTGTTATCCAAGTCTAACCCTCCTTTACGACTCCGTTTCTCTCCGGCCTCTGTGGCTACATTCTCGACTATGAATAGACCCTCTCGCCCCCTATCTTAAATTGGACTGTGCCTCGGCCGGTCAACTTTGAATCGCGCCGGAGAAAAGGCATTTCACAAACACCGGCAGGGCATTCTTTTCACTTCGCCGACCGGCATAAACTCCTGCCCGTTCCAGCGATATTGCGTCATCTCGTTGTGGTCGCATTGCGACCCGCGACCGTAAATCCGCTCGACCAATACCATGCCATCTTCGATTCCGATGTAATTTATCATCTGGCAGTTGACCGCATCAGCTATCCGGAAGGTTGCGAGCAAAGCTGGTTTTCCGTTCCTCAATGTATAGACCCGCGCCTCTGCCATCGTGGGGGCGTTGACCTGCCCGTAGCGCAGGACGATAGCGGCTTCCTCTTTTCTGTCGCCCGTCAGGTCGCCGTAATAGGGGCCATCCGCCATTTCCAGCCCCCATTGCGCGTTGGGGGCGAGGGTCTCTGCATAGAATCCGTCTATGAGTTTGTACGACTTATTATTCAGAGGAAATACATAGTTTCTAAAATCAACTTGGACGATACTGAGCATGGCTGTTGCGCTCGGCGCGGGAGTCCGCCGCGTGTTGCGTCTCTGAGCAAAGCTGCTTATCAAACATAAGGTTGTTAAGACAACGGCGACAAAAAATCGTTTCAATATCTTATTCCCCTGTTCCGGTCGGCGCGTTTGACGGCGTAAATGTCCGAAAGCAATCTACCCGGCATCTTTGAGCCTTGTTCAAAGTCCAACCTCTGCGGCGCAGTCCGCGCAGAGCCAGACACGAATATGCGGCGCGTCCGACCAGAAGAAAGCGCCGACTTTGCGTGATATTTCCACCGCCGCTTCGCCGCGCAATCGCTGTAATTGTTTAAGGTAAGCCTCGCCCGCGTAGAAACCGCCAGCCGCGCCGTGACGGCGGTGAATGCATTCACGTTCCCGCTGCCCTTGTTCTTCGATTGTCTCCCCGTTCGTATAACGCCCCTCTGCTTGTTGTGCCACTGCTTTTTCGCCTTTCCCTCTGTCCGGATGTGCACGTCCGTTTGGACGCGCCTACTAAAATAAATCCATTCGCACAAAAACCCGAAGCCGTACAGACCACCTCAATTCTCAGTCTCTATGAGATGCCCTGCGGAGTTTCACCGGCAGGCGCGTGGCTCTTACTGCCGCTGCTATTATTAATGCTCGCCACGCCGTCAGTATCCAACAGATATTGAATCACTCGCTGCTCTCCGGTCGAGTGGCAAGTGACGTGGTTCTCGAACTCTGACAGGCGGCTCACAACCTGCGCCTCATAGATTCTCCCGGTCGCGGGCACAACGAACTGCACGCGCCAGTGATTTTCGTCCACGCGCGCGCGGCGCAGAAAACGGAGTTCGTCGAGACCTGTAATGCCCGACTCCCGGCGGATAAAGAACTCAGCCGCCTGCACCGCATAACCGTAACACACGCGCCCTCTGTAGCCGCCTAAAGCCAGCCTGCCTTGCGCGTACTCCGCGACAATCGTTCTGCCGACCTCTTCCGTGACGTGCGCGTAGAAGAGTCCATGCGGAAAGCAGATGAGATTGGCCGCGAACCTGTCGCCGCCGACATGCGACGATTGCCATACGCTGTCGCCGACGTGTCCCCGCAAAGATTTGTAGAGAGCATAACCGAATTTGGCGCAGCACTTGTCGCGCCGCCCGTGCGTGCAGACGAGAAACAGCGGCTCTTGGGTCACGACCCCGCCGCCGCCGCTCGCGCCGCCCTCTACGACCACCGCCGCCACATCAATATTCATCAACTGCTCATAGCTTTCCAACTCAAATTTGACGATGAAGGGGGCGCGTTCACGCGTGCGCACGACGAACACATTAATCCGGTCTTTGATGTTGCGCCGTTCAAGCGGCGGGCGCTCCTGCTTGATGAAGAGGAGGCGCGCGCGGGGGATGCTTTTGACGAGGCGGCTCAAATATTTTTTGAGTTCCGGCGACAGGTCGCTGTCGGCGAGCGCGTTCGACCCCCACGCTTGCGCGTATTCGACGAGCAGCCACACGTCGCCGATGGAGGCTGTGCCATGAGGTTTTTCGGCGACGCGGCGTGATAGTTCCGAACAGAAGAAAAGTTGGCGGCTCATCTGGAAGTTTAATCTCTGACAACGACAATTAGCCCTTGCATGAGCAGTTCACAGAGAAAGGTGCGGACGGTCTGTTCGTCAAGCTGTGCCTCGACCGACGCGTATAACTCCGAGACGGCGCACACGCGCTTCTCATCCAGAAGCCGCAGGATAGGCAGAGTGCTTCCGGCGAATCGCCAGCGATTCTTCAGGCAAGAAAACTCCACAACCCCGTCTTCAATCTTGAAGTCGAGCGGGCGCGCCGCGTGCAGACGCACCAGCGTGTCGCTCGCAGGAGGCAGAATCTCAGCCGTCGGACTCCACGGCAGACTGAGACGCGCACGCGGCTCTGCGCGTTGGTCAAGATCGTCGAAATAACTTTTGAGCGGGTCGCCGTTCCACTCCGCGAACAACTCTTCGCGCATGCGCTCCAAGTGCGCCGCCCTCTCCGTCTCGGAGGCGAAGCGCGGCAAGTCCTGACGGAAAATCTCGCTGGCGCTCATCCGCTGTGTGAGCCAGCGTAAAAGGTCAAGCCCCGTGCGATTATGTAGCCCGACCGTCAGATGGAGCGTCGGCTCATTCAAAGGTTGCGCGACGTGCCACCAGCCGCGCGGGATATAGAGCAGGTCGCCGTCTTCGAGCGTCTCTTCCCAGAGAGGTGCGCCCGAAGGCTTCGGATTTTCTTGAGTGTCACCTGTGAAGGGAGAGGGACGCGTCATGCCGTAGATGCTCCAACGCTTGCGCCCCGTCACCTGAAGGACGTAAACATCGTGATCGTCCCAGTGGAGGTCGAAGCCGCGCGAAGTCTGCCACCCTGCGTAGGCGTTGACCTGCACGCTCTCTCGAAAGCGGAGTTCGAGCATCGCGGCCAACTCTTCGAGCGGCGCATGAAGTTCGTTGACGGCATCAAGCACGAGGGTTGCGCCCTGCCTGAGATGCTTCGTCATTTCGACGAGTTTGAGGCGCGGCAGCGGCGCGCGGCCTGTCTTGCCCGCAACATAGCGGAGGTATGAAGAAGCCGGGAGAGTTTGACCGTCCTGCGCGAGACGGACGCGCGGGAAGTCCAGACGATGCTGCCGTAGAATCTCGTTCAGACGCTCCCACGGCATCAAGTATGCGAACTTCCCCGCCCCGCCCCTGACGTGCATGTAATTCTTTCCCCAGATAGAGGCAAGGAACTCCTCCGGGGCGCATGGCTCTAAAAGTTTCGCCAAGCTGTTGATGACCACGCTTCCCTCAAACCCCTCTGCCTAAGTGTCTCTGGTGTCCTTATCGTCGCCGTTCTTGACCCGTTCGCGGTTGCGATTAAGACCCAGAGGGTTTTCGCCGCCCAAGCCCGACTCCGATTCCTCGCTGTCGCCAGCGTCCGTCCCGTCCGCATCCGAAGCGTCTGTGCTGTCCGTATCGCCGCCGCCCGCATCGGTTCCGTCGGAGTCCGACGTGTCTGTGCCATCGGTGTCCCCGATTCCCGAATCAGAAGTGTCGCTCGAATCCGTATCGTCAGTGGCGCTCGCCTTGTACGATGCACCGCCGATGAGCGGTTCAACTCCGAGTAAAAGACCTGACGCTGGCGTTTCTCTCTCTTCGGCAGGTGCCGGATTAATCTGTTCTGACATCCTCTCCTCCTCAACTGTTATTAAGATTTGTCGCTTTCCTCAAGCTTACCACGCGCACGACTCAGAAGCGGAGAACTTTTGTTCTTTTTTTGTAAATCGCGCCTCCAACATCCTGTCACCTGACACTCAATTGAAAATTGAGCTAAAACTTATCGAGCAGAATGAGCACGCCGATGATGATGAAGGCCACCGCCGCCGCACGTTTAATCCATTCGAGCGGCAGATATTGTCCGAGCGTTCCGCCGACGATGACGCCCAGAGCCGAGACGAGCGTCAACGCCAGCGACGCGCCGATAAGAACCGCCCACGGACGCTTGGTTTCCGCCGCCATCGTCATCGCTGCCAGTTGCGTCTTATCACCCATCTCGGCCAGAAAGATGACCCCGAAGGTCGTCAGCATCACGCGCCATTCCATTTTCTTTTCTCCATTGCCTGTCCGGATTCAAAATCTTCCGGCAAGTATGCTCGGCTCCGGCGGTCTTCATCAAGCTTAGTCCTCTCTTGATTGACAAGCGCGCGGCGCACAGGCACAATCAAATTCCCTCAAACAAAAGTTCCCCTTTGAAATTAAAAATCTCCCGCACGCTCTTCCGGCGTGGGACTCTGCCCGTGAAAAACCGGAGGGAGCGGAGGGATTTTTTTTGAGGAAGGGACAGATGTATTTGGTCTCGCAACAGTTCAATCCGGTTCCTGAACCGACCGTCCTTATCGTTGAAGACTTTGAGGACACACGCACGCTGCTCAAGCTCATGCTACGGATGTACGGCTATAACGTCATGGAGGCCGACAACGGTCAGTCCGCCGTCGAGATCGCGCAACGCGAACACCCGGACGCAATCCTGATGGACATGAGCCTGCCGATCATGGACGGCTGTCAGGCGACGCGCCGTATCCGCGAACAGCCCAACATGAAAGACGTGCCCATTATCGCCTGCACGGCGCACAACCAATGGGAATGGCGCGGCAAAGCCATTCTGGCCGGATGCGACGAGTTCATGGCGAAGCCGGTTGACGCAGACCAATTGAACCTGACGCTCTCACGCCTGCTCGCCCGCCGCGCTTACTAAGTTTCGGAAAGCACCGCAGGCACGACAAATTGATAGCCCCTCCGGCGGCTACAAAACTGCGAGTTATCTTAACTCTGCCTCTTGTGCCCTCTGCCGCACACTGTTTTTCCTCAACCATCTCAGAAGACTATTGCAAAGTACGCTCGGCTGGCATACCTTCCCATTCTCTTTGACGGGCGCGCACGCATTAGTCAATTCGCTGCGCTCCAATCCCCATTCCAGACAGGAGCCAACCCGATGTCCCAAGCCAGTCGTATGCTGTCGCACAGGAGATGTATCGGAAAGCTGTTGACGTTTTTACTGTTCCTCGTCCTCGCAGTTCAAGCGCAGAGCGCAGGCGCGCAGATAACTGCCGCGCGCAAGTTCGGCGTGCAGACGGAAGAGAAAACGGCGCGTTACTTTGAATCAATCAGGACGCAGCCTCCCATGCTGCTGGCCTTTCTCCGGCGGATGCCGAAAGGCGCAGACCTGCACAACCATCTTTCGGGTTCCATCTACGCCGAGTCTTACATTCAATGGGCGGCGCAGACGGGGCTGTGCGTGAGCGTGAAAACTTTTGCGCTCTCGCCCGCGCCCTGCAAAGAGGATGACCGCCCGCCGGTCTCTCAGGCGCTCACCGACGGGGTCTTATATCGCCAGCTTATTGACGCGTGGTCAATGCGTAACTGGGAGCTTTCGGGGCAGAGCGGCCACGACCATTTTTTCGACACCTTCGGTAAGTTCGGCGGCGCGTCAGCCGCGCGCACCGGAGAGATGCTGGCCGAGGCCACTTCCCGCGCGGCCTCGGAGCGTGTCAGTTATCTTGAACTGATGCTGACGCCCGACGGCGGTAGGTCGTCGCAACTTGGCAGGCAGTTGGGTTGGAACGATGATTTCTCAACGATGCGCGAGAAGCTTCTCGCGGGCGGCTTGCGCGAAGGCATCACCGACGGAATCAAGTCGCTCGATGAGGCGGAAGCTAAAGAGCGCGCCCTTTTGCAGTGCGGGAAGGCGCAGGCCGACGCCGGATGCAATGTCTCTGTGCGCTATATCTTTCAGGTCGGGCGCGCGGCCTTACGCGAACAGGTTTTCGCGCAGATGCTCGCCGCCTTCGAGATGGCCGGACGCGACGCTCGCCTCGTCGGCTTAAACCTCGTGCAGGCCGAAGATTCGCTTATCTCAATGCGCGACTTTTCACTTCACATGCGACTGCTCGATTACCTGCACGCGCTCTATCCGAAGGTGCACATTACGCTGCACGCCGGAGAACTGGCGGCGGGACTCGTGCCGCCCGAAGGCTTGAGATCACACATCCGCGAATCAATTCTGAAGGGACACGCCGAGCGCATCGGTCATGGCGTTGACGTGATGGAGGAAGACGACCCACAAACTCTGCTCGGCG
>CAXTRQ010000164.1:13069-13529 GCA_964246705.1 uncultured Pyrinomonadaceae bacterium
CATCTTGGGCGTGCGCGGCCAGCGCCATCCGCTGGCGGTCTATCTTAAATACGGCGTGCCGGTCGCGCTCGCAACGGATGATTTAGGTGTCTCGCGTTCTGACATGACCCACGAATATTTGAAGGCGGCCGAAGATCAAGCGATGGATTACCGGCAACTCAAGACGATGGCGCGCGCGAGTCTTCAATATTCTTTTCTCGCAGGCTCAAGCCTCTGGCGAGACGCACAGAAATCTCTCACCGACGCGGCCTGCGCGGCGGACAAGCCGGAGAGCGCATCGTTGTCAAACAACTGCCAGAACTTTTTGAAGGGCAGCGAAAAGGCGCGTCTCCAATGGGAACTGGAGCGCGCCTTCGCCGAGTTCGAGCGCGACTTTTAAAAACCGTCCGCTTTCTTCTTAGCGGCTGTGGGGGGGGGGGGGGGGGGGGGGGTGGTTTTTTGTGAAAAAAAATTAATGTGG